>JBAUFO010000141.1:0-26481 GCA_049679185.1 Candidatus Zixiibacteriota bacterium
CGGGCTCCTACAAAAAATCAAAAGGTGGACGCCCTCTTTGAGCGTCCACCTTTCCTCTTTTAATTAGTACCGTTGTCGGTCAGAACCACAAATTCGTCAGACGGGGCTTTTACAGCCCCGCCTACGACCTTAACCTACCTACTCCTTCCAAGGCGGGTTGCAACAATTCGGATCAGGTACCGGACCGCCCCTGTAAAGATAGCTGACCAGGTAGACGACGTCGCCAACGTTGACTACATCATCGTTGTTGACGTCTCCAACGCACTCCATCGGAATCGGCGCCGGTCCACCCTTGTACAGATAGCTGACCAGGTAGACGATGTCACCCACGTTGACTATGCCGTCGTTGTTCACGTCACCGCATATCACCGGAATCTCCGAGGTGGTGATTACAAACGACAGGTCAAGGGTCATTCCGGTGATCGGGTTGGTGAGCGGAATCCAGTCATAAACGGGCGGAGTCCACACGGCCCACACCGCGTCATCCTCGAAGTGAGGACTTCCTGACGTCTTCCAACCCCACAAATACGGCTCGGGGAAACCTAGATATCCCGGAGGGCCAAGGTCGGCCATAACGTTCAACCAGTAAATGGTCCCGCTATCCTGGACGAATGGCACTGGGATGCTGTCTATGTCGTATCGGTAGTACATCTGATGATTGGGATGCTCCCACCAATCCGCATGAGGATCATACCATCCTTGTGGACCCATACCTTCCGGAGTCACGTCGAAGTCCGTGACATACGCTGACCACAACTCCGCGCCCGGCATGCTCCAAGGGGGCCCGGGGATGTTGTCGTGGATAGACAGCCAGAAGCCGCGAATAGGTATCTCTTCGTCCCACAGCCATGAACCCCAGAAGTGGATGTCCGTAATCGGTCCTGATTCCATGCACATGAAGTCATCTGCTGCCACTATCCCCGGATGCGTATCATAGCCCTGGGTGGCAACAATGTCCCAGCCTTCCGGATCAGGCAGCTGCGGGTAGTGCATCTTGTGATCGGGCCATGGAGGCTCGGTGGCATGTACGTACGCAGCGTCCTCATCGTACACTTCAATAGCTTGAGGCTCACAGGCGCCATTCACGAATATGTAGTTTGAATCGGTGTGGCAAACCGGGCCCAGAACCTCTGCTAAGACCTCGATGTAAATCCAGTTACAGGGTGACAATGGTCCAGGGAATAACCAGGTCAGTTCTGTGCCTCCCGGAACCGGCGTTACCGCATCCGGAGGCGGATCTGCGCTGAGGAATTCCAAGCTCTCATCCATGAAGTCGTAAACGTCTATGTTGGTCAGATCACAGCAGGTCCCGTCATTGTGGATGGCAATCTGGAACTGCGCAGTTTCGCCTACGTCCAGATCCACAAGGTCAACCCAGTCTTGGTTTTCCTCATCCCACACTTTCTTCTCCGCATCGATGCTCGGCTCACACGGTGGTCCTCCGGTGATTACAAACGCCAGATCGAGCGACACGGTATCCTCAGCCGGCAGACATTGGTGTTCGATTATCCCTTCGGGGATGACAACATTCGCACCGATGACGTCCATGGAGACCCACTCTGGGTTGTACTGGTCAATCGTGTACCAGAAGTCCACAGGCATTCCCGGTTCCATTAGCGGGATGTACTCACGCCATATGAATATCTCCTCAGGTTGGTCGTCTGGAAGAGGCGGTGGGCCTCCCGGCGGCCAATCAGGGGTAGCCCAGTTCAAAGCAACCTCGATCCAATATTGCGCATCTGTAGGAAACCACACGAAGTGGACAAAGACGTCCTTGTAGCGCTCGAAATCGAACGGGGCATTATAAAACCAGATATTCCACCAGTTGGTCATCCAGTAGTAGTACCATCCATTAAACGATGTGCCATCATCGTAGTAATCGGTTCCACCGGCCATTATGGGCATCCCGTCCGGGCCGAACTCGATGAAGAATTGATTGATGACCGGCCCAGGAGAAGTTCCAGGCTCGTATATCTCCACCCAATCCAGCTCGCCCCAGTAAGCCCAGACCGCGTCGTCCATGAAGTGATTCTCGGAGCTCTTCCAGCCCCATACTGCATCAGGATATTCCAAAACGATCGCGCTGATGTTCAGCCAGTAGATGGTGTCCTGGTACTGGTAGAACCAGTCCGGTTCCTGAAGACAGATGTTGTACTGGAAGTAAGCCTGATGGTCGTCCGGGAAGACCTCGCCGGTGGAGGGATCATACCACCCTTCCATGGTGGGCGGATCGATGGGGGTGAAGTCGAAGTCCTCAACGTAGAGCTCCCACAACGTCTGGCCCGGCATACTGTAACCGGGACCGGGACCGTCCGGATCCGGGATGTTCGAGTGGATGCTGAGCCAGAAGCCGACAATCGTTCCCTCGATACCGTGCTTCCACGAACCCCAGAAATGGATGTCCTTGACCCAGCCTTCCTCCGAACACTCCCAGTCGTCTGCTAAGACCAGAGGCTGGGTTGCATTCACGTCCCAGCCATCCTCATCCGGCAACTGCGGGTAGTGCATCTTGTGAGGATCGCCCGGCTGCCAATCACACCTCTCCTCAAAGGTGAGCTGGAAGCACATGTCGTGGGCCGTGCCCAGGACGACCGACGAGTTCGTCCAATCCGGGTAACCGTAATAGATCGATTTGAACACAGCCTCGTGCAGCAGGATCTGATCACTGTGCATAGCCCAGTAGGAATAAGGCGGGGCGGCGCCAACGCCCTGAATGGAGATCCAGTACTTGGTGCCAGCCAAGAAGCTCAGCGCAGCTGGCAAGTCAACCGAGTAGCTGTAAATAAAGACACCCGGCATAAACTCCTCAACGAACGTCTCGTTGACTTGGGCGTTGGGAAACACCCAGGTGGCGATAACCGCGCCAGGTTTGGTGCCATCACCGAAGTCATTATAGAAGATGACTCGCCAGTCAAAGTCACCATCATCCGGGGGCCCCGCGGCGTACGCGCCAAGCCAGTGGACATCATTTACCAGCTGGTCTACCTGGAACATGAAGTCATCAGCGGGGATGGGGTCAAGGCCGCTGGGGGGATCGTCCTGCGAATGCCACCCGTTATCGTACTGCATCCCATTGTCCCACACTACACCCTTAGAATC
This sequence comes from Candidatus Zixiibacteriota bacterium, assembly GCA_049679185.1. GTDB lineage: Bacteria > Zixibacteria > MSB-5A5 > MSB-5A5 > SM1-73 > SM23-73-3. Next base: position 3,100 of record JBAUFO010000141.1, read on the forward strand.
GGTACCGGCCCAACTGCGGACATGCCCCGTGCCGGGGTCCGTTAGAGTGAGGTTCGTAATTTCCGGTTTTTGCTCACCCGTTGTATATGCCGTTAGGGCTACGGATGCTACCAGCGCCGTCGCTATCGCCAATATTAGCAGTCTTCCAAAACACCAACCTTCTTTCTTCTTCATTTTTCTCTACCTCCTGCTGTTTAAGTGTATCTTTCTGTTTTTTGGTTGATAAGATGATTTGTCGATCAACACATCTTTTTCTTTTCGCAGATGTGCTCCCACAAGGAGAATCGCCCCTTATTCTCCATATCGACATCAAAATTCCCTGCTTCACGTTTAAACAGCGAGAATTCGCCTCTCCGCTGTCTGCGAACAGCAGAGCCGAGCCAGGTCAGGGGAATTTTGAGGGCAGAAAGTAGAGTGACATGGCAGACTCCTCCTTAGGTTAAATCCGGATCTTGCGACCCAGGAGTTACGAAGCAGAGACAGTATCCCCTGACGCCGCAATCGAGGCGGATATACTCCTCTCGGGATCCATTCCGGCAACCAGCAAGATACAGCCCAAACTGATTTGTCCCTTCCGATTTCTAAGATAAGCCCCCCTGCCCCTTTTGTCAAGGAAAAAATGCCCCCACCCTTAGGGCCATGCCACCGAGTCAGTTAGGTGACTCCCCGGTAGAGCGTATCTTGTCTTGGGCATCGTTAAGACATTTCGATTCCTGCCGATAAGGTAGATGAACGTACGTCCCCACAAGACCAACCCACAAAGTATCAAAACGTCCCCACGAAGAACGAAAGGGCTGTCCAAGCCGAGATTTTTCAGAGGGATTCTCCTGAGTTTCATGCATCTAAACGCAAAGCGCAGCCAATAAAGGAAGAATCCCCCAGGGAAAGAAGACACGTCCATTCTGACACGACAATTGAGCAAGCACACTTGGGCTCAGCGAACCTGCATCCGCGTCTCCCGGATGAGACCCAACGATCCAGTAAGTTCGACCTTTAACCAGGAAACTGATGGGCCCGCAAAAGGCGAAACAACCGATCAGAGCCTGCGAATTAAGAGATGTGCCACATGGAGCCAGAGGTTTCGGTAGCGACGATGAAGATTCAACCAGAGGAACGGTTCTAAGAAAACGTACTTGCGGACTTTCAGGAGGGCAAAGCAGGTGGCGGCGAAAGAGGGTCGCTGGGATGGGCAAAGGAACCGAAAACAGAAAGAGAAAATCTCGATACGATATCAACATGAGTAAAGGAGAAAACAACTTCGGCGGGCTGTTTAAGGAAATCGACCATCTGATCGAACAGGCCACTAAATCAAAAAAGAAGAACAGATCGGAGTTCTCTCGCACAGGTGAGATAAAGGGTCTTGCATCCAAGAGGGTTAGGGTACTATATGGCTTTTCAATCAAGCTGGGACAACCTCCCCGGCAATAGCATCATCTTGAAGTCTTCAGTGATCTTAAGAAAGACGAAAATGGGGCTTCCGCGGCCGCAATGGCCAGGGAGCCCGTGAAGGAACTTGCCACGAAGGGATCGGTCCACAGGGTACACACTCTCTTCACCCCTTCTCTGTTGGCCGTGGGGGGGAGTGCTTATCAAAGCGCTCTTCCCCCCTTTCTCTATAGAGAGAACTCCTAGTCTTTTTCCAGGCTGGATGAATGAAACACAGGGCGGATGAGATTACAGCATCCGCCTTTTTGTGTGGGTGAAATTCTGCATACGTAGGGCGAACCACCCTTGTCCGGCGAAGCCAGAATTCTTCTTGAAAAAATAGCCGGCAGAAAAATATCTGCAAGCGGGGGGATAAAAAAGTGGGCCCAGCAGGACTCGAACCTGCGACCAACTGATTATGAGTCAGTTGCTCTAACCAACTGAGCTATGGGCCCTGAAAAAAACTACATATATATTACGTCGCAGAAATATCTAAGTCAAGAAATTTCTACTTCACGCACACGGTCTACCGTTCCCGAATCAGAGCGTCTGTTTGAATTGTCTGACCAAAAGTTTCTTGCATTTTGCATCCGCCAAATTCATCATTCTCAAATTTCTTGTTGACAAATTCTCAAACGAGATTAATATTGGGCCAAGTGAAAAAGAAAAAAACAAAACCAACGCTGGATAAAGTTGAGGAGAGCATTCAGACGCTGAAGCTGAGCGGCTCGCGGAATCTCAAATCCATCTTCCGCGATCTCTCCGCACTGAAGGAGAATCTCTTAAGTCTTGGTTCCATCGGCTCGTCGGACAAGTCGGGTGAGGTGGTTGAAAGATCCACGTCGTCTCTGGACAACATCGAGAGGAAGGCCGGCACGCTGGAAAACTCCTTAGGCGAAAACATCACAAAGCTTGCTGACGAATATCAACGCTGCAAGACCGAATCCAAGGAATTGGAGGATGAGAGAAGAACGTTCAGAACGCTGTACGAGCTGTCCGACATCATCTACTCGGAAAGGGACGTGAATGCGCTGCTTGAAGAGGTGGTCGACTCGGTCATTGAGATCACCTCCTGTGAACGTTGCTTCCTGAAGATATTCGAAGAAGGCAAAAACGTAAAAATCGCCGTTGCCAAAAACAGCGAGAAAAAGGAAATCGGCGAGGAAACGAATAGCATAAACGAAAAGGTAATTGAAGCGGCTGCGGAAAGCGGAAATGCCATCTGCATCACCCAGCTTTTAGTCTCAGAACCGGATGAGGAGAAAGAAAGCGGCCCCTTCGAGACGACCTCCATTCTCTGTGTGCCCATGAAGTCAAATGATAAGGTTCTGGGCATTATGTACCTGGATGATGCCAAGGCCGATTCTTACTACACTCCAGACGATGCTTCACTTTTGACCTCCCTGGGTGAAAGAGTGGGAGTGGCTCTGGAGAACAACCTGCTTTTCACCGAGCTTAAGGAGTCGCAGGAGAAGCTCTTGCAGGATCTGCGGGGAAGATTCAACTTCGACGAGATTCTGGGAAACAGCCCCCAGATGGTGGAGGTGCTCAAGACGGTGGCGGACGTGGCCGATACCGACGCCACTGTTTTGATTGAAGGGGAATCGGGAACCGGCAAGGAGCTTTTAGCCCGGGCAATTCATTTCAACAGCGGTCGCTCCAAGAAGCCCTTCGTTCCGATAAATTGCGCCGCCATCCCGGAGACACTCTTGGAAAGCGAGCTATTCGGATACGAGAAGGGCGCGTTCACCGGCGCGGAGCAGAGAAAGCCGGGGAAGTTCGAAAGGGCAAATGGCGGAACCATCTTCTTGGATGAAATCGGGGAGATGAGTCCCATGCTGCAGGTGAAGATCTTGAGATTTCTCCAGTCCCGCCAGTTCGAACCGTTAGGCTCTAATCGGGTGAAAAAATCCGACATTCGCGTCATTGCCGCCACTAACAAAGACCTTCTCTCACGGGTCAAGGAAAACAAATTCAGGGAGGATCTGTTCTACCGGATAAACGTCATCAACATAAGACTCCCCGCTTTGAGAGAGAGGAAGCTCGACATCGAACCGTTGGCTGAATCGTTCGCCCTCAAGTTTGGGAAAAAGAATGGCAAGAAGATCAAGGGAGTCGATCCCGAAGCTTTGAGCATTCTTACCCGTTACAGCTTCCCCGGTAACATCAGGGAATTGGAGAACATAATCGAGCGGTCTGCGATCTTGGCCCAGGGCGAATGGATAAGCAAAGAGGACCTTCCCGGCACCCTGTTTAAAGAAAACGACTTTGACTACAAGATCAAAATCCCGCAGAATTATGGTGAGTTGAAAGCTTTGAAAAAGAAAGCCGTCGAGGAGATAGAGAAATCTTTCTTGAGCCATATTCTCACAAAAAACAACGACGTCGTCTCCAAGGCCGCCGAAGAGGCCAGAATGCACCGGGTGGAGCTGCACCGATTAATCAGCAAATACAAAGAAGACTTCCGGGAGTCCAGGAAACCCAGAACGGAAGTATCCCACCAGTGACTCTGCCTGGGTGGTAGTGCGATTCTCTATGCCCTGGCGGGTCTTGCCCGCCTTGGCGGGTGTGACCCGACAGCCGAGCAATCAGGTGTCAGGTCACACCCGCAGGGCAAGATCTGACCTAACCTCAAAACCCCGCTCGTCGGCTCAGCCGCTCATCTTCTGCCCCCACAAGCCATCTTATTAATTGCAACCTTTCTCTACTTACCACCGTTACTTAATTGAGAAGCATCCGATTCTCTTAAAGAAGGAATTATGAAGCAGGAAGTTAAGGGGAATCTGCTGAGCCCGCTGCCGGTTGTCTTAGTCGGAGCGATGGTCAACGGCCGTCCAAACTACCTTGTAATTGGATATATCTGCCCTTTCAACTTCGGGAAACATATTTTCTTCAGCCTGTACAAGAAGCGGTATACAAGTACTGGAATTCACGAGAACAAGACGTTCAGCGTGAATATCCCTTCGGAGGCCCTCCTGGCCGAGACGAAAATCTGCGGAAGCAAATCTGGCCGCGATATCGACAAAGCCTCGCTCTTCGAAACCTTTTACGGAGAGCTGAAGACCGCTCCGATGATTCAGCAGTGTCCGATTACTATGGAGTGCGAAGTGGCCCAAATCCTCGACTATGATCCCAACGAGGGAATCATCGGCAGAGTCGTTAAATCATATGCCGACCCACAGTACCTGACGGACGGCAAGCTCGACTGGCGGAAGGTTCACCCGATCATCTGGGCCACCGGAGGTGACTTCAACTACTACCGGCTGGGGGAGCGGATCAGTCAGGAGGAGGGCAAAGACGAGACGTCAGAAACTGATCCAGATAGCAGGCCGTGAGTTGCACGAGGCCTACAATTTGACGTTTTTGTCACGGGAATTATACCCCTATTGGCAGAGTTTGCTCCTATCCCAACTTTTTTCTTGCATTTGCCCCCTGACATTCGATATTAGTATTGGGCCACGGGGGGGCGGACTGTCGACTGTCCGCCGTGGACCGTAGGCGGCGTTAGCCCGGAGGGTTAGTCCTAACTGGTAAGGCAGTGGACTTGAAATCCACCGGCCGCAAGGCCTTGCGGGTTCGAATCCTGCACCCTCCGCCATTATATACTTGGAACAGGCTGCCGTTTCGCAAAACAAGAACATAAGAAGCTCGAATCTTCAATCCCCAAAGCAAAAGGAGAAACAGGTGCAGGTTTTAGTAATGTATTATTCGAGGACCGGGAATACCAAGAAGTTGGCTCAGCACGTAGCCGAGGGTGTGAAGGAGATCGACGGCGTCGATTGCCTGATTAAACCGGTGTCCGAAGTCACCAAGGAGGATTTTGTCAAGTCTGATGGAATCATAGCCGGGTCGCCGGTCTATTTCGGAGCAATGGTCGCCGAGATGAAACAAATCTTTGACGACTTCGTCAGCATTCGACAGAAGATGGGCGATAAGATCGGCGCCGCCTTTACCACATCCGGAGATCCGAGCGGCGGGAAGGAGACCACCATCTTCTCCATAATCCAGGCCATGATGATATACGGCATGATCATCGTCGGAGACCCTCTGGATGCAACCGGCCACTATGGTGTGGCATGTGTCGGGGCGCCAGATACAGAAACCGCCTCGAATGCCGTGAAGTTGGGAAAAAGAGTGGCGTTGCTGGCTAAGAAATTGAGGGGTTAGACGGGAACGAACGAGAAACCGAGAGACGTAACCAGAACCTAACTTAAGTTAGGTTCTGGTGTGAGACGCCACTAATAGAATCAGCGGTTTACGTATTGGCCAGGGGGTGTTCTTCAGGGTGAACCCTCAGCGCTGGCCTTGCCAAGCGTCGGGGTAAGATGCCCCGACGCAATATGTAATCTTTCCAACCTCAACTCGTTTTATACAGATTCTGAACGTAGGCAATGTCGATCTTCTGGAACAGACGAATAGGAGGGAAGGGCGAGTACAACACGTCGATGTTATTCTGCTGGTGCTGGAACACCCTGCGAAGATCGGCAATGGAACACTCCTCAGTTTTCTTGCCCAACTCGATCATCAAAAGAAGCGGGATTCCCGCCTTGGGCATGCCGTCAAAATAGACCTCTCCGGCAGGCTGGGACGGGGTGTAGATCACGAAGTCCGAATTCACCGACTCGGAATTAATCGACTCCTCAGATCTGGTCTCAACGTCATAATAGCAACGCTGGCTGAGGGTATCTTTCAGGCTCGAGACCCTTTCGTTGTGCTCATCGTGGCAGATTAAACAAAGCTTCTTCACTCGCACCACGTTGCGGTAAAGGCCCCGAAACATGGCTGCATGAGCGCGGCATTCCTCTTTAATCGGCGTTTTCTGCCGCTCACAGACCTGCTCCAAGCCGCTGTTGAGCAAACTGGTCTTCTCGCACAGATACCTAGTCTTCGCCTCCTTTACCCCGCTTATCATCTGTGAGAGCTTCTCCTGGTCGGCCTGTGGCAGAGCTTTCATCTCTGAGAGAGCATTCAACATTCCCGACAGGCAGTCTAAGTGAGAGTCAAGCTCCTCTCTCACCCTAACAGGCATCTCCGGGAGAGCCTCTTCTCCGCAAACGCCCTGCACGCTGGCGAAGATTGTGGGCAAAGGCCGGAGCAGTTGAAACGGAACCACCGAAGCCCTCAACGTGAACATGATTGGCTGAACCATTTTCAACTCCTTTCTTTTACTTTCAGTTTGACCAGAACCCAACTTAAGTTAGGTTCTGGCTTAGTCCAACCTCGTCGATACAAAGGCAATCTCTCGTCTTGTTTAAACCTCACCTTTTCTTAACCTTAAATTTCCGTTCCCATTATAAAATATCGGTTGACACACATGAATCAAAGTATTATCTTAGCCTAACATCGTATACTAATTCATCTATGCATGGAGTTTTTAATACATCGCTCTGTAAAGAATACAGTACAGTAAGGGCAGCGACCACGTAAGTAATTGCACTCCAAGGAGGTAGCATGGAATTACAGTCGTTGAAAGGTTTTTACTGGGCAGGGGTGCACAAAAGCTTCTCCAAAGCCGCAAAGGTGCTTCATATCGGACAGTCGGCGGTCAGCCACCAAGTGAAGGCACTGGAGCATGAACTACAGGTCAAGCTTTACGAGAGGGAGGGACGTGGCATTGCTCTGACTCCAGCCGGCAAGATTTTGATGGCCTACGTGGACATGATTCTGCAGACTATGGACAACATTGAGGTCCATTTCGCAGAACTATCCGGCGCCCCTGAAGGGATCGTGACGATGGCGGCTTACCGGGGAATAATGCAATACAAGCTGCCCCAGATCGTCCAGGCCTTCAAGAAGCATAATCCGGAGATCCGACTGGTGATCTTGAACAGACCTTTGGACACCCAGATACTCGATATGGTATCAAGGGGAGACGTGGATTTCGGCATCACCTCCTCCTGGAATGACTTTTCGGATCTCTCTTTCTTTGAGGTATGGTCCTACGATATGTTTCTCTGCGTGCCTGCCAATCATCGGCTGGCTGGACGACTGCAGGTGGGCTTAAAAGAGATCGTGCGGGAGCCCCTGATACTGTACGAACGGGAGAACGCCATCCGCAGAAGGATCGAAAATGTCTTCCGAGAAAAGAACCTCAGTTACAATTTTGTGATTGAGACCGGCGGAGCCACGGTGATTCAGGAATACGTGAAGATCGGGCAGGGGATCTCGATAGTCTCGGGATTGGTGACTGAAGCTACGGAGGATCCGTCGCTCTCGTACATACCGGTGACCGAGCATTTCGGGAAGTTAGGCTACGGCGTGGTCCTGAAGAAACGAAAATATCTTTCTCTTCCCGTGAGGAAATTTCTGCAGGAGATAGGGTTAGGGGATGTCCTGGCAGCCCAAGACTGGGAGATCTGATGATTGGGAGGATGCTATGTATTTCTTTCCTCACAGCTGTGAATATTCATCAAAGCCGCCGGGCGTGTGCCCTTTCCACCTGGCGGCTTTACACCCCCTCAGGCAGTTCCTGAGCCCCCACCCTCTACTTCATCAGGATCATCTTCTGCGATTCGGTGTACTCACCGGCCGTAAGTTTATACAAGTGCACCCCGCTGGCCACCTCTACTCCCGTTTCATCCTTTCCATTCCAAATCACTTCATAGCTCCCGGCCATCTTCGACTCATCCACCAAAGTCCGCACCAGTTGACCCCGGATGTTGTATATCTTCAGGGTGGTGGGGACTGAAAACTGCCCACTGACGACTAAAGGCCTCTCCGCAGGCAGAATCAGCTCAGCTTTCCGGGCTTTTTCCCTGTCTATGGTTATGGTTATCGTCGTGCCCGCACCCTTCTGGCTTTCAATCTCCCAGTTGCCATGCTGGTCAATCAATTGCACAGATTCCTCACTAACCCCAAGACCCAAGCCCCCTTCTTTTCCAGAGGTGAACCTTTTTTGAAAAACGAGGACTTGGTGATCTCGTCCATGCCAATGCCGGAATCCTCAATGACGACTGAGACTCCTGGTAGGTCAGGCATTCCTGCCTGACCGATGCTTGCTTCCGAGAGTCTGGTGGTGATTCTGACCCAGCCGATTTCTTCCCCACCACGTCCCGCCTAGTGCGGGGCGGCTGCGAGCCCCAAGCCTCCAGCCCCTGATTGTTTCGTTCTACTGCTTCGAATGCGTTGCGAATCAGGTTAGTGAGAACTCTTTGCCATTGCTTGAAGTTGTCGTATGAGAATCGAACATCTTCGCCGGCATCTTCCAGTTCCTCCTCGATGCTGATTCCACTTGCCTGAGTCTTCTCAACCCTCACCGTCTTCACTGATTCGCGCAGTGCATCGTTCAGCGAAAAGGAAAACCTCTGAGTGGCACTCTGGACGATTTGGTCAGTCAGCTCGTTGAATCTGACCAGAACCCCTCTCAGCGCTGTGACATCAGACTTTTCTCTGTTCTCACTGGACGTTCTCTGGATTTTCAGCAGCATGCTCCACAGCTTTCCCCATAGCCAGATGTCTTCAGTGGTGGCCATCAGGTTTCTTCTTTCGATCCGGACGAGATCCTTCAACTGTTCCAAAAGTTCCTCGAGATACTCATACTTCGGCTGGATCTCCTCCCCCCTCTCCCAACTGAAGAGAATCATCTCCAAGCCGGCTATTTTCTTCTTTCTCTCGTGAACGAGGTTTTCTCTAAGCGAGCTCAGAAGCTGATAGTCTCTTCCTCTGTGCTCAAACTGTACTAAAAGATAGATGTAGAAGGAAAAAAGGTAGAAGCGGTAAGCCCACGAAAAGACAGCCCCGATCAGTATCAAAACGACGGCTAACCAGACCATTCACTCAATCCACAGTTTCGAGCCGGGTGGACACGACGACAGCGCCGGAGGCGCGCCAAAGAGGGGCCCCACCCCTGCAGGTGCGATAGGATTTCTAATCTATTATGTTGGGATATCTACCGTAAACGACCTCTCGATATCCGCGTCCCTCAGCTAACGTTAACGCAAACAAGTACTTCGCGCTTCTGTTTTGATTAGAGAATCAGTAGATGGTCTTTAACTCAAACTGTCATTGGTGGTTAAGAGCCGAGATGTGGATAACTGGTATGAAACCGTGTCCCATTTTTTAGATTAACGCATTGATCTAGCACAACTTAACAGATTTTCCACAAACTCCTGACAATTGTTAACATAGGTAGTTTATGGGGCGTATATACGTATTGAAACCTAAAAGCCTCTATTCCTCCGGCGAAGGGGCCTCGGAGGAGGTGTCCTTCATGTTACATTTACCGTGAAATACTGCTCCTTCCTCTACCACCAGGTTCTTGGTGGTGATGTCCCCCTCCACCACCGCCTTGGACTGAAGCTCGATCTTGTCCTGCGCGAAGATATTCCCGAGAACTCTGCCACTGATCACAGCAGTTCTGACCGCCACTTCAGCCTCGATTATGCCGCTATCTCCCACGGCCAGAGCTTCTGAGGCAGAGATCCTGCCTCTGACCGCACCGTCGATTCTGACTCCGCCCTGGATTTTTATAGTCCCTTCGACTATGGAGTCCTTTCCTATAATGGTATTCAATCCTTCCCCTCCTCTGTCTTTTCTGTTCTTCATGATTTGATATCAGCGTCGGTTCAAAAAGCTCCCCGGATCTATGGGGACGTCATCTTTTCTTATTTCATAGTGCAGGTGTGGAGCTGAGCTTCTGCCGGTGTTTCCGGAAAGGGCAATCACCTGGCCCCGTAGAATAGCATCGCCAAGGTTCACCAGGATCTTCGAATTATGCCCGTAGTAGGTCGCATAGCCATTCCCGTGATCAATTGCTACCAGCTTCCCATATATATCGTCCCAGCTGACTAAAATGACCTTTCCATCCGCAGTTGCCTTCACCCCTGTTCTAATCTTTGCCGCAAAATCGACCCCGGGGTGCTGCGCTCCGAAGCCGGGAATATTCATCGAGAACCCTTGCGTGATCCACCCTTCTATGGGTGCACCTGCGGGAATCCCTCTGGCTGAGTCAGGCTGGACCATAATCGAATCCAAAGTGGAGGAAGCCTCCGCTTCTTTTTCTGCGAAAGCAGGAATGCCTTCCATAGCTTGCTGGTCAATGCCTTCTGAGTAGGAGGCCAATTGCAATTCGTTCCGCCCCTGATACTCAACTCCGGCCAACTCCGCTACCCTCTGGACAAAATTCTTGTATTCCCAAAGCTCCTTCTCGAGTTCCACCACCTTGGTATTGTATCTTTTGAGTTTTTCGTTCTCCTGTTTCAGTGACTTACCGGCGATTACCTCATACAAAAGCTTTCCATGGAAGAAACTCAGCACTATGACAAAAAGCAGAAAGAAGCCCAGCACACCCACCAACAGCCGCAGAGTGAAAAACGAGAGTTTGAACTTCAGGCTCTTGGTGTGACCCTCGGGGATTATGAGAAAGTTAATAGATCTTCTCGGCATATTCATCCCTACTGCTATTCACCAAGAATGCGGAAAAGACAAAGCCCGCCCCAGGTGAGGCCAAGACTACAAATCTATCTGCAGCAACTCCAGTATCCGGGACAGATCCTCCTCTGAATAAAACTCTATCTCGATTTTTCCACCTTTTTCCTTGCCAAGCACCTTGACTGAGGTTCCGAAAAACTGCTTTAATTTTTCCTCGATCTCAAAAAACGCCGGAGAGGTTGTTGCTTTCTTTCTGGTGAAGCGAGTTCTTCTATCCGGGTGCGCCAAATCCTCTGTTCTTCGAACGGAGAGCTCCTCCTTCGTCACCCGTCTGGACAGAGCGATCTGTTCTCTCTCTCCGGAAAGCGAGAGTATGGCTCGCGCGTGACCTTCGGAGAGCTTCCCATCCCCAATAAGCTCCTGCACCTCGTCCGGGAGATTCAGGATCCTCAGCGTATTAGCCACCGAGGAACGGTCTTTTCCTATTCTTTGAGCCACCTCCGCCTGGGTAAGAAGACACTCCTCCAGAAGTCTCTTGTAGCCTCTGGCCGCATCGATGGGGTTTAAATCCTCCCTCTGCAGATTCTCAATCAAGGACAGCTCCAGCATATCCTCTTTGGAGAGTTTGCCTGCAATCACCGCCGGAATCTCTTCCCACCCCAGCTTCTTGGCCGCCAGAAGCCTTCTTTCTCCCGCCACCAGCTCGAATTCCTCACCCACCTGCCTGACCACCACCGGCTGGATGATTCCCTTTTCCTTTATAGAGGCGGCCAGCTCCGAGAGCTTCTCCTCATCCACCTTTGTGCGCGGCTGATAGGGATTCGATTTGATCTTATCGATCCTCAGGTTGACCAACCCTTGCCTTGGCTGCTCCCCGGCTTTCACCGACTCTTCAGGCGACTCGCCAAGCAGCGCCTCCAATCCTTTTCCCAAAGCTTTTCTACTCATTTTTGATCTCTCCAACCTGCACCATTTCGGTAACTGGTGCTGAATGATTCAGTATCTCCTCGGCTAAGCTCAGATAGTTGTCTGCTCCGGTGGACATTATATCATAAAGTATGATGGGCTTGCCGAAGCCGGGCGCCTCGGAAAGCCTGACGTTTCTATTTATCACAGTCTTATACACCTTATCAGAGAAATGCTTCCTCGCCTCTTCTGCTACTTGTCTTGACAAATTCAACCTGCTGTCGTACATAGTTAAAAGAACACCTTCAATTTCGAGCCTGGAATTCAAGTTCTTCTGCACCAGCTTTATGGTATTCAAAAGCTGGCTCAATCCTTCCAGGGCATAATACTCACATTGTATCGGTATCAGGATTGAATCTGCCGCGGTGAGCGTGTTCACGGTCAAAAGTCCCAGGGATGGGGGAGAGTCGATTAAGATAAAGTCGTATCTCTCCCTCACCGGCTCCAGAGCAGCCTTGAGTCTCCTCTCCCGGGCTAAGACGTTCACCAACTCCACCTCAGCACCCACCAATCTAAGATGAGAGGGAACCAGGTCAAGGAACGAGAGCTCTGTCTTGTGGATGACCGTTTCCACGGGGAGGTCTTCCACCAGGACCTCGTAGATACTTTTCTCCAGCTTGCTCTTGTCGATGCCCACGCCGGAGGTGGATGTGGCCTGAGGATCGATATCCACAAGCAATGTCTTCTTTTCAGCCACAGCCAAACAGGCGGATAGGTTGACTGCTGTGGTCGTTTTCCCCACTCCCCCTTTTTGATTGGCCACTGCGATGATCCTTCCCAAGCTTTGATCCCCTCGCCGAACTTACAGGTTTAAGAACACTTCCAATGTTTTCCCATAAGTTACAACCTTCGCAGGAAAAAGCAAGAGATTTTAAGAGAAAAACATGAGGTGTCAATCCGGAGTCAGTTGGTTGTCGACGCATAAGAGAATTTTGCGGCGGCGGACTCTCGTTGCACGCCCGAATGCCAGTTCATCCCGCCGTATGCGGAAACTCTGATATGTTCCACGAATTCTATCTCTCTCTTTTCACCACAACCACCCATCGCAGAAGGTCCATCTCCGGCACTTTGATTCTGGTCACGTCTCTGATGCGGAACTCTTTCAGGGAAGTGGTTTCCTCAATTTCCTTTTTTAGCTCTTTTCCTTTGTATACCACCAGCAACCCGCCGGTTTTCAAGAAGGGCACGCTCAATCCGACGATATCCTTGAGTTTTCCTACTGCTTTGGCTGTGACCAGATCAAACTTCTCCCTGAAATCAGGATGATCTGCTAACTCCTCTGCCCGCTGGTTCACGATGTTAATTCCTTCTAATCTCAGAGACTCGCTTAGCTTCCGCAGGAATAGGTTCTTCTTACGGATTGACTCCACCAGGGTTAGCTGGATGTCGTCTCTGACGATCTTTATGGGGATGCCGGGGAAGCCTGCTCCTGAGCCGAGATCAAGGAGCTTCGCTCCCTTCGGTATATCAATTGCCTTGAGGATGCACAGGGAGTCGACAAAGTGCCTGAGGATCCGGTCGGGCTTGGCATCCCCTTTGGAGACCAGGTGCATCCGCTGGTTCCATTCCAGCAGTAAGCCGGTATAAACCTTGAACTTATCAACCATGCCGTCGGAGAGACCTATCCCGAAGGAAGAACAGATTCTTTTGAATTGGGTTATTTGTTGAGGAGAGAACATGGGAGAAGATTAGATTGCTGAAGAATCAAAATGTTTCACGTGAAACATCAAAAACCGGTTAACAGACTCGTCCTGAGGCCTTCGCCCGAAGGATCAAACGGATGGAACGCCCAGACGGGCGTCCGTCTGGACGGATTTAATCCGCTGAATCCGTTGCATCCGTTGACTCGTTGGTTTGCTTGTTCATCCGTTCAATCTGTTCAATCCGTTGACCGATCCGATACGTCCGCTGACCGTTTTGCCGTAAACTGCCTAAGATGCACCATCAGAACCGCAATGTCTCCTGGCGATACCCCGGAGATTCGAGACGCCTGCCCTACAGAAGCTGGCTTGACGTTTTTGAATTTCTCCAGGGCTTCCCTTTTGAATCCCTTTAGATCATCATAGGCGAAGTCATCCGGAATGCGCATCGACTCGAGCTTCCGAGACTTCTCGATCTCCTTTATCTGCCGGTTGATGTATCCCTCGTACTTGACCTCAAGCTCAACCTGCTCGTATACTTCACGGGGTACTTCCTTGGCCTCCCAGTCCACCTTCTGCAGGTCTTCGTAGGTGATCTCCGGCATCTTCAGCATCTTTACCAGAGACATCTTACGGTTGTTCTCAATCTCCCCCAGAAGATGAGTAAAGGAGGAGAGGGAGACATAAACCCTGCGCAGCCGGGCCTTCTCCTTCTCGACTCTCTCCATCTTCTCCTGATAACGAGCATGGATATCCTCGGAGACTAAGCCGAACTTGTGCCCGTATTCCAAGAGCCTCTGGTCCGCATTGTCCTCCCTTAAGATCAGCCTGTATTCGGCCCGGGAGGTGAACATGCGATAAGGTTCATCCGTTCCCTTGGTGACCAGATCATCGATCAACACCCCGATGTAAGCCTGGCTCCTCTCCAACACAAAGGGAGGTTCTTCTCTGATCTTCAGGACTGCATTTATACCTGCCATTATTCCCTGTGCTGCCGCTTCCTCATAGCCCGAGGTTCCGTTGATCTGTCCGGCGAAGTAGAGATTCTCCACCAGCTTGGTCTCCAGGGTATGCTTCAGTTGCACCGGAGGAAAGTAGTCATATTCGATAGCATATCCGGTACGCATCATCTGGACCTTCTCCAGTCCGGGTACCGTTCTCAGGGCCTTCAGTTGGATGTCCTCCGGCAGGCTGGTGGCAAATCCGTTGACATAGTACTCGCTGGTGCCAATTCCCTCCGGCTCCAAAAAGAGCTGATGCCTGGGCTTCTCCCTGAATTTGACTACCTTATCTTCGATCGAAGGGCAATATCTGGGACCAACCCCTTTGATCATCCCGCTGTAAAGCGGAGATCTCTCCAGATTATTCAAGATCAACCCGTGGGTCTCCGGATTGGTATAGGCAAGATAACACAGGAGCTTGTTCTCTGGAGGGATCTTCGTTCGCAAGGAAAACGGTTTCGGATGTTCGTCACCGGGCTGAGGAGTTGTCTTTGAGAAGTCGATGGTCCGTCCATCCAGACGCGGAGGGGTACCGGTCTTCAGGCGGCCAGCTCGAAATCCTAACTTAATCAGATTCTCGGTGAGACCGCGCGCTGGAAACTCTCCGGCTCTGCCTGCCGGGAAATGCTCTAAGCCAATATGAATAAGCCCATTAAGGAACGTGCCCGGAGTAAGAACAACCGCCTGACAGATATAGGCCATTTTGGCAGCGGTGACAACGCCCTGTGTCTTTCCGTCCTTGACGAGAATCTCTACAATTGCATCCTGCTTGATGAACAGATTCTCCTGGTTCTCGAGCGACTCCCGCATGGCCAGCCGGTACATCGCTCTGTCGTTCTGGGTACGGGTGGACCAGACGGCCGGGCCTTTCTTCAGGTTTAGCGTTTTGATCTGAACAGCGGTTTTGTCTGCGATGAAGCCGATCTCCCCGCCCAGCGCATCGATCTCCTTGACCAACTGTCCTTTTGCCTGTCCGCCGACAGCGGGATTACAGGACATCTGGGCAATGGTCTCCTTGTTCATGGTGAAAAGGAGAGTCTTTTGTCCCATCCTCGCCGAAGCCAGCGCCGCCTCACAGCCGGCATGCCCGGCACCGACCACGATTATGTCAAATTCTTCTTCGTAGGTCAGCATATGGTTTCACGTGAAACTTGTTTTCTCTTGAGTAGACCTTTCCCTTTGTCAAGTTCGCGTAGCCCCCCGTACGGGTGGCACCGGGGCGTGAAGCCTCGGCTACGTGTTGTCAAGATACTGCACGAAGTTCTGGTGTCAAGTTTTTTGCAGGTTATTCTCAATCCGCGATAACACCTGGAGCATCTCCTTGAGAAGCTGTTGTTGTGTGCGTGCAGGGGGTTTGTCTTCAAACATTGTCGCCTCGGATTTCACCAGGCGCACCTTATGCATTACCTCTTCCTTGATCGCGTCAAAATCCTCCAAGCCTACCAGCTTCCCTTCAGGCGAGGTGTTGGCGCCGTGGCCGGCGGTCTGAACGTTCAGGTGACCTAAACCGAAACGTCTCTCGAACGGTCCCTGGAGTGTGTTAAGGTTGGTGATCTTGTGAAAGGGGATCACCTTCTTTCTCTTCCAGAAGACGCCGCCCTGCACTCTCAGATCTTCTGAAGAGAGCTCATACTTCAAGGTCTTGACATAAGCAGGGAGGTACAACTGAATAAGGATGAAAACCATCAAACCCAGCACACCTATGACAAAGGACCATATGTCGTAGAGATGCCGGGGATGTTGTTTGATGATCTGAAGAAAGACGACCGGCAAAACACAATACACAACAAACAAGAGGAAGTTGATTAGACTATACAGACCATTTAGCTTTCGGCTTGGTTTGAACTCCATTGTAGATTCTCCTTTCTTCTTTCAGTCAGGCGCGTTCGTTCACCTGGGTTATACGAATCGAACCGTTACCGTTCCCCATATTTTCCCCAGTGCAAGACTTCAGACAACGATTTCTTTGGCGGAGAAGCCGACCACTTGACCGGCCCGCCCAATGCGACGAGCAGGAGAATTCGTTTGTCTTCGGGCACTCGTAGCAGTTCCCTGAACTCATTCTCGTGTGGGCGCATCTGGCCCTCTATCCAGCAGCTTCCCCAACCTAAGTCTCTGGCTGCCAACAACATATTCTGAGTGGCGGCAGCTCCATCCTCTCTCCAGTATTCAGACGAACCATCCATAATTACTGCAATTATGGCAGACGTGCCGTCAAAATTACCGTCCTCGAAGGTGTCGTACTTTCTCGGAGGGTGAAAACGACCTACGATCTGATCCAGAACGGCTCTCTCAGTTATCACGACGAAATCCCATGTCTGTCTGTTCCTGGCCGAAGGGGCCAGTCGTCCGGCATCGACGATCTTTTCCAAATCGCCCTTCGGCATATTCTTACCGGTGAAAGTTCTTATCGTTCTTCTTTTCCGAATCACCTCAAAAAGCTCCATAGGCTTACCTTTCAGTTACTGGCGCGTGACAACAGCTATTTGTTCTTCACCTCGCATAGCACCGCGTGGGCCGGGTTCAGTATCACCTTCCTGGGCATCATGGGCGCTTTGGGCAACTGGTATTCATTGTGGGGTTTGTCCACCCAGAGCCGCAGGATGGCATGCTGATTCATGCCGAAATCCAGCAGTATCGGGACCCACATCTTGAAATCTTCCGGAACGTTTTCCTGATCGACCTCACAGGTGACGATGTACTTACCGTCGGAGGTCGGCTTTGTGCTGTAGGAGAACTTGTAGGTTGGGATCTCCACTCCGTAGACCCACTGGTCAAAGAACCAATCCATATCCTCACCCACATGTTTCTCCACTATCTCCTTGAAATCCTCGGTGGACGCCTCTTTTCCGTAATATGTTTCCACGAAATCCCGCATCATGGCGATGAAGCTGCTGTCGCTTTTAGCGTTGTAATCCATCATCAGGTTTCTCAGCATATGCAGGACGTACGCACCTTTTTCATACACCAGGGTGACGTAGTCGGATGATTCTGATGAGTTGAGCCGGTATCCCAACCAGAGGGGACCGGCCTCTGAGCCCACAGACTCTTTGTGTCCCTTCCCCATAATGTCTTTCCGCCACTCCTCAACTTGCTCAAAGAACCCCTCGTTGTCCTGAGTTGACATCTGGGCAAACCATGCTCCGGAGTACTCCGCAAAGCCTTCGGTTAGCCATCGATCGTGATAGGTCTCCTCGCGTACGGTGTGGGCCCACCACTGATGTGCAACCTCATGGGCGCGAAATGAAACATGCTTGAATTTTGCCTCGGGCCACTCCCCCTCCCCCATGAAGGTTCCCCAGGAAAGATGCACTAATCCCGGATACCCCACGCCGTAGGACGCAGGAATCTCGGTGGCAGCCAACTTGGGAAAAGGACACTTTCCGTAGACTGTCTGAAAGAAATTCAGACTATTCACCAAATCCGCTCCGATGTTTTCCTTGGACTTAGAGTCCAGGAGCATAATCTGAACGTCATCGTACTGACCGAGAAATCGATTGAAATCGGCGGTGAACTTCTTGTCACTCTCTTCCAGATAGTAAACCGAGACCGGCGGGATACCCTCGTGTTCCAGGCCGTGAATCTTGAATCTCCCATAGTTGAATGAGACCTGGGAGGTCGGAAAATCCTCCACCCACTGAGTGCACCGGTGGTCCCCCTCAGTCCATTCTTTTGTTTTCTTCCCTATGGACACGAATTCGTATGCCCTGGGGGATTTGAAGGTCAAATCGTAGGTGGCTCTTGGCAAGTAGCCGTATCGAGGATACCAGGAAGACCCGGACCTGATGTAGAAATCCCCGTACCAGTTCTGATCTATGACCTTGCCGGAATACTTGAAGGTCAATCTCCGCTCTTCCCCTGAGCTAGTGGGACGGATCAGAAGCACGGAGACTCCATATCGCTCTTTCTCTCTGATGAAACAAAGAGAATCACCCTGCGCGTTGGTAACTCGCTCGATTTCCAGATCAGGATGCAGGCGAAAACTGACTACGTTTATTCCATCCATCAGGCTTTCGAAGTCCAGGTCAACGTTGGCGGACAACTTCTTAGTGCCACTTATCTCCACCTCCATCTTGTAATGCATGACGTTGATCGCGTCCATTCGCTCACCAGGAATTGGCGTGTCTTTCACCACGGAGTTTCTCGCGTAATCCTCTGCTCTGTGGAAGGAACAGATCAGGTCGCGAGCATGTACGCTGAAATACTTGGGAGCGGGTCTTTCTAGAGCCTCCTCCTCCACCTCTGCCGGATCGAAGGTGAAGAGCAGCCGGTCGAGCTGCATTGTCTTGACGTCAGCATAGAAAAAACCAGGGCCACCTTGTGACTGGCTCGCCATTTGTGAGGAATCGGCCAGAAACTGTTCCAGGACGCGGCACCACAGGTTTCTCGCTTTCTCTTCAGAGACGCGTTTATGACAATCACTTCTAATGGACGCCAGTCTAAGCGGCACTTCTCCGGGGGAGAACCTCAGCTTATGTTCTAATTCCGCTGCCGTCGTGTCTGAAAAGAGCAGAAACAATTCCTCGTACTCCTCGCTCAGGCTCTCCTGCCCGGTGAACTTATTCAGTTGATACCTCTCGATCTCCGTGGGCGGCGAGAATTCAAAGACTCCCTCACCCACGAACACGGCGCCCGTAACCCGGCCCTCAACCGGCTGGAAAAGGCAGATCTTGCCCTCACTCAGCCGAAAGACGGCTGCGTCTCTTATCAGGATCAGGCTTTCGACTTCGGCCATCTTCTCCTCATCTAAGGAGACGTTTTTGATCTGGTCATAGATCGTCATCGCCCCCTGGCCCTCTTGCGCAGAAGAAAGCTCGATCGGCGTGAGGAGCATGATCACCAAGATTAAAGGCAATCTGATGGGCTTCATAGACCCACCCCCTAAATTTGGTTGGTTCACCGGTCGGCGCGACCGACCTCTCAAAAACCACTATCTCTCACCTGTTAGATCAATATAGAAAGAGGCTGTATAAATGTAAAGCAACTTTTCTCAGCGCGCTTAAGGCGGGTTTCTTTGAGACGATAAGCGCATTGTTACCGAGGGGAATTCTATCATTTAAAATAAATCTCAAAAGGAGGGCATCCATGAACGGCGCCATGTTCAACAGTCTGGCTCGTTTCATTGACAGGAACTATCCCCGGGTTTCCTTTTCCCATCTGTGTCACAAGGCATCTTTGAACACCAACGTGTTCGCCGAATTGACCTGGTACCCGGATAAGGATTTGCCGAACATGATGGAAGCGTTGAGTGACCTGACGGAGACCGACCTTTCTACACTGTGGCGCGAGTTTGGAAGAGAGACTTTCTCCTATTTTGCCGATATATTCGGTGATTATATGTCCGGGATCAACAGCTTCAGCGATCTGATCACGGCCATAAACCGGATACACGACGACATAAAACGGGATGGTCTGGGAACTCTTCCCCGCCTGGATTTCAGGAAGGCCCAGCCAGGTCATTTCGAAATCAGGTATTCCTCTGACAGAAAGTTGAATGATTTCTTCCTGGGAGTGTTGGAGGGGGCCAGCAAGCATTTCCAGGCGGAGGTTAAAATCCTCGGAAGGAAGGAGAGGGGGAAACTGGTCGTCACAATCCACGTCAAAGAGCCGGAGATGGCGCCGGTGTAAGCGGAGATTTGTAATCCACAAAAAGCATAAGGGCGAACCCAAAGGGTTCGCCCTTTTATTTGCGCACCTCTCGTTCCGTCGGGTCTTCCCCCTTGTGCGGGGTGCGACCTGACACAACAGGATGCACCGGTCATTGCGAGCGAAGCGAAGCAATCTCCTGGTTCTGGCAGAGAGATACCCAGGGATTGCCGCGTCGCCCATACGGGCTCCTCGCAATGACGGGTACGCGGCTCTTAGTTGGCCAGGAACACCAACGGTAGGCAAACGACAGGAGTTACTTCCTTGTAAATATCACTTCCAATATCAACTCATACTTGCCTTCAGAATCAGGATTTTCCATTCTCAATATCATCTTATCCAGGCCAGCTTTTCGAAAAGTCTGTATTAACAGAGTATCGTGCCAGTTCAAAAACAGGGTTTCATCATTAACGAAATTACAGGTTGCCGTTAAGAAACTTCCCGAATCCTCGAACCACCAATATCTATACACCTTCGCTTTCTCATCCCAAGCGAAGATTCCATGTGCTGCCCCTTCTCCTATCGTCAGAGATGCGGAGTAATCGAAAATTACATACTTATCGTCCAACGCCCTTTTGATGGTACCGGTCCCGTTACCTGTCGCGGCTTCGCTGAACGCGCTTTTGGGAACCTTGTATTCTAAATTCCAGTCACCCAGTAGAAAGGCGAACTTCTCCATCGGATTCGTTTGCTTAGACATCGACTCCTCCACTCTTGACTCTTTCCCTTGATCTACGTCGACAGCAACTGCTAAGGTGTATCAGGTCACATTGATGATCCGGCATGAGCAAGACCTAACAGAGCAGGTCTTGTTCTGTCAGGTCTTGCCCGCCTTGGCGGGTGTGACCTGACAGATACAGTAGAGGTCGTGTCTAGTTATGCCCACTGCTTCCAGACCGGAATCGTCCCCTCGCCAGCTGAACCATAATCGCGGGCGCTTGACCACTGCCAATCTTCCGCATTTTGCACCAGCCCGCTCTTTACAGGGTTGTGGTGAATATAATTCAATTTCTGACGAAGAACGTTGTGGCTGCAAATCGCCACCCTGTCATATCTGGGCATCCACACGCTTGAACTGTCTCCTTTCAGATCCTTAATCACCTTCTGGGCAATGAACTTCTTGAAATCGCGCATAAACGCACCCGGCTTTGAGCCTTCGATGAATATGAGCAAGTGTATGTGCGTCGGCATCAGCACATAGCCCGCAATCAGAGCGCTATACTTCGTGGCACAAAAGACAAGAGATTCGGCCAGAGCGGGGTAAAACCCCTGGATGCTGCCAAAAGGAGTCCACTGCTTGAAAGTTGTCGTGACGAAGAAGCAGGTTCCGTACTTCTGTGGTGGAAATCGTAAACCCATGGCCTAACTTCCCAACGAACGCCCCTGGGTGTGTGTCAGGTCACACTCATGGCAAGCCATGAGCAAGACCTGACACAACAGGGGCACGGGACCTCCTGACCCACCACTGCTCAGTCTCTTTCAAACCTTACTGCCCAATCCCGCCATAGCTTGGGATGGTCGACTATGGTGAATCCCGCCTCTTGCGCCGCAGATTCGGTGGCTTGGCGCTCAGCTGGTGAGGCGTGATGTCTGGGCTCCACAATTAGAAGCATTCCCCCCGGTTTCAATGCCCCGTGTATGTCCCTCATCAGGCCGGCGGCGTCCGCTGCGTGGTGGACAACATAGACTGCCAGCGCGAAATCAACTTGACCGGCGAGGTCATGAATCTCAAGATCCTGCTCTTTGCAGACCCGCGCCTGGATTTGCCCGGAAAGCTTGGCCCGGGCTGCCCGTTCTTTGAGAGTTGCGATGCTCTCGGTGTCAGTGTCGACAGAGATTACTCGTCCGCTCGGTCCCACCAGCTTGGCCATGCCGAGACTGTGATCACCGGCCCCACAGCCAACGTCAAGAACGGTCATACCAGGCGTAACATAACCCTTGAGCATTCTCCTGGGAGTCTCTACCAGATGTCTTAAGGGCTTACGTAGAACAGAGTCAATCCACCGGGTCAAAACACCACTGATCATGCCCATTCCTCCGGCAAGCGTCTAACCATTGATTGTATGGTTCCCCGATAAACCCGATGCCTCTTCTGAAGAACCGACGTCGCAGGTTAGGAGCAGGACCCCCTGGCCCACCGCTGTTGTCAGGGCCAGAACGCCACGTTGTCCCCACGGATAGAGTATTCAATTACGTTTATGCCGAGTTCCCCGAGCCCCTTGATGACACCCCTGTGACATTCGCCATATGGGAGAAGAAGTGTTTTATGGACTTCCCGATCGCCCTTGGAGTGGAGAAAAAGTTGTCCTATCCCTGTATAAAGAGATTGTGAGTCGGCTGTTGATTTTACCTCGAAGATGTGAACGAGCCTATTCTTTACGACGACGCCCAAATCGATGGGCTTGGTGTTAAATACCCTCGCGTTCCGAGCAAGACCTTGCGCTCTCAACCAAGCTTCAAGTTGATTGACCACCAGGCCGTGATAGGACTTGTAATCTATTGTGGAGCGCCTTCTTCCCTTCCGCTTGCCAAATGATTCCGGGTCAAAAGTTCGATCATCTGCAGCTTCAGGGGGTTTGCGGCCGATCGAGCCAGACACGACCTCATCTTTGAATTGGCCAACCTCTTCTACAAAAGCCCGAAGAGGAGTTAGCAGGCCACGAACCCCCAAAGGGGCTACAAGAATGGCCTCATCAACAGCCCCGCCAGGTTGATATACCTCCACCCAAGAACCTCGATACCAGGCCTTGAACGCGTCTTTTCCTATACCCTTTCGCCCCCCACCAACACGGCCTCGATGGAGAACATAGTATCTACCGATTCGCTCGTCTCTGGCGAAAATCCCCGATACTCTTTGGGTCACGCCTTCAATCGGCGGATTCACCTCCACCACTATGATCTGATATCCGGAATCCCGCTTACCGGAACCGAAACCATTCCAGAATCGTGGGACTTTGGCGTGTCGACGAGTCAGCTTTCGTGTCGAAAACCAAAGACTATCGTTGAAATAGATAAGGCTCTCGAAACTGCCTCCGGGATGACCAATGATGAGACGCTCGCTTTTTGGCAACGCAGCCTTCAGCTCATCCTCCAGCATGCGCTGACAATTCGCTATTTCGTTCCTTCCTTTGACGACTTTCAACATTTTTCAACCTGTCAAGACCTAACAATGATTATACAGTCTGTATGGGCTCGTGGGCCACGTGCCCGTAGCACCCGACAAATGAATAGTGTCAGGAGCACGGGGATCCTGAGCTACAACTACCACTTCTCATCTATTCGTAAATACTTTCTAATTTCGTTTCTTAGAATTACAATGCTTTGTCGATGGTGAA
>JBAUFO010000142.1:0-20770 GCA_049679185.1 Candidatus Zixiibacteriota bacterium
GATCAGACCCTGGCAAGCCAGATCCAGGAGGAGTTGGAGAAAAACACCGGCAAGAAGGTGGAGATGAAGCTTGAGGTGGACCCTTCCCTCATCGGTGGAATCGTCGTCATCCTGGGTGACAAGATAATTGACAGAAGCATTCGGCATCAACTCAGCCAGTTGAAAGACCAAATGTCGGCTCTGAAGGTGTATTAGACCGCTGGACTGATATGAAAGTGGGATCGTCTTTGCGCATAGACTAAAAAGAGAAAATTAACTGTCTTAGATAATACCAAATAGCGGAGGAAGCGCAAACTATGCCCCTAAATCCGGAAGAGGTAAGCTCGATTATTCAGAAAGAAATAGAGAAGTACGAGACCAAATTGAAGATGGAGAGTGTGGGGACGGTGCTCCAGGTGGGAGACGGCATCGCCCGCATCTGGGGACTGGAAGATGCCATGATGAGCGAGCTGATCAAGTTTTCCAACGACGTGACCGGGGTGATACTCAACTTGGAGGAGGACAACGTCGGCGCTGCCATCTTAGGCCCCCATGATGAGATCAAGGAGGGGGACCGGGTCACGCTAACCGGAAGGATCGCCTCGGTGCCGGTCGGAGACGCTATGGTAGGCAGAGTGGTGAATGCTTTGGGTCACCCGCTGGACGGCAAAGGCCCCATCGTGGCAAAAAGCTACCGGCCTATTGAAGGAGGCGCACCCAATGTGGTTCAGAGAAGGCCGGTAAGTGAACCTGTTCAAACAGGGCTTAAGGCTATCGATTCCATGATTCCCATAGGCCGGGGACAACGAGAGCTAATCATCGGCGACCGACAGACCGGAAAGACCGCTTTGGTGGTAGATACCATACTCAATCAGAAGGACACCGACCTTTACTGCATATATGTGGCCATCGGACAAAAAGCCTCCACTGTGGCCCAGTTGATAAAGACGCTCGAAGACCATGAGGCCATGGAGTACACCACCGTGGTGGTAGCCTCAGCTGCTGATCCGGCCCCTCTTCAGTTCATTGCTCCCTACGCCGGCTGCGCCATAGGAGAGGAATTCCTATATAATGGCAAACACGTGGTGCTCTTCTACGACGATTTGACCAAGCATGCACAGGCCTATCGCCAGATGTCCCTGCTCTTGAGGCGGCCCCCCGGAAGAGAAGCTTTCCCCGGGGACATCTTTTACCTCCACTCCCGTCTTCTGGAGAGGGCGGCAAAGCTGAATGACGATCTGGGCGGCGGTTCGCTCACTGCCCTACCGATCGTGGAGATTCAGGCCGGGGACGTGACCGCTTATATCCCCACCAACATCATCTCCATCACCGATGGACAGATTTATCTTGAGACGGACTTATTTTACGCAGGGGTGAGACCGGCCATCAACGTGGGTATATCCGTCTCCAGGGTGGGAGGAAAAGCACAGGTTAAGGCCATGAGAAAGGTGGCAGGGAGACTCCGGCTTGACCTGGCGCAGTATCGGGAGCTGGCCGCATTCACCCAGTTCGGTACGGAGCTGGGAGAGACTACGAAAGCATACCTTGCCCGTGGCGAAAGGACCGTCGAGATTTTAAAACAGGCCCAGTATGTGCCCATGCCGGTGGAAAAGCAGGTGATGATAATCTATGTCGCCACTCACGGATATCTGGATGATCTGCCACTGCAGGCGGTCGAGAGATTTGAGGAGGAATTCTACCCGTTCATGGAAAAGGAGTATCCGGACGTGGAACACAGCATCGGCACCAGCAGGGACCTGGATGAGAACACCGAGAAGAAACTAAGCGAGGCCATAGCCAAATTCAAGGAGCAGTTTAAAGCTAGATTACAATCGAGAGCATCTAAAGTGGAATAGCCGGGGTAGCCGTCTGTACACCTTCAGTCAGTGTGCTCTCTGATATCATTATGCTTTCGCGCATGAAACCCTAAGATTTCCAAGACCTCACCCCCTGTCTCCTCCTCTCCATTTCATGCCGGAGATCCCGCCACAGGCGGGAGAGAGGGGGACGGGGGGAAAGGTCCAAACTAAAGATGGCAACCTTACGAGATTTAAGAAGACGAATCAAAAGCGTTCAGGGAACCCAGCAGATCACCAAAGCTATGGAGATGGTTGCGGGAGCCAAACTGGGAAAAGCTCAAGCCAAGCTGGATTCATCCCGTCCTTATGCCGCCAAGATGCAGGCCATGCTGGACAATCTCACCCGGGCGACGGCCTCACTCGCTCACCCACTGTTCGAGAAAAGGGAGGTGAAGAAGGTTGGAGTGGTGCTGGTCACCTCGGATCGCGGACTTTGTGGCTCGTACAATAACAACATCATACATGAAGCCGATAGATTCATAGTCAGCCACGGTAAAGATCAGGCGACTTTGATCCCGGTAGGAAAGAAGGCCTACTCCTATTATTCCAGGAGAGCGAGCGAAATAAGACTCAAGTATGTGGGGTACGGGGGATATCTGGACCTCACCCTGGTCAAAAACGTCACCAACGACCTGGTGAACCTTTTCCTCTCTAAGGAGGTGGACGAGATATATTTCATCTATACCAAGTTCCTCTCCCTCGTCAGCTACAAGGTAACCACAGAGAAATTCCTTAACATTGAGAGCCAGGTGGAAGACGAGTCCAGAGAGGTTTTCGTGGATTACATATTTGAGCCTGATCCACAGAAGATCTTCTCCAGCCTCCTCCCTAACTATTGCATGACTCGGGTTCAGATGGCCTTAGCAGAGTCGTTCGCCTCAGAACATGGATCACGCATGATCGCTATGGGTGGAGCAACCAGAAATGCCGAGGATATGATCGACCATCTCACCCTGGTTATGAACAAGGCCAGGCAGGCCAGCATTACCAAGGAGATGCTGGAGATCACCACTGGAGCGGAGGCGTCGAAAGGATAGTCCCGGTTGAAAAGAACGAACAGTGTTCTACACGTTCGGACAGGGGTTGCCCAGACGGGCACGTCCGTGCACCCCTGTCCGCAGAGGAGGGGCGGGGGTTCAACCCCCGCCCCAACAGAGCGAAAAGATGGTTTTAACTGAAAAGGAGCAAAAGTGGGAAGTCCGAATTATGGAAAAGTCAAGCAGGTGATCGGGGCAACGGTCGACTGTAAGTTTGATCCGGATAAGCTGCCCAACATCTATAATGCCATCAAGATCGAAGATAAGGAGAAGGAAATCGACCTCACCGTAGAGGTGGCCCTGCATCTGGGAGATAATCTGGTGCGATGCGTTTCCTTAGCCTCCACCGACGGTCTGGTGCGCGGCATGCCGGCCCTCGACACCGGTGGTCCCATACAGGTTCCGGTGGGTGAGGGAACCCTGGGAAGAATCTTCAATCTTTTGGGAAAACCCATAGATGAACTGGGTCCGGTCAAGAACATCAAGAAGACCTACCCCATCCACCGCCCCGCCCCCAGCCTGGAGGATCAGGAAACGAAGACCTCCATCCTGGAGACCGGAATAAAGGTCATAGACCTGCTCGAGCCTTATCCCAAGGGTGGGAAGGTGGGGCTCTTCGGCGGCGCCGGCGTGGGAAAGACCATCATCGTCATGGAGTTGATAAGAGGTGTGGCAACCGAGCATGGCGGTTATTCGGTCTTCTGCGGTGTGGGAGAAAGGACCCGCGAAGGAAACGATCTCTGGTTGGAGATGAAGGAGTCCGGCGTGATCGCAAAAACCGTGATGGTCTTCGGTCAGATGAACGAGCCACCAGGTGCCCGCTTGAGAGTGGGACTTTCCGGTCTCTCCATGGCGGAGTATTTCAGGGACGAGGAGCACCAGGACGTTCTCTTGTTCATCGATAACATCTTCAGATTCGTGCAGGCCGGTTCCGAGGTCTCGGCGCTTTTGGGAAGAATGCCGTCGGCTGTGGGCTATCAGCCCACGCTGGGCACCGAGTTGGGCGAGTTGGAGGAGAGAATCACCTCCACCAAGGGCGGTTCCATTACGTCTGTACAGGCCATCTTCGTTCCGGCAGACGATCTGACAGATCCGGCCCCGGCAACCACCTTTTCTCATCTGGATGCCACCACGGTTCTGTCCCGTCAGATCGTCGAGTTGGGCATCTATCCTGCAGTTGACCCCCTGGCCTCCACCTCCCGAGTGCTGGACCCTCGCATAATTGGCGAAGAGCACTATCAGACCGCCAGAGAGGTCCAGATGATTTTGCAGAGATACAAAGACCTTCAGGATATCATCGCGATTCTGGGCATGGACGAGCTGGCAGATGAAGATAAGATATTAGTGGGACGGGCGCGCCGGATACAAAAATTCCTATCCCAGCCCTTCTTCGTGGCGGAGGCTTTCACCGGCACGCACGGCAGGTATGTGAAGCTTGAAGATACCATCAAGGGCTTCAAGAAGATCTTGGCCGGAGAGATGGACGATATCCCGGAGCAGGCCTTCTACATGCTGGGCGGAATCGAGGAGGTCTACGAGAAAGCAGAGGAGTTGAAGAAGACATAACAAAACCTGCAACCCATAGTGCGGGAATTTATCCCGCGCCAAAAACCGGTAGCCGCCCGCCGCGGCGGGCGAAGTTCCTGAGCTAATATGTATCTGTTGACCATAGTAACTCCTGAGAAGATATTTTACGAACACGAGGTCCTCTCCCTTGTCGCTCCCGGATCTGAGGGATACTTGGGGGTCCTAACCGATCATGCTCCTCTTATCACCGCGCTGGTTCCGGGGAAACTGACGGTAAAGGATGACAAGGAGCGGGAGCTGATTCTCGCTACAAGCGGCGGCTTCATGGAGGTCTTCAAGAACCACGTGACCGTTTTGGCCCACTCCGTGGAGTTCCTGGACGATATAGATTACGAGAGGGCCAAGAGAGCTTTGGAGCGGGCCGAGCAGAGGGTGAAGTCAAGGGATCCGGCAATCGACATCACGCGCGCCTTTGCGGCCCTGGAACGGGCAAGAAACAGACGCCGCTTGTACGAGGTTCTCAGAATAGGCCAACAAGAATAGACGATGCGTTCAAAACCAGAGGAAAATGTAGAATGTAGGGGCGGAGCTTCCCTTCGAATTCCTCAGGGCGGTGAGCGAAGTCGAACCGCAGCTCCACCCGTTTTTCTTTCGGTAGGACGTAGTTGCTCAATTCATTGGGCGTCTTTTCTCGCTCGATGAGCAGACGCCCAGGCGGGGCCGTATGGCCTCCCGTCCGGGAACCGAGCAGCAACGGAATCAGCAAGGCAGGTTGCCCCCTCTAAAGAGGTAGTTGATCAAGATGATTACGTCAGCCAAGCTTAACTCTTCGTCGCAATCAAGATCGTAGTCACTCAAACACCGTGGAGCTGGGCCTCCTTTGTAAAGGTAGTTCAGTAAGAAGACTACGTGGCCTATATCATAAGGGTCGCGCGGGGCATAGTGGAAAATCTCAACTGAATCCGAGACAATGATTGGTCCTTCGCTTGCGGCGAATGCCAAATGTCCATTCTGGTCGGAATCAACCATGAAAGACAATATCGGTTCAATCTCGAACTGATAGTCGAAATTCTCCCCCACGATCTCATACGAGGACCACCCTTGTTCGTCTCTGTGTGAGTAACACACAGACCATCCGCACACCCAACCATTTGACTCGCTCCAGACAAGGTGCACGTCACCCTGGGGACCAAAGGCAATTACAGCTCCGCATCCCCTGTCCGAAACCAACTCAGGGTTTCCCCAGTCACTGCTGTTCGCAGGCCGGAAGTAGTAATAGAGGTAGCGAGGACCGCCCCAGTAGTTCTGTCCCTCTATTACCATGTGTATGTTATCACTCTGATCCACCTTGAAGTCCATGAAGTACCAGTATGTCGTGGGCAACTGACTTAGCGTATCCGCTGTCCACGTAGTGCCTGACAGCGCATCATTGCTCAGATGATAGACATTTCCAACGCCCCACATGACATGGGCGACACCGTCTCTTTCTACCTTAATCCAGGGATTGACACCTCCGAACCTTCCTCCGGAGAAGAATACCACCTGGTCCAGCCAATAGCCGCTGGCATTTGTGGAATAGACGATCTGGCTGAAATAGTCGTTCAGCAACGTATCGTAGTAGGTGGCCATCCATAGCAGATGAACGTTGCCCAATGAATCTAAAGCCATAGAAGGCGATCTCTGGCGGTAACCACCATAACCGGAAGAGTCGATCCTGGTGAATTCCCAGGCGCCCCCATCCTTGCTCCCGCAGTACAACTCTCCTAAATCTAGTTGCGTCGAGTGGAAATAGCGGATGAGAGCTACGTGAGCTGCGCCGGTGCCAGGATTAACAGCCATGGCGTAAGAGTAGCTCTTCTCATCCCCAAAACTCAACTCCTCCGGGGAACTCCAGACGCCGTGTTTAGGCTTGGACGTAAAGAGGATTTTGCTTTCATGGTAGCACAAATATAGTTTATCGCACCAATCAATTCCCAGCGATTCTTTCCCCAGCCAGCTACACCAGGTATTAACCGTGAGCCTTTCCATCCGGGCCCCTTCCCACTGGGCTGCAGACCACGACGCCAAGCACAGGATAGCCAACAGCGCAGGAAGACAGGTTCTTATCGATTTTCTCATTTCGTACCCACCGATGAACAGGGTTCTCCTTCAAACGTTTCGTTCGCCAGCGGCCTTGTCAATCAGCCAATGTCGTTTTATCTCCATTAGCACGGCGCGCCCTCTGCTGAAGTCAGCCAGTGGCACTATTACTTTTCGGTGAATTCCTACGTTCAATATACCGATCCCGCGGGATCGTGTCAAGCAGAATCTGGCTGCTTGTGAAGGAGTTTCATTGGGCGCTTTTTCCCACTCGATGAGCAGACGGTCCCCCAGACGGGCCCCCTACAGGCCTGTAAGGCGTCGGGGCGTCCGGGAATCGAGCAACTACAGAATCAGCAAGGCAGGTTGCCCCCTCTAAAGAGGTAGTTGATCAGGCAGACAACATCCACAACGTTCACCTCACCATCACAATTGGTTTCCGCGTTTTCCCAAGCAAAAGAACAGCCGTTCCCAAAAGGAGCGACTGAGAATCCGTCCGTTTTCCTGACTCGGGGCCCAACAGAGACCGCAACTGCTACTAGGTCGAATCGCCTTCGTGAGCTCTTTTCGTCTGCAGGCCTTATCGGGATTTTCAATGACCTTCAAACCTGTGTCTGTTGAGCTCCGGAACCAGAAACATCGAGGTTTGCCAAGTTCGTGGCGTGAACCGTCTCGGATAACTTGACCTTTCGTTTTACATATCTCTGCAGATAGACCACAAACGCGGAGCCCTTCCCTTTCTCGCTCCGAAACTCTATCCTTCCCCCTAAATTGTTTACCAGTCTCTGTACGATAGCCAGTCCCAGGCCGGTGCCATTCTTCTTGGCGGAATAGAATGGAGAGAATATCTTCTCCTTCTGTTCCTCGCTCATTCCCTTCCCCTGATCCACGATGGCGACGGGCACCCATTCAGACTCCAGCGGCTCCTCGCCCTTGAAATAAAACTGATTTAGTTGATCTAAGGTCCTATCGGTTATCAAAATCTCTCCCCACCTTCCCTCCATGGATTCCATGGCGTTCACTAAGAGATTCAAAAGTATCTGCTTAATCTGATTCTCCTCGCCCAAGACGTATTCCGCCCTCGAGGAGAACAGCTTTCTGATGGAGATATTCTCTTCGAAGGAAGGGTGTTTCCTGGCAATCTCTATAACGTCGTCAATAAGCCGGGCTAACTCCACCTTGCTCAACAAGGAGGGCCCGACACGGGCATAGTTTAGAAAATCGGTCACAATGCGATTCAGCCTTCCGGTCTCCTTGACGATCAGATCCAACAGCTTTCGGTTCTCCTCGGTTAAGGAAAGCTCCTCGCCCAGGACCTCGACCGAACCCGAGATTGAGGCCAACGGATTTCGTATCTCGTGAGCGATCCCCGCGGAGAGTTCGCCCACCGCCGCCAACCTGTCGGCCGTTCTCATCTTTTCCTCCAACCTCATCGCCTCGGAGATGTCCTGAAAGATGGCAATCACGCCCCTCACGCCCTTCTCCCTATCCCCCAAAATGGAGGTGCTTATCCCGATGGGGATCTTCCTTTTGTTCTTATCCTCGATATAAAGGAGGCCTCTTGAATTCTCCTGATTGAACTTTACCGCACGGGTTATTCTCTCCGCCAGTTGAGGCATCCTTTGTCTGAATGCGTCCCGGCAGTTTCTTCCCTTCACATCGGCTTCGGAATATCCCAGTATCTCCTCCGCTGCCCGGTTAAAGTAGACGATTCTTCCCGCAGCATCGATGGTTATCAGACCGCTTTTTAGATGTATCAGGATCTCATCCGTGTCGGCCTTGACCTGGTCCAATTCCAGGGATGCGCTCCAGAGCTCTTCTCCTTTGACTTTCAGCTTTTGGGCTAAGTATCCGCTTATGAAAGCCACCAGGAAGAAGGTGCACAAATAAAGGAAAACCTTGTAAAACGCCGCATCGCCAACCAGAAACAAACTTTCGAAGGAAAGTTCCAGTCCGTTCTCAAACCAGAGAATGGAAGCGTAGGCTAAGCTGGTTAAACCGGCCACAACCGTGCTTCCGATCAGCTGGTAGACTATGCTTGCGGAGAGTATGCTCAAGACGAAAAGGACGGCATAGGTGCTGTTGATTCCACCGGTTCGATAGACCACCCCTGTCTCGACTACGATCTCCAGAACCAGCTGCAAAACCATCGCGGCGCTAAATAGCACGCGATGAGTTTTCCTCATGTCAAAGGCGATGAGCAGGAGAAGAGCTAAAGTGACAACCGAGTATATCGTAAAGGAAAGCACCAGAGAACCAGGTGCGCGGAGGAAGAGAACAACGATGATCAGCAGTAAAAAGAATATGGAGAGACGGGACAGAAGAAGCCAAGGGATTTTGGAGAAAGAGGACTCTGACCTGTTCGTATTCATATGAATCAACTCTAATAGGATTTTTCCGTAAGGTGTCGGTCCGGGGAAACGGCTGGGCACGATCAGAAAGCATCGTTTCGCCTCTTCTGCAGACGCTTTTCCGTCTGTGCCATCCTCTCCTCCAGAGAAATATCTCCGTCAACTCCGTTCTAAACTCCGATCAGCCCCGTAGTCACTGAGTACACACCCGGCCGCCTCAGCGGTCTGAAACGCACGAGATGCTCAAACATTTACACCACTGCCAAAAAGAGCAGTGGTGTAATAAAGGTGTTTGTGATTCTTTTCAGCGTTCGGTCGAACTCCACGGGCTGCCGTTTACTTTATCTGTCCGATGATCTCGAACATGGGGAGGTACATGGCTATCAGGATTCCCCCGATCACGACTCCCATGAAGACTATGATCACCGGCTCGATGACGGAGGTCAAAGCGGCTACCGCGGCGTCTACCTCCTCATCGTAGAAATCCGCGATCTTGGAGAGCATATCGTCCAAACCGCCGGTTTTCTCTCCCACCGAGATCATCTGAGTGACCATTGGGGGGAAAACCCCGCACTGTTTCAACGGCTGAGTTATGGTCTCTCCTTCTGCGATGGAGAGAACCGATTTCTTTATGGCGTCATGTACCACCCTGTTGCCCGACGCCCGAGCCGTGATATCCAGAGCGTCAAGAATGGGAACGCCGGACGAGATTAAGGTCGCCAGGGTACGTGAGAATCTTGCGATTGAGCTTTTCCGAATCAGATCTCCGATGAGCGGGATCCTCAGCTTCACCTTGTCGATGTTGAGCCTCCCTTGATCCGTCTTGGAATAAATCTTGTAAGCGACGATCAAAAGAATCAACAGGACTAATCCGATCAATATGTTGCCCCGGAGAAACGCGCTCAGCGAGAGGATGAAACGGGTGGGTCCGGGTAATTCTGCCCCCAGGCCGGAGAACATCTTGGCGAAGACCGGGACTATGTAAGTCAGCATGATGAAAGTGACGCCGATGGCCACCGTCATCACCACTGCCGGGTAAATCATAGCTCCTTTTACCTTCCGTGCCAGCGCATCCGCCTTTTCCCTGTAGGTGGCCAGTCTTGCCAGGATAACGTCCAGAGCCCCTCCTATCTCCCCTGCATCCACCATATTGACGAACAGATTGTCGAAGACCTTTTTGTGCCGGGACAAGGCTTCCGACAGAGTGGTCCCTGCCTGCACGCTTTCCTTCACCTCACCGATCACCCTCCTCAGCTCTGCCGATTCCATCTGCTGAGACAATATCTCCAGGCACTGAACCATGGGAAGCCCGGCTCCTATCATGGTGGCGAACTGACGGGTAAACCGGGAGATATGTACCTTCTTTATTCCCCTGCCGATCCTTATGCTGATCTGGGAGGACTTGGTGGAGACCTGAGAGACTAAGACCTTCCTGCTCCTCAGTACCCTCTCCAGCTCCGCCCGGCTCTTTGCCTTCAATTCGCCGGCAACTTGAGTTCCCCCTAACGTTCTTCCCTTATAGGTGAAAACTGGCAATTTGACCTCCTTCTCTCAGATACCCTCCGCCGAAAGCCGGGATCTTCGAAATCAGAATCTTATGCTCCCTCCAACGGTTCTCGTTCTCCTCAATTTGACGTCTAAGAAGCTATCTTCCGACTGCGTGCGTCTGCCGCCCCACCTCGGATTTTCTGGCCAACAGTTCATTCAACTCCTGCATATTGGAACTTCTTGCCATGGCGTCACCCAGGGTGATCTTGTGCTTCAGATAAAGCTCTCCTAAGGACTGGTTCATGGTCTTCATGCCATACTTCTGTCCCGCTTGCATCAGACTGTAAATCTGATGGATCTTGTCATCCCGGACTAAGGCTCTGATGGCCGGGGTGCATATCATGATCTCCAAAGCCAGCACCCTTCCTCCCCCAATCTTGGGAATAAGCTGCTGACTAACCACCGCCTGCAGGACGAAGGAAACGGTCACCCGAACCTGCTCCTGCTGACTGGTGGGAAAGACGTCGATGATCCTGTTAATCGACTCGGCACAGGAATTGGTGTGCAGGGTGGCAAAGGCCAAGTGTCCGGTCTCGGAGATGTTCAGGGTAGCCTGCATGGTCTCTAGATCCCTCATCTCCCCCACCAATACCACGTCTGGGTCCTCTCTCAGGGCGTATTTAAGAGCGCTGGCAAAGGAATGGGTGTCCGAATAGACCTCCCTCTGGTTGATCAACGAGCTGTTGTGCCGATGAAGATACTCGATGGGGTCCTCGACGGTGAGGATGTGACAGTGCCTCTCTAAGTTTATCTTGTTGATCAGGGCGGCTAAGCTGGTGGACTTCCCGCTTCCGGTGGGTCCGGTCACCAGCACCAGTCCCCGGGGCAGATCGGCCAATTCAGCCACCACCTTGGGTATCCCCAGTTCCTCGAAACTGGGGATGCTGAAAGGAATCTGCCTTAAAGCCACCGCCACGTTTCCTCTCTGCATAAAGACGTTGCACCTGAACCTGCTCAAATTCTCTATTCCGAAGGAAAGATCCAGTTCGCTGCTCTCCTCAAATGTCTGTCTCTGCTTTTCGCTCATTATGCTGTAGGCCAGCTTTTTGGTGTTCTCTGGGTTCAAGATATCGAAACCAGTCTTGACCAGTTTCCCGTCTATCCTGAGCTGGGGCGGAGAACCGACGGTGAGATGAAGGTCGGAGGCGTCTCTCTTGGCCATCAGTTCCAGAAGTTCCCGTAGGGTGACCATAATGCTCGCTCCTGTTATTATCTTAGACCAAAAGATAAAAGGACTTCCTATATATTATCGACCCGACAGGTCGATTCTTAAACACAAGCCTGCTGCCCTTGCTCCCGGTACGTTCAGGCAGTCACCGCTAAAACCTCTTCCACCGTGGTAATGCCTTTCTTCAGTTTCTCCAGGCCCGCGATTCTTAGGGTGAGCATACCTTCGCTTATCGCATGCTGTCTTATCTCTGCGCTGGAGGCTTTGGTGAGGATCAATCTCTCCATCTCAGAACTTATGGGCATCACCTCAAAGATACCGGTCCTCCCCGAATAGCCGGTGCTATTGCATCCTGCGCAGCCCTTTCCTTGGTACACCTTGAGGTTCTTGATCTCAGCAGCCGAAAGCCCCAAAGTCTCTAATGTTTCCGTGGGTATGTGTGCCTCCTCCTTGCAACTGGGACATATCTTGCGCACCATTCTTTGGGCCATGATCAGCCGGACACAGGAGGCCACTAGATACCCCGGAATGTCCATATCAACCAATCGGTCAATCGTACTGGGGGCATCGTTGGTATGCAGCGTGGAGAAGACCAGATGTCCGGTCAATGCGGCTCTAATGGCGATCTCGGCGGTCTCGCCGTCCCTGATCTCTCCCACCATGATCACGTCCGGGTCCTGTCGTAGGAAAGACCTCAATGAGGCAGCAAAGGTCAACCCGACGTCACTTTTCACCGCCACCTGGTTTATACCCTCAAAGTTGAATTCCACCGGATCCTCGGCGGTCATGATATTGATGTTGGGGGTATTGATCTGTTTGAGGGCGGAGTACAAGGTGGTGGTCTTTCCGCTTCCCGTGGGTCCGGTCACCAGGATCATGCCGTAAGGGAGATGAATGGCTTGGTCGAATTCGTTTAAGGAACTCTCCGAGAAACCCAGTTTGGTCAGATTGACGTTAACGCTTTGCGGATCCAGGATGCGCATCACCACCTTCTCCCCAAATATGGTGGGGAGAATCGATACTCTCAGATCCACCGCCCGGTCGCCGAATTTAACCTTGATCCTGCCATCCTGGGGCAATCGCCTCTCGGAGATGTCAAGATCGGCCATGATCTTCACCCTGGAGATGATGGCGGCGCGATATTTGAAAGGCATTGGAGACATCTCCATCAGATTTCCGTCCAGTCTGTATCTCACCCTGATTCTTCTTTCATAGCTCTCGATATGAATGTCGGAGCATCCTCTCCGGATGGCGTCGGCGATGATAGAATCGACCAGCTTGACCAAAGGCTTAT
Source organism: Candidatus Zixiibacteriota bacterium (assembly GCA_049679185.1). Taxonomy (GTDB): domain Bacteria; phylum Zixibacteria; class MSB-5A5; order MSB-5A5; family SM1-73; genus SM23-73-3. The sequence goes on from JBAUFO010000142.1 coordinate 12,843, forward strand.
CCTGCACCTGCGACATCAGGTCCTGCTCGGTGGGCACATCCTGGCTTTCCTCGATCACCTCCAGGCCCTCTTCTTTCAGTCCTTTCAGTATCTGGTCGATTCCCGCGGTATCCTGATAATAGGTGTCGATGGCCTTCTGAATGGCCTTCTCCGGACTGATGACCGGCTGAACCGAGCACCCGGTGATGAACTTTATGGCATCCAGAACGTAGATATTGTTGGGATCAGAGATGGCCACGATCAGGGTCTTGCCCAGCTTGCTGATGGCGATGACGTTGAATTTCCTGGCAATGTCCGGGGGAATCATCTTCACCACTTCCGGGTTCAGCTCGATGTCAGCCAGCCTCAGCCCGCCGATGTTCAGTTGTCTGCCCACGAAGGTGGAGAGTTCCTCCTCGTCGGAGACGGCACCCATCCTGATGAGTACTTCCCCCAGCTTCTCCTTGGTCTCTCTCTGCAGATCCAAGGCCTGAGCAAGTTGGTCCTGCGATATCTTGCCGGCCTTGACCAGCATTTCCCCTAGTTCGCGTGACATGACTTTACCTGATAAGTTAGAAGTCCGCTGGAAGCTTGACGGACGATCCGGCGCGGTTTCTCCTTACGACTTCTCTTTGGGCTGTATCTTAAGGATTTTGCGATCGGCCCCACCTAAGTCCTCAGCGGGTTTTGAACCGGCGTCGTCTGAGGCCATTCGCCTTCAAGACTCTTCGGAAAAGATGTCATCCAGCCTGCTCTCCATAGAGGTGGAGAATTCCGAGCTCCGGTCAGTTTCGCTCTCCGGTTTAGCGATTGGCTTTTCACCATGGGCGAAGGACAATATCCGCTCCAGATCCTCGGAGGCCTCCTTAGCATAAAGCCTAACCATTCCGATGGTGGTTCGATCGTCAAAGATAACCGCAAGAATGGTTCTCTCTCCCACCAGAGTGATGTGAATATGATCCTTCTTGCCCTGGTGGAAGAGAACCGAGAACTCTGGCTCTCCCACCAGTCGGGCGATCTCTCGGGTGGAGGCAAAGCTTCCGGCTAACAGTGCCGCTAAGGCGGTGGTGTCCAGGGACTGGGTGAAACCCTGTCGGGTGATCAGATGACCGTCTTTATCCACCAGGAGAACACACTTGGCTTGTGCATCCTTGATCAGTCTCTTAAGAGCTCCCTCTATCTTTTCGATCTGCTCTTCATAGATTACCAGGTCCTCCTGTTTCAATTTCGCACCTCCACTCTATCTATTGAGAAGTTTATTGAGCAGGCGCCATAGGAAGAATCCTCTACCTTTAGCCCGCTTGCCAGACTTGCCGGCTGACCAACTTATAACGGTGGGAGATTCCTGCGTGGGGGGCTGAACGATTGGGGTACTTTCTTTCTGTGGAACCTCCTCCACCTTGAGCCCAATTTTAGCTTTGCTTTCTTGCGGCATTTCCTTGGGTGTGGGCGTCGTATCCGCCATCGGCTCCGGTTCCTTCTGGGCGACGGTGACTCCCGGTTGTTGGGCGGGAGTATCAGCGGAAGGCGTGGGCGCCACAGCCGTGGCTTGCTCGCGCGCGGTGGCCGATGAGCGCGCCGGCTCGGCGTAGACTCTTTCGGCCTTCTTTACCTCCATCTTTCTGTCCGCGAAAAGCTCTTTGCGCTTGGCCTGATCCAAGACCAACTTGCTGATGCACTTCAGAGTGTCGAAAACGCCCACCCCTTTGGTGGCCACGGACTCGAAGTGAGGATAGCCCTTGGGATTGAGCGCCCGCTGAAGCTCCTCCACCGAGTTGAGGAGAGAAAGATCTCTTTTGTTGTATTGGAAGACCAGGGGAATCCTCTCCATGCTGTATTCATACTCTCTCAAATTGTCCACCAGGTTCTGCAGGCTTTCGACGTTCTCGTCCATCTTGGACTTCTGCGAATCTGCCACGAAGACTAAACCGTCCACTCCCCTTAAGACCAACTTTCGAGTGGCGTTGTAGTAGACTTGCCCGGGAACGGTGTAAAGCTGGAATTTCGTGGAGAACCCGTGTATCTTGCCGATGTCCAGTGGAAGAAAATCAAAATACAAGGTCCTGTCCTGATCAGTGGCCAGCGAGATCAATTCCCCTCGGCTTTGAGACGGAATCTTCAGATGAACGTACTGCAGGTTGGTGGTTTTTCCAGAGAGTCCGGGACCGTAGAAGACGATCTTGCACGAGATCTCCTTGAAGGCGTAGTTTATGGATGCCATCTTCTCTCTCCAGCTAAGAGCTCTAATCCTTCTGGACGGATTTCTGGGCCAGTTTTATCCTTTCCGCCGCGTTCTTGATCTCCAGCCGAACCATGCCCACGTTCACCTGTGGATCGGTGGTGACCGCCAGAATGCCCAGTCCCACGTCGTTTAAGAAAAGCTTGCCCTTACTGGCCTCCACGGTAATCTGTCTTAAGTTCTCGTTGGAGAGCCGCCCCATCGACTTCTTGACCGTGTCCAGGATGGAAGCCGCCAGGGCTCCCACCGCCTCGTCCTGAAGCTGGGAATTCAGATCGGCGGCTATCACGATGCCGTCCTGACCCACTATCATGCTCCCGTTGATCCCGGCGGTCTTGTTCAACTCCTCCAGTATCTTGTACATGTCAAGCCTCCACAGCTTTAAGCCCATGATCCTGATACCTCTGACAGAAGTATCTCTTTATCATTCCAGTGGACTGCTGTATTCGGACCGACAACAATTCGTCGGTTCGGCGATCAGACACCACTGCCAGGGTGAAATCTTCAATCTGGTTTAAACATATCCACGCATCCGCGGTATATATCCCGATTCGCTCTGAGCTCTTTTCTCCCATCTTGTCAAGTATTTGATCGTTTGTCTCCTTGATGTGCTTTGCGTAAGTAGCAACCGTTTCCGGATCCAGGTCGGGTGAGGAATCTTCAGCTACCACCAAGCCCTCATGATCCACCAGAACGGCGGCCTTTACTCCCGCATACTCTCTCAAGTAGTGCAGGAAGTTCTCCAGTTTCTCCTCTGCTGCCACTTTCGTCTCCTTTTCTTTCGGAATTGATCCTGTCTCCTCCGGCCTTTGGTTCGATTCTAAGGATGTCTCAGGGGGAACGCGCTCAGCAAGCCGACCGGCAGACATGGTTGCGCTTGGCTCGGCCACTGTCGCCTTCTGCGTTTTCTCGATCAGAAACCGATAGAACGGTTTCAATACAAAAGGAGAGACCAGCGCTTGAAGAAGAAAAGCCGGTAGATACTGGTAAATGCCCATCTTGACGGAGGAGGATAATGCCAGTGAGAACATGACCAGAAGGAGAATGCCGAATCCTATTCCCAGGCCGATTCGATAACCCAAGGTCAACAGGGCAAACAGGAACACCCTGGGCGCAGCAGCCTTGGAGAAGATGACGAACAGGACCAGCGTGTACCAGCCCAGTTCCAAAGCAAAAAGCAAAGAGACAGAAGAGGTGAACTTCAGCCCTAAGGTCTTGGGAAATAACACCAGAGGAAGTACCATGACGAGGAGCGATATCAGAAGCCCCCCCCTCATCTCTCGTCTGTAGTCAACAGGCACCTTACCCCCTTTTTACCGAACAGTTATGGATAGGTGCTCCAACAGCTCACCCACCCTCACTTTCAATGCCCCCAGAGCGGCGTCCGGGGTGCAACACAGGACGCATGCCCGATCTTCGAATCTGATTATCCACAAACCAAGATTTCCGGCTTCGATCAATACCTGCTCGTAATCTCCGAACCCTATCCCACTCATCCCCTCCTTTACCCGTCCGGTGATGCTGGTGGCCACGGCCCCAACCAACTCCTCCTTCAAGAAGGGGGTTAGCTTGCTCTCCACCACCAGTCCATTCTCCCCTACCATCAACGCTCCCGAAACTCCGGGGAGGGATTTCAGATAACTTACGCTGTCCTTCAGATCCACCACCTTCTCTATACGCCAGCGTTCCTGCGCAGTCATCACGTCGAACTCTGGCCTGTCCGGCTCTGCCTTCCGCTTCTTGGCCTCCCGAAGCTCGGCCATCACCGGGTTTTCCGGATCGGTGATCTTGAGCCTCTCCAGTATCTTTCCCGCCTCCCTGGTTTGTTCCTTCCTTATGAGAATCTGAGCCAAGAGCAACTCGGTGCCCCTGGTCTTTCCGTCCGACTCCACCGCCAGGGCAAGTTCCCTTTCGGCTTCGGAGTACATTCCTCTCTCCATGTTGATTCTGGCCATAACCAGATGGCCGGGACCGTAATGGGGATGAAGCTTCAGCCCCCGACTGCAGATGTGAAAGGCCTTTGCCAGATCTCCCTTCTTGCAGTAAGCATCTGACAGTGCCGCAAAGACCAGGGAATCCGGATTGCGAGAAAGTATCTGGTCACACTTGAAGATTCTATCTTCCAGTTGTGCACTGTTTTGCATGGATCCTCTCGGCTAGAACTGCACTCCGCCCGGGAGTTGGATCGATACCAAAACCCGCCCGCGGCGCAAAAATAATCGTCAGAACCGGTCCCCTCGGTACAAATAGGAAATCCCTGGAGTTCTGACTACTAAATTTATCGACAGCCAAATTCCATTACTTAACTCTCGGAGTAAGAAAAAGAGGCGCTAAGTGGTCTCGTTTTCGGGACTTGAAGCAAATCTCAAAAATCGAAGGGAGATTAGAAACAAAAAGCTGCGAAGGTCAGCTTAAGACTTTTTTCATCATGTAGATGCCGGAAGCCAGAAAGACGATGAACAGGACCCGGAGAGAGGCAATTACGCTGGGGTAGATACTTACCAGATCCAGGGTCAGAAACAAATTCAGAAGCTGAGCCGCGAAAAGCAAAACGAAAGAGAGCGAAAAAAGCGTCCAGCCGGAGGAGAGCTCTCCGTCCCTTAAGAAAGACTTAACCCTCATCGAAATGAGAAAGCAGGCGAATATCCCCGCCAGGAGCAGAACGTCGAATGCTGCCGGAATGGTCGTGGAGGTACCGGAACCACTGATTCCGGCTCGCAGAGTCTCAGAGCCACCATGAGCGCAGGCGGTCCGCACCACGAACAAGGTAAGCCAGAACCAGGCGAGCGAGCCCAGCTTCTTGCTGGTATTCATCTTTGAAGATCTGTTACGCTTTTCTATAATCATCGTTGACCTCTCTTTAGGGTTCTTAACAGTTCCTCCTCCAATCCGTACTCCTTCACAACCCGTCTCTCTTGAGCCACAACCTGGGCTGTCTCCCTCTTGATCTGCGAGATGACCCGTCGAGTCAAGCTGCTTCCTAAGTTTCTTGAGATCGCCTTCAGGAATTCCGCCAGCAGACCGTTTAGTGCGTCCAGCAGCTGGTGAAATCGAACCGGTTCCGTTATTCTGTCCGAGGAGGCTTGCAGATAGCTGAAATCCAGGAAATTCTCCGGACTTTCTAGATTGCTCAAGACGGGATGGAGGGATTTCTGAAGGTCGAAACATCTCTTTAATATCTTCCTGGCGCCTTCGCCCAGCTTTCGAGAGGCCATCTCCTCGACGGCCCGATAGGATCGGTAATATAGGCTGACCATCACGCTGGAAAGGGCTTTCTCGTCACTCATCTTGGGGCGGACCGCCGTCTTCCTGTTTCCTGCCCTGACCAGACCCAGACTGATGAAATTAGCCAGGGCCTTGCGGGTGAAAAACTCCCCTGCCGTGCTTGCCTGCAGGAGTTCCGAGATGCTTCTGTCGCCATCGATCAACGGAAATAGCCGCAGATCATCTACCATCAGTTCTACCGAGCCGGATTTCGTCGTGGAATCAGTCACAATCTCAAGTATCGTTTCCTCGGGCGGAAGGACTTCGCGGATCTTGATCCACTCGTCGATCCTTCTGCTTCCTTCCATGATCAGGTTCATGGTATTCAACTCGGCCGTCACCTGTCCTGCGGGTGGCGGTTTCCCGTCATAGAAGACGAACTCGCCGGAATTCCATCCGAACAGGTTGTAGACTATCTCCTCCACCTGAATTCGCAGAAAACTCAAGAGCTCTTCCTTGGTCAGCTTGGTCATCTCCAAGAGGACCGTACCCAGTTTCTTGCCGGTGAGCTTCTGAATGCTCAAAGCCCTTTCTAAGTCAGCCTTGGAGATTTTCTTTCGACTTAGGACCAGATTCCCCAGGAGCTGTTCCTCACTTCCCGAAGAGGAGGCAAATATGACGGCGCCCTTCCTGAAATATATCTCCCTTTTTTGCTCGCTCCTGCAGATGGAGAGCATCCCGGTCTTGGCCGATGTGGTGATCAACTGAAGTAGATCGGATAAGGGAACCGTCTGCAGATTCCCGGTTAATCCGGCATCCTTGGTCTTGACGTCCACGCTCATAGACAACCCGATAATTAAGGGACAACCAGCTGCCTGCCCAAACGCACATATCTTTGCCTATAGATACTAATCGGGAGAAAGCTTATGCTTCTTAACTCTCCTCTAAGAGATTTGTCGATTATGGGTTGCGAAAGAAATAACCGGTAGGATTAGCGCTTTTCGGCAAAGAGAAAGCCAGCACCCAACTCGGGTCAGGTACTGGCCTCTGGCTTTGTCCTCAGCCCGCCTGCGAGCCGCAGGCTGGGCTTGATAGTCAATGATCTACCTGGTCCTGCGTTCCTTCTTTGTCTCCCCGTCCTTGATGCCCGGCGCTTTCCTTTTGGGGCTTACCTTCTCCTCTTTCACTTTCTTGGCCGGCTTGGGGACAGGGTTGATTTTCGCCGGGGCATTGTCTGAAGGGGTGGGGGTACGCTTCCTGGCGGCCTCGGGTTTCTTGGCGGGCTCTGGCTTGCTTGCCTTTTTTGCTTTTGCCTCTTTCTCCAGACGATCATCGATGCCGTTGTTGTTCCGGTCTATGAAATAGTCGTATTTTTCCTTGCTCTTTTTGGCCTCGGGCAAGCCTTTCTTCTTCTCGGTCTTCTTGGGCTCAGTCGTTTTCTGGCTTTGAGCCGTACCTGCAGTCTTCTCAGAGAAAGTGCTCTTTCTGGACTTTCGTTTCGCCTCGTCCTTGGTCATCTCCTTGATCTCGGTGGTCTCTTTCGTACTGTTCGAACCGCTCTTCTTGGGTGCCCGATCGACGGCTGAAGCCGAGGAAACAAAGGCTGCCATAATCACCATGCTCACAAAAACGATAAAGGTCTTCTTCATCTCTCTCACCTCTTCTCAATGGTGTTTGTGATGCGATATCCTAAGTTACCCAATAATCTCAATTGCTATATAACAAGATATGGAATACCCGGTTCTAATATGGTCCAACTCCGCCAGATGTCAATGATTTGTCTTCCGCAACCGGCTGTTCGGCTCACCAGGCCGGTGAAAAACCAGCCCCCTGCCTTCAGCCATGTGATCCCCACCCATCCCGTCTTCCTGGCGGCTAAGGCTGCTGACTATCTTCTCCTCGTTTTCGATTTGCCGCTCGTCTTTGCGCTAGGTGCCTTGCTGCCACTGGCTGGTTTTGCCGTCTTTCCACTGCTGGTTACTCTTGCCGTGCTGCTTTTCGGCTTTGAGCTTCCGCTCTTGGTAATCTTCTGAGGTGCATTGGACGCCTTTTCCGAGCGAACAGATTTTGCCTCCTTTTTGATCTTCTTCGGCGCTTTCACCTCCGGTTTGATCCGCTTGGCCTCTTTCGGCGCCTTCACCTCCGGCTTGATCCGCCTGGCCTTTTTTGGCGCCTTCAACTCGGTTTTGATACGCTTGGCCTTTTTCTTACTTTCAGTTACGGTCAAGCTTCTCTTGGAGGGTGTCGGCTTGCGGATGCTTTTGGCCTCGATCTTTTTGGCTCCGGTTTTCAATTCCGCCTTGGACCGGCGCGGGGTATCGACACGGTTCTTTAATTCCCGTCGCTCGCTTGGCAATTCTTTTCTGAGTTCCTTGGCCGCTTTCAGACGCTGGGGTTCAGCTTTTGCCAACCTTCCTTTCTCCACACGTCTAACCGGCTTCACCAGTCCAGGTGCTTTCCCGATCCCGCGTCTTCTTTTGGCCTTTTCCGCCCGGTAGTTCTTCTC
>JBAUFO010000143.1:0-7066 GCA_049679185.1 Candidatus Zixiibacteriota bacterium
CCGGTACCCTTATCGTCAACTTCATCGGGCACGGCAATCAAGACGTGTGGGCGCATGAACGGGTATTCAAGCGCAGTCAGGACATTCCACGCCTTACCAATAAGCGAAAACTTCCCTTGGTTTACACGGCCTCCTGCAGTATTGGACTCTTCTTCAGTCCCGCAAGAGAAGGGATGGCAGAGGAGTTCGTGAGGGCCGAAGATAGAGGAGCTGTTGCCACCATCTCCGCTACCTGGAACGTGTGGCCGGAACCGAACGCCGAGTTGAATTTCAAAGTCTATGATCTCCTCCTGAAGGGGAATTTCCTCTCCATAGGCGAGGCGCTCTTTGTCGCCAAGGTTTTGAGAGGGCTCGACGGAAACGATCGCAAGTACGTGCTGTTCGGTGATCCGGCCATGAAGCTGGGAGCGCCTGGCCTTAAGGTGGAGCTGACCGAGGTGACTCCAGACACCCTCTCCGCCCTGAGCTTGATAAACGTAAAAGGAGAGGTCCAGGACTCAGAAGGTACCCTGATCACAAGTTTTGACGGAATCGCAAAGATAACGGCCTTCGACTCGGAGAGCAAAAGAGCTCACGAGGTGCCCACGGATCCCCCAAGCACGGTCCCTTATGATATGCCGGGCGCGCTCATGTTTAAGGGGGACGTCAAAGTGGAGGGGGGAGAATTCCAGGCGAGCTTTGTGGTACCCAAGGACATAAGTTACGGAGGAAACACCGGAAGAGTCAGGGTTTATCTCAAAGGACAAGATCAGGATGGAGTGGGCGTCCGCGATTCACTTGTGATCGGAGGCTCCGACACCACGGTGATAGACACAGTGGGACCTGAAATATCGCTGAGCTTCGATGATCGGGTGGACTTCGCCGACGGGGAGACCATCCTGCCCAACTCGATTCTGCAGCTTTCGATTTCCGACCAACATGGTGTAAACATAACCGGGGAGGTAGGACACGGAATCACCCTGGTGATCGACGATGACTTTCAAAATCAGATCGACCTTACCGGCAGCTTTGAGTATGATCTGGGAGATTACCGCCGGGGCTCGGCCTCACACCAGTTGCCTTCCCTGGCGGAGGGTGATCACGCCCTGAGCATCAAGGCGTGGGATAATGCCAACAACTCCTCGGTGCTTCAAGCGAACGTTAAGGTGAGCGCCCGAAAGGAGCTTGAACTGACCGAGGTGATGAACTATCCCAATCCTTTTTCGGATGTGACAAATTTCTACTATTACCTCTCGCAGGACGCCGATCGGGTCCAGATAAAGATATTCACCCTGGCCGGAAGGTTGATTAGGCATATCCCTTTTGCTTCCTCCGGCGCTGGGGTTAACTTCTCCGCCACCTGGGACGGAAGGGATCAGGAGGGGGACGAAGTTGCCAATGGCGTCTACATATATAAGGTCACAGCGGAGGGCGTGGTTAACGGAGAACGGAAGATGAAAGAATCTTTTGGAAAGGCGGTGGTGGTGAGGTGAAAAGGTATTGAACTCCCTGTGGAGAAGGATGCTCCCGGCTGATGGGAGTTATCTTTCAAGGATTCTTGCCGATTTTAAAGGAGAAACAATATTGTTGCGATTACTACCGGAGGCAGTGAAGTCAAAAGCCGGGTTAGACCCGGAAGATGACTGTTCGTTCAAAGAAAATGAGAAAAAAAGTCCCTAAGGAGGTTTCGAGATGAAAAGAGCCGTCTCTTTCAGTTTGATCCTAATTTTGACTGTATTCGCAACCAGTTCCGTCTGCCGGGCAGACGTGAGCCGTTCCGGGGTTTTGTTTCTGCGGATCGCGGCTGGAGCCAGGGCGGCCGGAATGGGAGAGGCTTTTGTGGCAATCGCCGATGACGCCACCGCCACCCACTGGAATCCGGCCGGGCTGGGAGTCTATCCTTTAACCTCCACCTGGCTGGAGTATCCGCTGCCTCTTAAGTTCGAGCCCAAATCCATAGCCTTGCTGAGAAACGACGTGCCGGAGTTAAGCTACAAGCGATACGACGTCTGGGCCATAAGTGACCTGGACCTGTTCCGTTTGCACAGGTCGAAGTGGCTTGACTACGAGAAATATTCCCCTTCGACAGGTGAGTCACTGGAGAGCATCCTCACCAAATACTCTCAGGTGCGGGATGAGGCCAGGATCAAGAGAATGAGCAAAATCACAGCCGAGTTCAACAGCCCGGTGAGCAGGGATTCCCTGATTGCTCTGAGGGACAGGACCTTGAGCCAAAGCGGCCAGCCGGAAGGGGAGCTTTCCTCCTCATGGGAGGAGCTGCTCTCCGCCTGGGATAAGTGTCTCTTTGAGCCCGAAGATCTGTCGGGCTTAGTCGACCGGATGAACGGCTTTTTCGATGACGACAGCATCACCACCGACGAGACAAATCAGATCTCCTCTCTGCTCCCTGAGGTGACTCTGAAGAGACTGCCCGAAGCGATCAAAATCCCCTACCGGGTGCTCTTCACCGACACTCTAACCGTCATAGGTTCGGACGGAAAATTGTTGTGGATAGGAAGCAAGGATGGGCTCTTCTCCTTTGACAGGAAAAGATGGGAGAGATACACCACCGAGGAGGGACTGCCATCCAACCTTATCACCGCCATCCTTCCCGTCTCCAAGCGATTGGTCTGGGTGGGAACGAATCGGGGCATTGTCAAATTCGACGGGGCCAAATGGACCGAGGTTCCGTTGGGTGATGAGGCGGGGGACCCACAGGTGGTCGCCTTCGCCAACCGTGGGGAGCGCGAGGTGTGGGCAGCCACCAGGACAAAATTGTTCAAATTCGGCGGCCAATCATGGCAGCCCCATGAGAACTATACGGTCAGGATTGGCGACAGCCTGGAGAAGGTGGTCAGAAGGTTTGTAGGAAGCGAAAACGAGAAGCGGATTCTTCAGGCCCTGGAGAAGGTTAAAGCTTACAATGCCCTGACCGATACCGTGGTAGCCCCGGGCGACACCCTCAAGCTACCCTTTGAGCTGGGGCTGAACGGACAGGTGACAGCCTTGGCCTTGGATGACCGGCAGAACCTTTGGGTGGGAACCGATCGGGGTCTGAAACGGTACACAGAAAACACGTGGCACACTTATGGATACCGGGTCTATACCGCGGCGGAGGGAGATGACGTCAAAAAGGCGGCAAGAAGATTCTTGAAGACCGAGGATGAAGACAAAATCTCCCGGCTCTCCAGCATAATTACAGAGTACAATAACTTGGGCCCGGACGGAAAGCTTGAGGCTGGGGAAAAGATATACGTGTACTTTAACGCGACTGGCAGCAAGATACTGTCGGTGGCGGATGCGGGGGGAGGCAAGCTCATCGTAGGCACGCAATATGGAACCGTAAGGTGGGACGGGGAGAGTTGGGGAAGGTACTATCATGGTGGACTGGAAAAGGCCAAGACCAAAAGAATCATTCACCGAGACGGCGAACTCTGGTTCGCCACCTCAGAGAAGGTAGTAATATACGCCCACGCCAAAAGAGAGATAACCTTCATGCACGCCAACTGGTTGCCTGAGTTAGCTTCAGATCTATACTATGAATACTTTGCATATGTTCAACATATGGAAGGTTGGGGGACGGTGGGTGCAAACGTAACGTTTCTCTCGCTTGGAAAGAACATCCGTACCGACGAATTCGGACAAGAACAAGGAGAGTTCGACAGTTTCGAGTTGGCCTTCGCCTTCTCTTACGGCACCCGGTTGAACCCCGACTTATCCGCCGGACTCTCTGCAAAAGTGATCTACAGCCATCTGGCCGATCAGGGACAAGGGGCCGAGAAGGGGAAAGGATCTGGATCATCATTTGCTCTGGATGCCGGGATTCTATATGATACCTTCGTTAAAAGGCTTACCCTCGGAGCCGCTCTGACCAACCTGGGTCCGAACATCGCCTATATCGACTTAAACCAATCCGACCCGCTGCCCCGGAATCTGGCAGTCGGTCTGGCTTATCGCATTGTGGACACCCCATTCAATCGTCTGACTGCCACGTTTGAGGTGAATAAGGAGCTGGTGGGTCTGGACGATCCGATAAGCACCGAGATGGACGAAGCCATAGAGAACATGGGAATCGAATACTGGTACGGAACTTATGTTGCACTGCGAGCCGGCTATATCTACGATCAGGCGGGAGACATCAAAACCGCCACTTTCGGAGCGGGTTTGCAGTATGGTCTCTTCCGCTTTGATTTCGCCTACATTCCCTCCTCCAAGGATTTGGCGCTGGGCAACACCATGCGGTTCTCCATGACCGGCAGGTTTTAAGTTGGCAGTTTTCAGTTTGCAGTTCTCAGTTAGAGGTTTAATCTTAAAATGAGGAATGCTTTGACCCTTTTGAGATTAAATGCCATAGCGGCAGTTATGCTGTTTTTCTTCGCCGGGCTGAGTCGAGCAGACTCAGGGAAGATTTTGCGGATTTATGGCAAAGAGCCCTTGAGCATCGAGAAAACGTCGACCCAAATGATCGGAAGATCGGCCTTTAAAAGCGACGTGTCGCAGAAGAACCTGCTTGGCCTGGAGAGAGAGACTCCGTACTCTCTGCCTCGTCTCTCTAAGTTAACCGTTTCGCCAGCCAAGAGCTTAAAGATACTGGGAATAAGGGTCGAGTTCGAGGAGGAGGTTCCGGACGATCCCCGGACCACGGGCAACGGTCTGTTCGACATGAGAAGCCCGGACGATTTTTTCGCCCAGGAGGGACATTTTATAGACCCGTCGCCACACCATAACCGCTATTTTGAAACGCACATCCTGGCACTGCACAACTACTGGTGGACCATCTCCGAAGGGGAGCTCTCACTTGAAGGGGAAGTTTTTCCCAGAGACGGCGACGTAGCTTACCGCTTGCCTCACCCTATGGCCTATTACGGCGCTCCGGATTCCTCCCTGGCCGTCAAGATAGAGATGCTCACCCGGTTCTTTCACGACAGTTTCAATCTGGCGGATTCTTTTTCTGTTTATGGAGATTCGCAAACCTATCATATAGACTTCTCCAACTATGATTGCTACGTGATCTTTCATGCCGGATCAGATTTGCAGAGTGACTTGGGGGAGTTGGTGAATCCGACCCCGGGTGACCTTTTCAGCGGCTTCATCATGCTGAGAGATGCGGTGTGGGTAAACGGTGGGATCTTTCCCATAACCGAGGGGACCTTCATGCCGGAGACCAGGTCACAGGATAACCGGGTTGGCGCCTTAAACGGGGTGTTCGCCCACGAGTTTGGACACCAACTGGGTTTGGTGGACCTGTACAACAGCGAGACCTTCTTAACCCAGGTGGGCGACTTTGCCCTGATGGACAACAACGCTCAGCTCGTGGGGGTGGACGTGGGGTACGGGAAGTTCGTCTCGGGAGTGCTGCCCGTTTATCCCTGTGCCTGGAGCAGGGCTTACCTCGGTTTTGTCGAGCCCGAGGAGGTGACGGGTGACGACATAGAGCTCTTTGCCTCGGAGTTGCTGACCGAAAATCGTCAGCTTGTCAAGATACCGATTAGCTCGGAGGAGTATTTTCTGATAGAAAACCGGCAGGTCGATATCGATGGCGATCATTTCAGTGGTCTTCGCGCAGACAGCGCCACTAACGTCATTTTGGGTCCGGTGAATCTGGGCGTGAGATACAACCGGGAATACGATTGGCTGCTGCCCGGCTCGGGGATTCTGATCTGGCACGTGGACGAGGGGGTGGGTTACTTAGACTACGATTTCGACGGCCTGAACAATTTCTGGGACAACCAGCTTCAACTGGATTGGAGCAGGCGTTTCCTGACCATCGTGGAGGCGGACGGAATAATAGACTTCGGGGGGAATTATCATGCAGGCTACGGACGCCAGGAAGACATGTTTTACCAGGGCAACAAAATCTCCCTGACCCCGCACACTTTCCCGTCTTCGAAGAGCAGGAACGGATCCGATACGCACATTTGGATTACCGATATCAGCAACTCGGGCACGCTGATGACTCTGGATATCTCGCGGGGTTGGGCACAGTTCGGCTTCCCTCAGAAATTCACTCCCGAGATAGGCATCAGTCCACTGGTATCGGCCAGGGGAGGTCTGGAGATTTATGCCTCTGCTGGACCGTTAATACACGCATGGGGGGCTGGCGGCGCCCCGGTGATTCCTAATTCGGGAGGGTGGGTAGTGGATACTCTCTTCGATTCTACGGAGGTTTTCTTGCCGTTGGCCATATTCGCAGAGGACGATTCGGATTTCGTAGGCCCGCCATCACTCGGCGACTTGGACGGCGACGATACCCTGGAGGTAGTCGCTGCAACTTTGGATGGTAGAGTTTATGCCTGGCATCCTTATGATCGGGATGAAGACGGAAGAGCGGACATCGTGGATGGCTTCCCCGTTCAGCTGGGAGGGCTGGCGCCAACGGGGATCACGATGATGCCGGTGATCGCGAATTTCGACTCTGCGAAACCAGACCTGGAGATATTCGTGGCCACCGACAGGATTCTGGACGTCGGCGTTGTCGTTATTTCCTCCGCCGGTGAAATCCTGTATTCCTCTCCCTACAAGAAGTTCGTCTACGGGCTGGCAACCACGGGGGAGTCCAGTGCCAATTTCGTGATAACAAGTTTACGCGGCTTTGATGCCCAACTATGTAAATGGAACATTTACTCTCAGGACTTTGTGGAGTGTACCGACGTGTGTGGAGACACCGGACCCCATCTGGTGGCCGGGGACTTGGATAGAGACGGCAGCAGCGACGCTGTCTTCTGCTGTGTGGCAAAGGGAGAGATCTACGCGTACGACGGCGGCCTGGATCTGCTGGAAGGATTTCCCGTTTCGGTTGGCGAACGCATAGTTTCTTCCCCAGTTCTAGGAGACCTGGACAAAGATGGTTATCTGGAAGTCGTGGTGGCGTCGGAAGACAAACTATATGCCTACAATTTCAACGGCACGCTGGTGAGCAACTTCCCGGTCGACTTAAGCTATCCATCTGAATCCATGGATCTGATAGAATCGTCTCCCATTCTGGGAGATGCGGACGGAGATGGTTATCCCGACATAATCGCGGGCACAAAGAACAGGCAGATTCTGGCTTACAACTGGGAAGGAAGGATGGTGGACGGATTCCCTC
>JBAUFO010000144.1:0-5660 GCA_049679185.1 Candidatus Zixiibacteriota bacterium
GGAGAGGAGAAGTGGTTTCCTCTCCTTTGATGCGAGAGGTGCAAGGTTGAAAATCCCGCCGCAGGCAGGAGTGACGAGGCGTTAACGGAGGATAGTCAGTCCTTACGAGCTTTCGTCAAACGATTGATGGGGGAGGCGAAGCCCCCCCCGAGGCAACTGGGGTTGATCATCTGATGATGAGTTTCACCGACGTGCTTCGACCGCAGTCGTCCTGGCAGACTAATAGATGCTCGCCGGTCTCAGGAAAGATGAAAGCCTTTTCCTCCGGTTCACCCGACCAGATTAATTCTCCATCCAGGAACCAGAAGATCTTGTTTACCGAATTGTCCACTGAAGCATCCAGAAGTATCTTCTGGTATTCAGGGCTGACGCCTTGGCGCAAGCGGTACTCGCAGGCTGCTTCCGGGGAACGAATGATCGGTCCTTTGCCCGCCATTATCCTCTGAGAAACCGGGAGGAGTGGGGGGACTTCATCCAGCGGATATCCATTGCGCTGCATCCAGGTTGCCACCTCAGAAGGCCAGATCTCAAATATCTTTCTCTGGTGGGACCTTTCCTCGAGGTCGGACCTGCAGAGCCGGTACCCGGTCTCGTCATCAATATAGAATGCTTTGTGAATTTCACATTTGCTTCCCGGGGATATGCCCGGTAAATAAAACTCCACCGCTGTGTGGTGGCAGTCCGGGTTCGGCACCATGCCGCCGGTGGCACAGACCTCTCTGGTTGAGACCGAGTAAGGCTGGGCGAACCATTTGCACTCCTCTTTGCCGGAGATCGCGTTAAAAACGTCAAACAGTATCGGTCCGGCAACCTGGGCACCCACCAGCTCACGAGCTTCCTGGCCGTTGAAATTACCTGTCCAGACTCCGACGGTAAATCCCTTTGTGTAGCCGATACTCCAGGCATCCCGGTGTCCGTAGGAGGTTCCGGTCTTCCAGGCGACCTTCGGTCTCTTGAGGCTGAATTCCCAGTAGGCGGGCAGATCGGGTCTTACCACCTCGGTTAAAAGCTCGGTTACGATGTATGATGCGCCCGGGGAGAGGATGCTTGCTCCCTCCTCTGCCCGATCGTCTGCGAGATACCTAATCTGCCTGTACCTGCCGCCGTTTGCCAGAGTGGAATAGAAATTGGCCAGCTCAATCAGGCTCACCTCACAGCCACCGAGGATCAACGATAATCCGTAGCTTGTCTGCTTGGAGTCCATGGTCGAGATTCCGCCCTTCTGCAGAAAGGATACAAAGTCCCACACGCCGACCTTCGCCAGCAAGAGTGCTGCAGGAACGTTGAGCGATCTGACCAAAGCCTCCCTGACGGTGACCACCCCATGGTATTTGCCGTCATAGTTCTCGGCGACGTAGCCGGCATAGTTCACCGGCACGTCGTAGAGTATGCCCCGGGGGGTTATAAGACCCCGGTCTATCCCGTACGCGTACAAGAGTGGCTTCAGGGTCGAGCCGGGTGAACGGGGGGAGGTGGCACCGTTGACCTGGCCGCTGTTAACGTCATCCAAGAAGTCGTACGAGCCAACCAGCGCGCGAAGGTTGTTGGTCCTGTTCTCCAGAACCACCACGGCTCCGTTGGTGATGTCCCTGTTGCGCCACTTGTCTAAGTGCTCCCTTAAAATCTCCTCACATTTTCTCTGGATTGCCCTATCCAGGGTGGTCTGGACTCTGGCCTCCTTTGGGTGGCGTCTGTGCACCAGGTCGGTGAAATGGGGCGCACCAAAGGGCATGGCAGGGTTTTCAATACCGATCTCCTCTTCAAGTGCCCTGGAATATTCCTCGTAGGTTATCACCTTTCTTTGCCGCAGGTACTCAAGTACCCTATCCCTTCTTTTCTTGACTTCCTTGGGATTTCTCTGAGGGTTCAACTTCTGCGGAGAATTAGGGATTGCCACCAGCAGCGCCGCCTGGCCCAGGCTGATCTGTGCCGGGCTTCTCTGGAAGTAGAAATAGCAGGCAGCCTGAACTCCTTCGACATTGCCGCCGTAAGGCGCGAGGTTGAAGTAGAATTCCAGTATCTCATCTTTGGAATAGCACAACTCCAGCTTCAATGCAACAATCATCTCCACCATCTTGGAAAGCAGGGTGCGCTCCCGGTGTTCCATCATCCTTGCCACCTGCATGGTGATGGTGGAGCCGCCGGACAGGATTCTCCTGTGTTTTATGTTGAGATAAACCGCACGAATAAGTGACCAGGGATTTATCCCGGGATGGTAATAAAAGAATCGATCCTCTACGGCAACGAGGGCCACCTTAAGATGCGGAGAGACCTCGTTTAGACGGCAGGGCATCCGCCACTTATCGTCCGGAGAGAGGAATGAGCGGAGCAGTTGGCCATCCTGGTCATAGACCGCCTGGGATGATGGCTTGCGGAGTTTCTCCTGGTCTAAGGGAAAAAGCACCAGGGCCAGGAGAAACACCAGCGGTGTGGCTGTTATAATGACGAGAACTTTTCTTTTCATCTTCCGGATACAACCCTGATCATTCCGCTGTTGGCAACGGAGGATTTGAACGGATCATACATGGCTTCACCCTTTACCGGAGGCAGAACGAACCTGCCGGCGGTGACCGCCCTGAGCGTGTAGTAGAACTCCACCGTCTGTGCCTTGCGCAGGTTCAAATAGATGTTCAGCCGGTCGTCCCTTATGTCCACGTAGTCGGGAACTATGGATTTATTGCCTATCCACTTGATCACGTTTCGTGCCCCGAGCCTGGGGTTCTCTATCTCCAGGCCGGCAGGGAGCATGTCGGTTATGATCACGTTGTCCAGGTTGTCTGCTGTCGCTGTCATGGTGATTTTGGCCACCACCACATCTCCCTGGGTGATGTTATTGTAGTCTGTGGGATGGCCCCATCTGTCCATGTAGCTCCGGTTGACCTTGAGACCTCTGTCGTATTCCTCGATGCGGGCTCCTTTTCTTATGCCGCTGAAATACCAGTAATAGTAACAAGGACCCTGTCCTTGAATCGCGATTCTTATCTTCTGGCCCTCGCCACCTTTTTGCTGGAACACCGTATCCCGCACCCCGAAAGAGGCGAGAGGAGTGCCGTCTGACCATACGGTTCCCTCGTAATTGCCTCTCTTCTGGGCTCTCAAAGTCTTGCCCAGGGCCATGAATCCAAAGGCACTACCCTGGGTGGTATAATGGGTGCGTCTTTTCAATCGATCGGCAATCGCCTCCACCAGCAGCGGAATCGAAGGGTGTTCCGGGTCGATCTCATTAAGAACGTCGAGGATTATGGCGTTCTCCCTGGTGGAGGAGTTGAAATTGCCACCGGTCTCGCGGGGTGACTGGCTCGGTCCAATCTCAAATGTCATCATCGACATGGCGGTACCCACGTCCCCGGAGAGGGCGAAGGCGCCGGCAAGAAGCGTCTGTGCCCATGTGGACATGTTCTTCAACTCGGCCTGCCGGATATAGTTCATGCTGCTCTTCTCCGGCTCTCCCATGAGGGCCAGCGCGTATGCGGCATAGGCCTGCCGCTCCAGTTGATAGGTACGCGTCCGGCTGTCAGGCTTTGCTTTGAGCATCTTCTTCAAGTGCCGGGCAGCCTTTTCGGTTACCCGATCCGGCACCTGGTAGCCGGCCTTTCGGGCCTCGACCAGAAAATGGGTGGCGTATATGCTGCCCCATTCGGATTCACGGCTGGTTCCGGGCCAGTAGGCGAAGGCGCCGTCTGCCATCTGCATGGACCTCAACTTGGTTATTCCCTCCTGAATGAAGTAGTCCGAGCTGCGGTCCTTGAACAAGGACGGCTCTGCCACCCTGGCGATGTCACTGAAGTAGAGGAGCGGAAAGACCCTGGATGTGGTCTGCTCAATGCAGCCATGCGGATAGGTCAGCAGAAAACGCAGGCTGTGGCCGAAGCTGACCAGTGCGAAAGGCGACAGGCTTATCTGCAACTCCGTGGTTCCCTTGATCCAATTCTTTTCTATCTGAAACGATTCCTCTCCATCGTCGTCGATCCTTCCCGCACCCACCTCGGTCACCAGGGGCGAGGCAGGCCTGAGCGGAATGTCGACGTCGTGCCTGGTGACGGAGCCGAGACCGGATGCATCCAATCTGAAGTGCAGCGCCCCCATCTCATCGGCAGCCTGACAGCTGAATTTGACAAGCCTCTCCCGCTTGCTGGGGACATCCACAGTCTGTTCTTCCGGCGACAGAATGGTAACCGCGCCGTCCACGCTCAATCCGACGGTTATTCCTCCTTGCCTGTCGGTCCCGTTGTACACGTTCACCGGTATATCGAAGCTGTCCCTGCTGGCTACAAACCGGGGAAAGGTGGGAGTCAGGACGATGGGATCGGAGACGGTAACGTTCTTTGATCCGGAGCCATAGCTGCTCCCATCGAATGCCACCGCCATAACCCTTAAGCTTCCCTGAAACTGAGGGACTTTCAGATGAACCGTGGCGCTTCCCTGCTGGTCGGTCCGTACAATGCCCGACCAGAGGGCCACCGGCTTGACCCTGCGCAAGGCCACCGGCATCAGATGCTTAACCCTCTCCACGGCCCTGCCCCCTCCGGGTGTGGATTTCCTCTCGGCTTTTTCGATCTCCGGGAGGATCAAAGAATAGATATCGTAGGTATCCACCGACAGCCTTCTCTTCCGGTAGAAATACCCGAAGGGGTCAGGCGTGGCAAAATCGGTGATCTGCAGCACCCCTTCGTCAACCGCCGCAACGGTTAAGTATGTCCTGCCCGTTCCACCTTTTGTCTTCACCAAAACGTCCAGGGTGGAACGCGGGCTGATCTGGTCCGGCGCCACCAAATCAACGCTAAGCCTCTGATCGCTGCAATCGACCGTCAGGGGATAGGCGCCGTACGCCCTGACCGGCGCATGGGTCTCCGCAGATTTGCTGGAGCGAATCAAGCTGCCCACCACATAGACGTTGGGCTTGTACTCCTGCCGAACCGGCAGGGTGATCTTTGCGGTATTCTCCTGCATCTGGATGATCCTCAGATCGAGGATGCCGTCCCTCTCGACGGTGAGGATGAGTTTTCCTGAAAAGGGTGAGCGGATCTGAACCGTTGCCGACTCGCCAACCCGGTAAGAATCCTTGTCCAAATCTATCATCAGCTTCTCAGGCTCGGCCATGGCCCAGGGCGCGTAGCCCCAGCCCGAGACGTAGAAGAGTAAGCTGGAAGATGCGCCCGATGGGGGATCTTCAACCACCACCAGGTACTGGCCATAATTAGCCGGGACGAAGGAGACCGTCGAAACATCGCCGGTGTAGGATATTTCTTTTCGTTCCACCAAATCCAACGATCTCTCCGACACGTAACGGTAGTAGCCGGACTTATCCAGCC
The DNA here is from genome assembly GCA_049679185.1 of Candidatus Zixiibacteriota bacterium. GTDB lineage: Bacteria > Zixibacteria > MSB-5A5 > MSB-5A5 > SM1-73 > SM23-73-3. The sequence goes on from JBAUFO010000144.1 coordinate 5,313, forward strand.
TGAGGATACTGTGCCACTTCACCATATAGCAGGAGAATTGCAGGTCCTTCGGCCCGGCCTTTTCTCCATCCGGCTTGACCACCACAAAATCGATGCGTGTCTCCCTGTCCTTTTGCGCATACCCCTTCTCTGCCCGGCGCAGGCCGATGTAATGGGCATACGGGTGTACGTCAAAACTCCTGTGCTCTCTGACCGCCCTGCCGCCCAGCTCGTACACGGATACCTCAACCAGGCCGGAGAGCGCCGAGGGCGGCCTTATATTGTCGGGAATGCGAAACTTATACCTTTTTGTCCCTTTGGCATCCAGGAGGTCCTCCCCCAATGACCTGTCTATTCTATCAAACTTCT
>JBAUFO010000145.1:0-33201 GCA_049679185.1 Candidatus Zixiibacteriota bacterium
CCCCGATGCGGTTCCAGGGTTGCCTTGCAGGTTTGGGGAACGCCGGTTTTCTCGTCCAATCCCAGAGGTATGCTTCTCATCTCTCCGTATTTTACCGATCCCTCCTCGGTCTTACCGTCGGGCATAACGAATTTGTAGCTGAGTATCTCCCTCTCCTCCTTGGACTCTCCCACAGGTGCGATGCAGGTCCCCAGGTATATCAAGCAGTCCTTGTCAAACACCTGCGTAGCCGCCTTGGGATGAACAGTTGACAGGACGCCCAACTGGGGCATCATGAAGATGGAGTCGACCGCCAGACGGGTGATCCCCTCCGGCAGAAAGCCGTCGATCAGCATCAAAGCCCCCTGTTGTCTCCGGGGAGCATGCGAGAGCACCCCGCCCGAGCCGACCAGCATGTTCAGGCTCATCATGTTGACTAAGGTCTGACCGCCCAGCTCCTGGGCGAATGCGTCGCCGATGGTTCGCTGCTGCTGAATGCCTTTCAACTCGGTGGCAAAGGACTTGTGATGGACAAAGGCCAGCCTCAGCGCCTCTTTGGCGATGGCCTGCTCGAAGATCAATTCCTCCATCATCTGCGGGATGGTGGTGGGCCGGATCATCTTGTTTTTTACCCTGTTCCTCAAGTTCCTCTCGTCCATGTCGAAGGGTACCCAGCGCATCACGTTCTCCAATCCGGCTTCGGCGAAGACGTTGGAGACCGAATAGCTCATCCCCAAGTTGGCGCTCACGGTGCGATTGAACACCTCCTGAAAAACCGAGAAGATGTCGGTGGTGGCCCCGCCGATATCCACGCCCACCACCTCGATCTGTTCCAGCTCGGCGATGGTTTTTATGATCAGCCCCACTGCGCCGGGCGTGGGCATGATGGGTGCATCGGTCCAGGTCATGAGCTTCTTGTATCCGGGCGCCTGAGCCATCACGTGCTCCATGAAGAGATCATGGATCTTCTCTCGCGCCGGAAGGAGGTTCTCCCTCTCCAGCACGGGCCTCAGATTATCCACAATGTCCAGTGCGGTCTTCCCTTCCAGGGTCGCCCTGACAGCCTCTCTGGCATCCACGTTGCCCGCGTAGATGACCGGAAGGTTGTAGCCAATTCCCAATCTGGGCTTTGGATCGGCGGCGGAAATCAATTCGGCGATCTCCGCCACATGAGTGGTGGTGCCTCCGTCGATTCCGCCGGAGAGCAGAATCATATCCGGCCGGAGATGCCTTATCCTCTGAATCTGCTCATGGGGAAGCCTCTTGTCGTTGGAGGCGATCACGTCCATCACGATTGCGCCCGCTCCCAAGGCTGCGCGTTCTGCCGACTCGGCGGTCATGCTTCTCACCACTCCCGCCACCATCATCTGCAGGCCGCCGCCGGCTGAGGAGGTGGAGATGTAGAGGTCGGTACCCACGTTGTCACTGGCAGGAGAGATAATCCTGCCTTGTTCGTCCAAGAGCTTTCTTCCGGTGAGTTCCTCCACCTCACCCACGGCATTCAAGACTCCCATGGTGACGTCCTCAAAGGGAGCCTCCACCGTGGTGGGCGCCTCACCCCTCACGATCAGGCGGTATTCATCCCCTTTCTTTTCGATCAGGATGGCCTTGGTGGTTGTGCTGCCACAGTCGGTAGCTAAGATTACTTTGACATCTTCTGGTTTTATATCTTTCATACTACTCCTTTGCTTTCGCCTTACCCTTCTGAGGTCTTCCTAGTTGTGTCAGGACCTCAGTCCTGACACAACAAGTAATTCGGCTTCACTCCGCTAATGCTTCGGCTATTGCTTCTCCAAACCCTTTGGCCGCCGGGGGACCGCTGGCAGTGATTATGTTTCCATCTCTTTGCACATCTTTGAAGCTGCATTCCGCACCTTTATCGGTCAGCTTCTGTCTTTCCGATATGTACACGGTGGCCCTTTTGCCTGATAGAATCCCCGCATTAGCTAATGTTACCGGTGCAATGCAGATGGCTCCTACAATCTTGTTCTGTTTTACCGCTTCGTTCAGCATGGAATGGATGGAGGAATCTTCCCAATAGCGGCTTGCCCCCGTACCGCCTATAAGTATGATGGCATCCCACTGATCTGGTTCTATGTCGCTTGTCAGCATATCGGGTTGGATCTCAGCGCCCAACATTCCCCCGGCCATCTCCAAGGATGCGCTCGCTACTTTAACCTCCGCTCCTTTTTCTGTTAAGATCTGTTTTGGTTCAAAAAGCTCCTCGTCGCGGAAGTTCTGCGGGGCGATTATCATCACCACTTTCTTCCCGGACAGCAACCTTTCTTCTTTTGCCGCCTCCTCTTGGGCAACCTCGACTCCCTCCTGTTTTTCCTTACACCCTGCCAACAACGATCCCAAAAGCATCACCACAGCCAGAACTGACAAGACCTGTTTCATCGTTTCCCCCTATCTTTTTCACAGACCGGCAAGATTGCTTTCTTGTCCGCGCCGGATGATTTCATTTGCCGATGAGAATATATCTTATTTTTTCCCTGAAGTTTTTCTCTCTCCACTCTCTTTTTCGTTTCAGCTTTCTTTCTTTTTTGAGCGCTTTTTCTTTATCCTGCGCCTCAGAATCGAGCTGTTCGATTCTCTGCAACAGCTTTTCCACGGTTCCCCTCTCCTCCATCATCGTTCGGACCTCGTCATAGTCCCTCCACGAGAACAGGGCGTGAACGAAAGGTTCGAAGAAGACCATCATCTGGCTGCCCACATAGTTCAGAGGCTTGACCGACTCCAAGAAAAGTACGGCCGGAACCGACATCTTCCAGTGAACCACCTTCCTGGCGATTTTGGTCAGGATCTCCTCCTGCCGGGGCGAAAGTTTCTCTTCCTCTCCCCTTCTGGGGCCCATTGAGAACATGTCTCTCAGGAAGTGCACGACAGGTAACCTCTTGTTTTGAAGATTACTCCCCGGATTCCGATTTGGTGCTCTTTTTCTTCTCTATCTTTGATCTTACGAAATCTACCACCTGATCTTTGTTCTGACCGAATCGTACGTAGACTCCCCTGAAGTTCTCCAGCCGGGACCTTTTGGCAAAAGGGGAGAGCAAAATTCCGTTTTTGTCCACATAGAATGAACGAAAGGCGCTCCACTCCCTCTCCCGCCTGGTGAAAAGGAACCTTATCTTGACCTTCTTCTGGTCCAACTCATAATCCGTCGGAAGAAAGAAGGAAGACAAGGATCCTAACATGATGATCACGGCAAGGCCGGTGAGCAAAGGGCTGGAGGTGGTCACATATACCACCAGCCAGACAAGGAATAAGAAGAGAACGACCAGGATTGAAACCAGGATCTTCTTTTTCACCGGATGCGACGACCATTTAAGCGTAGTATCTTCACTCATCTCGCTGCTACCCCACCAGAGAGAACGTGAGGGAGTGTTGGCTAACTTCCACCTTTTGGGGGCAGGTCCTGAGCCGTTCGATACCTTTCTTTCCTGACCCGCGCCATCTCCTGGGCTAGCTCCTCCGGCTTGAATATCTTCTTTTCAACCAGAAGACGCACCAAAGCCTCTTGGGCTAAGTTGTTGGAGAGGACCAGCTCGTCGAAGGTTACCTCCCTCTCCTGGTCACCCATCATTATCTTTAGGGCCACTCTTCTGTCTTTTTCCTCTGTCACCTTGTCACCCCTTACTTGATGCCGAATACGGCTTGAAGCATTAGTATAATCCAACTTGCCCCGTATTTCAACCGTTTTTTCACCTCACCCTTTTCACCTCTCCCTTCTCCAGCTTGTAGATCGGAATTCTGGTATTTTCACCGTTGGGATCGAAGCGAACCTCCCCCGCAGCTCCGCGAAAATCGGAAATCGCCAGAAGGGCGTCTTTTATCCCCCCAGGGGAGTTGGCATTCTCCAGAACCGAAAGTAAAAGAAGCATGGAGTCGTATCCCAGCATGGAAACCAAATCGGGCTCTCTGTTGTGAAGCTCGCGGTAGAGGCTTGAGAGATACTGCCTCTGCGGGTTAGCTTTATTGGTGAACTTGTTCGAGGCGAAGATCATCTCCCGATCGATGATCTGAGCGAACCCCAGCACCTGTTGCTCCCCACATACCTCCGTTCCAATGATGGTGCCGAAGACGTTGAAGTTGGCGATGCGGGAGAGAATGTCGTACATCTCCTTTTGATCTGCCGAGATGAACAGCCCGTCCAGCCATACCGGAACCTCATCAAAGAAGGAATCCTCTTCCTGCGAGGGCGGGGAGGAAGAAAATCCCAGCAGCACGTTTTTTATCCCCTTAAGATGGGGTGAAAAATCCTGGGTGCCGGAAGGATATTGCTCCATCGCCACGATCCTGCCTCCCAGTTTTTCAACGGTCGTTTTAAAACCCGAAGCCTCCGACTCCTCTTGCTCTCCGGCCGGCACCAGCATGGCAAAGTCCCGGAGACCTTCGTCTTGCACTACGAATTCGGCTAAGATCTTTCCCTTTATGTGCGGAGTGGGGGAAAGCTGAAAGACGAAATCTCCCAGGCCGGCCAGACCTTTCTGCGAAGCGGTGGGCGTGATTAAGGGGATACCGAAACGCTCTGCCACCACCGCGGCCTTCGCCACCGATTCGCTCCTCAGCGGACCGATCACACAAACCACCTCATCTTCTTCTATTAGATCACGACATAGCTCGGCCGCCTTCGCAGAGTCCCCCTGGGTATCTCTCAGCTGGAGTTCGACTTTACTCCGGGCCGAAGGGTTGGAGGACAACGCCAGCCTCATGCCGTTGATCAGGCTCTTTCCATAAACCGAGAACTCCCCGCTCAGAGGTACCAGCACCCCCACCTTGACGACTTCGGAGGGTGATGAGGACGCCTTCTGCATCAGAGAATGAACCTCCTGAATGTTCTCACCCTGAGGGAAATTATCCTGATAGTAGTTTAGCGCCTCCAGAGCCTTCCTGGGTTGCCCCTGCTCTAAGCTTCCTCTTCCCAAGTGAAAGAAGATCAGGGGGGCAAGCTCTTTGTTCTGGTTAGCCGTACTGAGCCTCTCCAACTCCCCAACTGAAAGCCATCTTTTCAATAGAGGCTCAAGCGATTTTTCGGCCAGGATCTTTGATTTCGCCTCTTTGGCGTACTCATACGCATAGATGAAATTCTGAGCCGATTGGTAGGGCTTGTCCTGCAGGTGTGCGATGTTGCCCAGCATAAGATAACAGGTGGACAGGTAACTACTTCGGGGGAACTGGCGGATGAAACGCTTGAATTTGTCGCCGGCTGAGGAGTACTCCTTCAGGTGATATTCGCATTTGGCGATCATGAGCTGGAAGTAGGAATAGCGGGGATTGTTGGGGAAGGACTTGGAAAGTCGCAAGAAAAGGTCCTCCGCCCTGAGGTATTCCTTTTCCGAATAGCTCTTCTCCGCCTCCCTTAGGTTCTTTTCCAGTTCGTATGGATATATTACCTGCGACCAACTGGCGGCACAAGCCAGAAGCAGAATGGCCAGAAACCAGCCGGTGGTCGAAGAGATTTTTCTTTTCGCCATATCACCGCATGCGCGCTCACTTTCGAAGCTCACATTCCTGCTGAATTGCAGACTGCCGGATGCGTGGCCTTCGGGATCTCAAACCTCACAGGGAGTATTTTCCGAAATCCTCCGGATTAATCCTTTTCAACCTCTCCTTCAGGGTCTCAGGATCACTCAGGTCCTGCCCCTCCTTATCCGGTCTCTTCAACTGAAAGAGCTCCTCAGCCACGAAAAGGGGGACCTTGGTCTTGAGCGCCAGGGCAATCGAATCGGAGGGTCGGGCATCGATCTGCAGGGTCGACCCGTTCATCTTGATGTAGATCTTGGCGTAAAAGGTCTGTTCCTTCAGTTCCGTGACCTCGATCTTCTGAACCTCTCCGCCCATGTTGGAGATCACCGATTTGAGAAGGTCGTGGGTCAGGGGTCTCCGGGAGCTGACCGCGGAAAGCTCCATGGCGATGGCCAGAGCCTCATAATGCCCGATCCAGATGGGAAGCAGTCGATCCGAATCTGAGGAGGAGAGGATTACCACCGGAGAGTTGGTGGTCATATCGAGTGCCAGCCCGTTCACCTTCGCTTCGATCAAGCCCATGTTTCCCCCGAATTTAGAGTATTCCTAAATGCCTTCAAGTTTGCTGCTTCTTAACCACCCACACCTTCAGCGAAGCGACCACGTCCCCGGAGATCTTGACGGGAACGGTATAGACGCCTAACGCCTTTATGGGCGCTTCCAGCATGATCTTGTGCCGGTCGATTTCGAAGCCCTTCTCCTTAAGAAGATCGGCTATGGTCTGAGAGGTCACCGATCCGAAAACCCGGTCTTCCTCCCCCACCAGAACCTCCGCGGTGCAGGAGATCTTCTCCAGCTGAATCTTCTGTCTTTCCTCCAGCCTTCTTTTCTTTTGATCCCTGATCTCCTTCTGCTTCTTTATCTCTTCGATGGACTTAAGATCTCCTCTGGTGGCGGGAACGGCCAGGTTTCGACGGAAGAGATAATTCCTTCCGTAGCCGTCCTTTACCTCCACCACATCGCCGCATTTACCCAACTTCTCCACATCGTCCTTCAAGATCACCTTCATAACTTCCCTTTCTTAAGCTACCGGTTTGCCTAAAGGCGTGACGTGCCAGAACTCTCAGAGTCTCCCTTCAACCCACTTCTCTTCCCGGTCGATCCTGGCAATCGAACTTCGACGTCCGACGACTCTACCTATAGGTTTCGCTGGTGAAGGGAAGAAGGGCCAGGTGCCTGGCTCTTTTGACGGCGATGGTCAGCCTCCTTTGGTGCCAGGCGCAATTCCCGGATATGCGCCGGGGCACGATCTTCCCCCGGTCAGTGACAAACCTTCTCAACAGCTTTTCATCCTTATAGTCTATCTTGTCGATTCTGTTTTCACAGAAGCGACAGGTTTTCCTCCTTCTTCCTTCAAACCCGATCTTCATATTTTAGTCTCCACTCTTCTTTGGTCTTTCTCGAGAAATCAACGGATAGCGCGTTCAAAAAACCTCATTTTATGGAGGAGAGGTGCTTGCCGTCTGATCCTCCCCGGTTTCGTCTCCTTCCCTTTCGGTCATTTCCTCCTCCGAGGCCACCGTCAGGTATCTAAGACAGGACTCATTTAGTTTGTATGCTCTCTCCAGTTCCTCAAGGAGGCTTCCATCTCCTTCGAAGTAGACTAACGTATAATAACCCTGCGGTCTCTTCTTAATGGGATAGGCAAATTTCTTCATCCCCCATTTATCGATCTTTTTCACCGTGCCCTTTCGGCTGGTAATCAGTTCCTCTACCTTTGCTCTCTCCTTCTCAACTGCATGCTCATCCAAAGAGGGGTCCAGCACAAATACGGTCTCGTATAATCTCAACTTCTCACCTCCAATCGCGCCATTCTATTCTGGCCTTCTAATGCTCAAGAAACGCTTTTCTCTTGTTTCGGTACCCGACCTTCAAGCGTTGAACCGGCTCTGAGTATCCTCGACACCCCAAGTTAATGCATTCTCCACCGCGGCGCAAGCTGTTTCGATCATTTTCTCCACGGTCTTCTCCTCCTCGCCGTCGAACTCCCTGAGCACGAACTCCTCCAACTCCAAACCTTCCGGTGCCTCCCCGATTCCCATTCTCAACCGGGCAAAAGAAATGGAGCCCAGATGAAAGATGACGGAAACTAAACCCTTGTGGCCTCCATCGGTTCCTTTCTCCCTGATCCGGATTCTCCCCAGGGGGAGATTCGAGTCGTCACACAGTACCAGAAGATCCTCTACGCCCAGGCCGAAATGATCAAGGGCCTCCCTCACCGCTTCCCCGCTTGCATTCATGTAAGTGAGGGGCTTGATCAGAAAGAAACTGTCTTCCTCGCTCCGCCTTATCTCACAGAAAAGGTAATCTCCCTTGCCTGGCTTAAATCCCCTGTTGTTCTTATCGGCCAGAGAATCGGCCACCCTGTAACCTAAATTGTGCCGGGTGCGCCGGTACCTTGCTCCCGGATTCCCTAAACCGACGATCAAATTCAACATCTACAATAGATTTTACTCCACAGCCTAATTCGCGGCACACATACGTTTCGTATACGAAATGTAATAATAGAATGTGGCACTTATTTGTCAAGAGAAACTTTGAATGGACGGGCCTGCGCCGGCGTTCGAATCAGTGTGCGCTGAGCCTAAGTTGTACCCCCGCGCGCGGGGCGTGAGTCCGCAATTCGTTTCTCTGAGTGCCGCGTCGTCGGCCCGGGCGGGAAATAAATCTCTTGCTCGTATGTTCTGCATTTATTATACTTACCTGACAAATGTAAAGCGTTCAAGATGGACCAGCCGGATATCTTTTGAGGAGGCACCCCCCAAGTAAAGGAGAAATGATAAGATGAGCGATTTCTATCAAAGTGGTGTGGTCTCCACCCTGCACCGGTTGGGGAAGCCCAACTTAGAGGCGCTGGAGTGGGAGCTGGGCGAGCACGCCAAACACCGACCCATTGCTCTGGTTCTGCCCACCACCTTTTCTGATTTTCAAGGGGAGGCCTTCAAGAGGATCCTGGAGAACTTAAGAGTGGTGAAGTACTTAGAAGAGATAGTGGTGGTGATGAACAGGACCGATACCATGGAATTCAGGCAGGCCAAGAAGGTCTTATCCGAGATACCTGTCGAAGCGAAGATAGTCTGGAGCAGCGGCCCCAGGATCGGAGAGCTCTACAAGTTGCTGGAAAAAAACGAGCTGTCTATAGGAGAGGATGGGAAGGGAAGATCGGTCTGGATCGCGATGGGCTACGTGATCGCCAATGAGAAAAGCCACGTTATAGCTCTCCACGATTGCGACATACTCACCTACAATCGCGAGCTTCTGGCGCGCCTGTGTTATCCTGCTGCCAATCCCAACATGGGATACGAATTCTGTAAAGGCTTCTACAGCCGGGTGACCGACCGCATGTACGGAAGGGCCACCCGCCTGTTTTTTACCCCTCTGATCCGGGCTTTAGAGAAGATTTTAGGTTATCTGCCCATTTTAGTCTATTTTGATAGTTTTCGGTATCCCCTGTCGGGAGAGTTCAGCTTGGACATGGATTTAGCCCGGGTCAACAGGATTCCATCCGACTGGGGACTGGAGGTGGGTTTTTTGGCTGAGGTCTATCGCAATTGCGTACCCAGGAGAATCTGCCAGGTGGATCTGGCGGAAACCTTCGAGCACAAGCACCACCAGCTTTCGGAGACAGACCCCACAAAGGGGCTTTTGAAGATGTGCATAGACATCACCAAGACCATCTTCAGAACCCTTTCCACCGAGGGGGTGATTCTCTCCGCCGGCGTTCTGCGCACCCTGCAATCCGCGTATCTGAGAACTGCTCAGGATACGGTGAAGAGATATGAGGACGATGCCTTCATAAACCAACTTTACTTCGACAGGCATTCGGAGGTCTCGGCGGTGGAAGCCTTCTGCAAGGGGATCAAGATTGCCGCCCAGGAGTTCCTGGACGACCCCCTGCGCGCGGCCGAGATTCCCAACTGGAACCGGATCATCTCAGCCATCCCGGATTTCCTGGGCAAGCTCCAGCAGACTGTGGAGGAGGATAACCGGTGACAACGCCCGGGCGATCGGCGAGGTCATTACGAAAAGACGTGCTGTCCATCCTGCACTCTTGCATCAAAGCCTCCGATCCCCATTACGCCATAAAAAAGCGCGTCAAGTTGAAGCGGGGAAAGTTGTGGGTCGACAGTTACTCCTATGATCTGAGACTGATCAAGCGAGTCTTTGTGATTGGCGCTGGAAAAGCTTCTGCCCGGATGGCTCAGGTCATAGAGGAGCTTTTTGGGGATAGAATCTCCTCCGGCATAATCATAACCAAAAAGGGGTATCGCCTCACGCTTCGCCGCGAAATTGATTTGGTGGAGGGAGGACATCCCCTTCCCGACAGAGAGGGTTTGAAAGGTACCAGGGGGATTGTAAGGCTCCTATCGCGAACCACCGCAGATGATCTGGTCATTTTCTTACTTTCCGGCGGCGGATCGGCGCTTCTCGTCTCTCCCGTTGCCGGCATCTCTCTAAGGGATAAGATCAAGCTTACAGATGAGCTTCTGAGATGCGGCGCGGACATCAAAGAGATCAACACCATCCGTAAGCATATTTCCCAGGTGAAAGGGGGCAGGTTGGCGGAGTTGGCGCAGCCCTCTTCGGTTCTTGCGCTGATCTTATCTGACGTCATCGGCGACAGGATCGAATTCATTGCGTCCGGCCCCACGGCACCCGACACCACCACCTTTTCAGACTGCCTGAAGATCGTCAAGAAGTATGACCTCAGAAAGAATATCCCATCGTCGATATACTCCCATTTAGAAAAAGGTGCCGGGGAAAGATTAAAAGAGACGCCCAAGCCGCGTGATCCGATCTTCAAAAAAGTAAAGAACGTAATCATCGGATCAAACCGTACGGCTCTTGGGGCGGCAGAAAGGAAGGCCAGGGAGCTGGGATTCAACACATATGTTTTACCCCGGCCCGTGGCTGGCGATACGACCGGAGCAGCGAAACGACACCTGGCTCTGATACGGAGAATAGCGGATGGAAGAGGTCCGGTACGACCTCCTGCCTGTGTCATCTCCGGCGGTGAGACCACGGTCAAGATTAAGGGAAAGGGAAAAGGCGGAAGAAATCAGGAGTTTGCCCTGGTTGCTGCCATGGGGATTGAAGGCATGAGAAATGTGGTCTTTCTCTCTGCAGGAACGGATGGGACCGACGGGCCGACGGATGCGGCAGGGGCAATATGCGATGGCGAAACCGTGCGAAGGGCGTTGAATAAAGGACTCAATCCCAGGAGCTATCTGGCTGACAATGATTCCTATTATTTCTTCGGCAAGTTAGGTGATCTGGTGGTCACCGGCCCGACCCACACCAATGTGATGGACATTCACCTGGCCTTGATTGGAGGTTAGCGGCCACTCCGCCTGCTGGCAATCGAAATCTTCATTTGACCAAAACCAGTTTCTTGGTGTCTCTGTAATCACCCGCCCTCCCTCGACTCTGCTCGGGACGGTGAGCCTGTCGAACCGTAAGCTGGTAAAAATAAATACCAGTTGTCACCTTATTCCTATTAATGTCCTTACCGTCCCAAGTGATAGAATGAAGTCCTTTGGATCGGACCTGGTTTTCTAAAGTTCTTAGCTTCTGCCCCAGAAGATTGTAGATATTCAATCTTACATGGCAATCCTCCTTTAATTCATAGTTGATCACTGTTGATGTATTAAACGGATTGGGGTAGTTTTGGAACAAATGGAAAGTCAATCTTGTGTCGGGGTCTGCCTCATCTTCCACCCCGCTGGCATCTGGGCTCAGATAATATATGGGTGAATTTTCTTCGCTCCCCTCGAAGACGCCATGTCCCTGGCCTTCTGAGTCTATCACAAATCGAAATCTAGAAGGCCAATATGGCTCAGGATACAATATCTGGTAGGGCTCCAGCCAGCTTCCCTGTTTGTTGTTAGTGTAGAAGTAATTGGGAGTGGTGACCATTAGTCCCATCTCTACTAAGACTGCATGAACATCCCCCTGGGCGTCTATGAATGCCCCATCTGATAATCCAAGATACCCGAACGCTAATTTATCCGGCTCTGGTTGATAAGTTGAGTCTGGGCCAATCCAGACGCTATCTCTGCCTTGCTTATAATAGTAAAAGTCAAAATATCCTGTCATATATTCCCAATCCTCACCCCCGCCGGTGAAAAGATGAATCTTGTCGTTGTCATCTGCCATGATTTCACGAACTTCATAAGAATAAAAGGAAACAGGAGGTTTTGGAACAGTGTCTACAATCCAGTTCGTGTCCTTCAAGCTATCATTTCTGACATAGTAGATTATTAACATATCACGAGGACCTCCCCCGTGTACAATGTGGGCGGTTCCATCTTTCTGAATAGCCAACATGGCGGGGTGTGCCCAACCCAGCCCTACCCAGATTGGTTCTGATACCTGCTGCTTCACCCACTCGCCGGTGGAATTGTTCATATACATAAACTTGACCCAGCCCCCACAGTGATTGGTCCACACAAGATGAACATTCCCCAGAGAATCAAATGCCATATCTATGCATTCATAGTCCTCAAGGAGCTCCTCGAGGGAATCCACCTTGGTTACCTCCCAATTGCACACATTACTGTTGGTATAGTACAGAGTTTCTGCGCAGCCCAAGTATGAGCCGGATGTGTAAAATATGTGAGTGACCCCTGTGTTTGTATCATAACCCAAATGTGTTTCATATCCTAATCCTATACCAAAGGAAGGATTGCCAATCTTTTCAGGCTGGCTCCACTCCCCCCCTTTTTCTTTGGTCATGACGAATAGCGTATCCCGTGCGGTCCAGCTCAAGGAGTCAAACCCTATCTGTTGATAGAACAACAGTACCTCCTCGTCTTCCCCTATATACAAACCAATGATTTTATTTCGTAGGTTATTATAGGTCAGTTGCTGCACCTCGGCCCCTTCCCACTGAGCGTCTATGCCAGGGCACAACAAAATGACGAATAACGAATAAAGAACGACGAAAGCTATGAGCTTTTTCATTTTCCCCTCAAGCGTTGATCTACGAAGTTTCCTTCCCAAAAGAGAATATGCACCTTTCTCTCCATTTGTCAAGTGTTTTCTGAGATTTTTCGAATACCTGGCGGCCCCATTGCGCGAGTAGGCGCCATGTCTTGTTTTCCGGGCGAACATCACAAGACTTCGGATCGACCCTCTGATGCCCGCACCCAGCCCGACGGAAATACTCGAAAAAAACTTGTTTTTCGGAAAGCTTTAATTTAACTTTCATCGGGAAAGGGAAACCTTAGACATTTGCGGGTGGAGAGCAGGCACAGTATGACAAAGACTACATTGCCCAAAGAGGTTAGAAAGCAAGTCCGGGAGATCGGGGAGGTGGACGTGCTGGTGGGAATTCCCAGTTACAACAGTGCCCGCACTATTTCCCATGTGGTGAGGGCTGTCTCCGCCGGGCTGGCAAAGTATTTCCCCAAGCATCGCACCCTTCTGATCAACTCGGATGGGGGCTCTGCAGACGGCACTCAGGAAGTGGTGAAGCAAACCACCCTGGATGATCTGGACGTTTTACTGATGGAACATCCTGTGTATCCCGTTCATAAGATAGTCACGCCTCACCATGGCATGCCCGGAAAGGGGAACGCCTTCAAGACCATATTTAAGATTGCTTCCGCTCTGAATGCCAAAGCCTGCGCAGTGGTTGACTCGGACCTGAGGAGCATTACGCCTGAGTGGATTGAACTTCTGGTCGAGCCGGTTCTCTTTCACGGGTACGACTTCGTGGCTCCCTATTATAAGCGCCACAAGTATGACGGCACCATCACCAACAGCATAGTCTATCCCATCACCAGGGCCTTGTACGCGAAGAGGATAAGACAACCCATCGGGGGTGACTTCGGGTTTTCCGGCAGGCTGGCCCAGCACTATCTTCAGAAGAGAGTCTACGATACTGACGTGGCCCGCTTCGGCATAGATATATGGATGACCACCACCGCCGTGGCCGACGGGTTCAAGGTTTGTCAGTCCTTCCTGGGAGCCAAGCTTCACCAGGCCAAGGACCCGGAGGCAGACCTCTCCGAGATGCTGGCACAGGTTATTGGTACGGTATTCCATTTGATGGAAATATACCACCCCGTTTGGTCTGAGGCGGCGGGCTCGGAGGCGGTTAAGGAATTCGGCTTCAAGTTCGACGTGGGGTTGGAGCCGATCCGGGTAAACTTAGAGAGAATGGTGGATAGCTTCGGGCAGGGGTTGTCTAACCTCAGCCCCATTTGGAGAAAGATGCTTTCGCCTGATTTGATGGTTCAATTGGAGGAGGTGGCCTCCCATCACGTGGTCGACTTCCATCTTCCCGACGCCGCCTGGGTAAAGATTGTGTACGATTTCGCTTTAGCATATCGACACAGGGTGATGGCCCGAACGCACATCTTAAAATCCTTTACCCCGCTCTACCTGGGATGGATCGCTTCCTTCGTCAACCAGACCATGGATTCGGACGCGGGAGAGGTGGAAGAGAAATTAGAGGCATTATGTCAGGAGTTCGAAAAACAAAAGACTTATCTTTTGGCCAACTGGGATGAGGAAGTAAAACGATAGCCCAGAGGAGGTTTCAGATGGAATCCTCGTGGAAAACGTCGCTGGTTGAATCGTGGGCAAAGATCACCAGTATTGCTCCCGATGTGCTGCAGCTTGTTATCATCGTCGTCCTGGGATTCATCATCGCCTGGTTACTGAAGCTGATAGTACGATACGTCCTGAAGGCGGTCAGGTTCGATGTGTTCGCCTATCGAACCGGGATGACCACCGTGCTGAACAAAGCCAGTGTGGACCGGTCAGCCAGTGAGGTGATCGGAATCATCACCTACTGGTGCGTTGTGTTTCTTTTCTTCATTATCGCTCTGGGAACCTTAGGCGTCTATGCGGTGGATAATCTGGTAGTCTCGATCTTCACCTATATCCCCCGCTTCGTAATTGCGGTCTTCGTCTTCCTTTTGGGATACTCTCTTTCCAGATTCTTGAGGCGTGCCATTCTGATCGGGCTGGTTAACGCCCAGGTGAGGTCCGCCAAGCTGATATCCACCCTGTTCCAGATGTTGATCATCATCCTCTTTTCCGCCATGGCCATAGAGCAGTTGGGAATCGCCCGCGGCATAGTGGTTGCCACCTTCGCCATCTCCTTTGGTGGAGTGGTCTTGGCGTCGGCCGTCGCATTCGGGTTGGGAGGCAAGGACATAGCCAGGGAGATACTGGAGAGAAGGTTCAAGGCTCCCAAGGAGGAGAAATCCAAACCGGATGAGTTCTCCCATCTGTAGGGCTCCATGAGCAAGAGTAAAAAGAGGATTTTGATCTTCACCGATCTGGACGGCACCCTGCTGGACCCGCAGGATTACTCATTTGAGGAGGCGCTCCCTGCCTTGGAGAGAGTGAGGCAGAGAAAAATCCCTCTGATTCTGTGTTCCAGCAAGACGCGAGCGGAATTGGAGCTTTATCAGAGAAAACTGAATATCGGCGATCCTTTCATCTCCGAAAACGGAGGCGCGGTTTTCATCCCCCCGGGATACTTCTCTCAGGTGCCGGAGGAACTAAAAGAAAAGGATAAGTATTTAGTCCTGGAATTCGGAGTTTCGTACGAGACCATCAGGGAGAGACTTTCGGAAGTTTTTGGCAAACTGAATGTCAAACCGATTGGCTTTGGAGACCTTGATACAGAGGAGATATCTTCTCTGCTCAACCTGAGCGATGCCGAAGCAAAATTAGCCAGAAAAAGGGAATACGACGAGCCATTCTATTTCCCACAGAGACCGGAGGAAGAAAAGATTGAGTTAGCTGAGAGGGAGTTCAAACAGGTTGGACTACGCCTGACGGCTGGAGGAAAGCTCTTTCACCTTCACGGAGATCATGATAAAGGGAAGGCGGCTAAGTCCTTGATCCAGATATTTATGGCCAAATGGGCGGATGAGATTCTGACCATCGGACTTGGCGACAGCCTGAACGATCTTGCGATGCTTGAAACCGTGGACATCCCGGTGCTTTTAAAGAAAGAGGACGGCTTCTATCAGCAAGAGATACTGGATAGGCTTAAGGTTCACAAGGTCTTAGGGATGGGTCCCCGGGGATGGAACCAGGCGGTGCTCGATTTGATGGAGAAATACGATCCAGATGCGGGCTGAGTTTTTTTCGGTCTGCGGGAAACGGCCGATTCGAGGCCGGATTTGCGGCCGACAGGAGTCCAAAAAGTGCGTTTCTTGCCGATATAATACTTATATGTGATTCTCTGACATGCTTTTTCAGTCAAGTCTTTAAGGACAATGTCATGAGCCCTGACAAGGAATCAAAGCTCTGGTCGCTTCTTGCCCAACCGAAGTGGCTTTTCTGGTTGTTTCGGGGAATAATCTTCTTGAGTTTCGTTGTGTGGCTACTTTTCTCTCCGGAATACGACCACTGGATATGGGTGCCTTTCGGGTTCTTTCTGGCTTATTCCCTTGCAGCATTCGTTTTTGCCAAAAGAGCCAAAGGGGAAAAGTTCTATTTTCTCATCAGCGTTTTAGACGTAATCCTGATCACGTCCATGGGGCAGCTTGCGGGAAGCAGGGAAGGTGGGTTCTTCTTACTCTACTTCCTGGTGGTACCGTTTGGGGCTTACGTTGCCGGTCTTATTCCGGGGCTTTCTCTGGCGCTTCTCGCCTCGATCTTCTACATCTCGGGAAGTGTAAGATATCTTGCCAGCCCTCCGACGAGTTCAGTCCTGGTGAAGGCCTTAGCCCTGCTGGCCCTGGCTGCTGCCGTGGGTATAGTGGTGAGGGAGATGAAAAGCTCAAAATCCAGGCTTCTGGGGATGTTCGACGTTTTGAACCTGAGGACCTCCGAGCTGGAGAAATCGCAGGCCCAGATCGAAACCGCCTACGAGACCTCGCGCACTCTGGGAGAGAGATTGAATTTGGACGAGGTGGTAGACGAGATTCTGAACATAGTGCAGAAGATATTAGGTTACCGCTTCTTCTCCATCTTCCTGCTATCCGGCCAGAATGGCCTCTCCCTCCTGGGAGAGATAAAAGACGGGGAAAAGACAAGATACGCCGAGCCCAAGGGAGCTCTCCTGACCGGAAGGTTGCGTGAGGTGGCTGGCAACGGTAAACCGATCAGGATTTTCGACGCGACAAAAGATGCCGACTTTGAGCCGACCGCAGAAGGAATAAAATCCTTCATGGCCGTGCCCATGATCTCCCGGGGCAAGGCCATAGGCGTAATGCACGCAAGTTCCACCAGAATGGGAGCCTTTCTGGATCAGGACGAGAAGATCTTCTCCATCTTGGCCGGTTCAGCCGCCCTGGCCGTGGAGAATGCACTTCTGCATCAGAAGACCCAGGAGCTCACCGTCGTGGATGAGTTGACCAGTTTGTACAACTTCCGCTACTTCAGCCGCAAGCTCGGAACCGAGGTGACGAGAGCAAAAAGGTACCGCCAGCCTCTCTCTATAATCATGATCGACATAGACTGGTTCAAAAGATGCAACGACACCTATGGCCATCTTTTCGGCAACCGGGTCCTGCGGGATTTGGCGGAAAGGATCAAGGACTCCATTCGAGAAGTGGATGTGCCCTGCCGTTACGGCGGCGAGGAGTTTGCGGTAATTCTGCCCCAGACCAAAAAGGTCGACGCGCAGATGATTGGAGAGAGAATAAGGCGCAGGGTGGAATCCGGGGAGATGGTAAGCGCCGACAAGAGTTCCAAGGTCAAAATCACAGTTAGTTTGGGCGTCGCGACGTACCCGGAAAACGGGAAGACCCCCAAGGAGTTGATAGCCAAGGTAGACCAAGCCTTGTATTTAGCCAAGGGCCGGGGAAAGAATTTAGTCTGCACGGTTTAGGCTTCTCTCACCGACGTTTTTATCCTGAGAGGCGTTGGGGATTATATCCCGAACACGGGCGGCGGGAATCAATCACGGTGACCCCTCCTTTCAACTCACCAATTATGCCTGCTCAAGCACGATCTGCCTTTGGCAGACTCGACATCACGACTGAATCACTTGACAAAATACGGATTTTTCGTATAATCTATATAGAGGCTACACTCCAACGCTAAGGGGAAAGACGGTGAGAAACCTGAATCGATTGGTTGTCTGTTTCTGTCTGCTCTGGTCTTTGGCTTCTGGCGCCTTGGCCCAGGTCGCCGGAGATGCTAACGGGGACAGCATCGTCAACGTTGGGGACATCGTGTACGAGGTTAGCTACCTATACAAGAATGGCCCACCCCCGGTCTTTTATGAGTGTGGTGATCCTACCGGAGACTGCATCATCAACGTGGGCGACATTGTCTACCTGGTTAGCTACCTTTTCAAGAACGGGCCTGACCCGCAGATCGTGGAGTGCGGCTGGAGCGAGCCAGTCAACTTAGGACCGCCGATTAACACCAACAGATCCGATTATTGTATTTCATTCTCTGGTGATGGGAAAAGGATGATCTTGGCATCCAGCAGGGTGGGCACATACGGTAATACGGACGTATGGTATTCGTCCCGGGATGATACCACCCAACCCTGGCCTGATCCGATAAACTGCGGCCCTAACATAAACACTGTAATTGAAGACTTGAACCCTTGCATCTCCCCCGATGGGAACAGAATCTATTTCACTGCCTGGCAAAGACCCGGAGGCTATGGCGGTTGGGACATCTGGGTTTCTACCTGGGATAGTGTTGCCGGGGAGTGGGCAGTGCCGGAGAATGGGGGACCAAATGTAAACCACGATGGCACTGACTGGACTCCACATATAACCCATGACGGGAGCAAGCTGTATTTTCATTCAAATCGTTACTTCTGGGGCATATCCTACTGCGACTGGGAAGGCACTGGGTGGGGTGAACTAGTCTGGCTGGGATGGAACCTGAACCTCAATGGAACAGAGGAGGCCCCTTGCCTGACAGCAGACGGGAGCACACTCTATTTTGACAGGTGGGTCGAAAGCGGCGTTCCCCACCTCTTCGTATCTTACTGGACGGGAAGTGAATGGGGTCCTGCTTTTGAATTGCCTCCACACATTAACTACCCGGGTGCGGGGACATGGGATCCCTGGATTACACCCGACGGCTCAAAGCTCTACTTCACGGCCGGTTCACTGAGGCCGGGAGGGATGGGACTGGCTGATATCTGGGTCACAGAGAGAATACCTGTTCTGCCAGGAAAACGCTTTATAAACAGAGAACGAGAACACCAGAGATAAGAGGGGGAACTGATTGGCAGTACTTGCAAACCTCGCAAAGGCGCAAGTCTGATTCACAAAGCTTGAAAGAGGGAAACAGTCGCTGACATTCGGGAGTGAAACGTTGAAAAGAACGGTGTTAGTTCTTGTATTGTTTGGATTGAGTTGGCTCGTGGCTTCCTCAGGTGCTGATGCCCAGGTGGCCGGAGACGCTAACGGGGACAGTATCGTCAACGTTGGGGATGTGGTATACGAGGTAAGCTATCTTTACAAGAATGGCCCGCCCCCGGTCTTTTACGAGTGTGGCGATCCTACGGCAGATTGCATCATCAACGTGGGCGACATTGTCTATCTGGTTAGCTACCTTTTCAAGAACGGGCCCGACCCGCAAATCGTGGAGTGCGGCTGGAGCGAGCCAGTCAACTTAGGACCGCCAATAAACAGCGACCGGGGAGATTACGATATTTCATTTTCACTTGACTGGAGGAGGTTAGTTTTAGGGTCAGATAGATACGGGACACACGGTCATGATGACGTATGGTTTTCATTCCGGGATGACACCACTCAGCCATGGCCAGACCCTGTAAACTGCGGCACCAACATAAACACTGTAAATGAAGACTTGAACCCCTGCATCTCTCCCGACGGGAACAAGATCTATTACGCTGCCTGGAACAGACCCGGAGGTTATGGAGGGTGGGACATCTGGGTTTCTACCTGGGACAGCCTGCTGAGTGAGTGGAGCATACCTGAAAATGCGGGACCCAATGTAAACCATTATGGGACCGACTGGTCTCCTTTTATAACCCATGACGGAGGCAGGCTTTATTTTAGTTCGAACCGTTATTTCTGGGGAATATCCTACTGCGAGTGGGAAGGAACTGGCTGGGGTGAACTGGTTTGGCTGGGATGGGACGTGAATATAAACGGCACCGAGGAGGATCCTTCGGCGACAGCAGACGGCAGCACACTGTATTTCACCAGGTGGCTTAACGATGCATTGCCTCACATTTTTGTCTCTTACTGGACCGGAACAGAATGGGGCGTCCCGGTTGAATTACCTCCCCACATCAACTATCCCGGAGCCGGGGCAGGCCGTCACTGGATAACGCCAGAGGGAACCAAGCTCTATTTCGCTTCTGGAGCACGACCAGGTGGAATGGGGTATGCTGATATCTGGGTCTCCGAGAGAATACCTGTTCTGCCGGGAAGACGCTTTATAAACAGAGATCGGGAACGCCAGAGATAGGAGAGGAAACTGATCAGCGGTATTTGCTCGCCTCGCAAGGGCATAAGTCTGAAACTCACAGAGGTTGAAAGGAGGTGATAGCTAAACCATATACCGATTCTTGGGGCTATTCCACACGGGCTTGCCATGGAGGGCGAAAATAAGGGGGGTGAGACAAAGAGTTCCCGGGGAGATTGAGGGGAACCGAGGGGGGTACGTTCAGGCATCCTGGACGCTCTTCGATTTTTCCGTAAACAGTATCCACGGCATGGAAGCCAGTTTAGGCAGGCCTCCTGAAATTTCTCCTAGCCGCTGTTATTCCAACATCGGCTCAACAATCTTTCCCATGAAAAGCAGAGTCTGAGACTTGTTCTCTCGAATCGCGAATACGAATGGCCGGTCGACGCGCATCCAAAAGACGGTGGGGTCAACTGACGTTATTGCTACTCCCACGGAGGTAACCGCTGCTGCTTCCGTGCCCTCCTCGTTAACCTCCACAAAGGTCTTGTGCTTTACCTCGCTGATGTAAAGATCCTGGGGTCCTTTGTACATATTGGAGAAGTCAGCAGCGAAAGGCTGGAAGGCAATTGTCATTCCCAACGCCTTCAAGACGTCATTCAGTTTCAACTCGTATTTTAGAGTGAATCGGGGTAATTCCAGCGTTCCCTCACGCTCGGAGAAGCTGCTGATCCACCTGTTCCAGTTCTCCTGACTGAATTCCGCAATCAGGGAATCGACGTCCGTGGTTCGCCGCGGAAGAAAAACGATCATGGTGAAGTCACCATCGCCGTAAGGTAGGTCGATGGCCTGAAAATCGGAATTCTCGAAGTACTGGAATTCGCCTTCCCGGGTCATCATCTTGCACCGACTTTTTGACCCATCTGCCAGAAAGAAGTCGGCGTCTTTTGTCAGCTCTTTATCAAACTCGTAAGTCCAGGTCCCCTTGAAGTAGATGGCATTGATCAGGAACATCACCATCATGGGGTCAATAGGCGGGTCCACGATCTGGGTAATCTTGCCGTTGGTGTTGTCGTCGACCCATCCGTTTATGGTCTCCGCGGCTTCCGGATCGTCGAAGTCCAGTTCACTCACCAGAGCGTCAAAGTATGCCTTATTCAGGTCGATGAATTCCTGCTCAAAGACCATCCCCTTTCGATACCAAATCGAATTTGCAATCTGAAACCGGACCTTGGGGTCAAGCTGACTCAGAAGTTCCAGCAAGCTCTTGTAGGATTTGTTGACCTCTTCGATGGTCAGGCCCGATAATTCAAGGGTCTTCTGCATCGCTTCCCGGGTGGTCCCGGCGGCGCCGTTGTAAGTCATCCCCAGGGCCATCGAGACACTCAGGGGAGAGATGAAGACATTCTTCTTCTCCTCCTCCTTGACGATCTCTTTGAAGAGCTTGAGCCCGAACCGGTCGTTTGATTCGACCAGGAGCTTTTCGCTGGCAGTCAATTCTCTTGACACTACACGGTCTGCAGCCGTTGGATTATTCGAACACTGCAACACTGCAATGGCGATTAGGACCACTGGAAGGAGATTCATTTTCTTAGGCATGATCGACCTCCTCTTCCTATGATTATGATGCTGCGGTCAAAATTTCAATTTCCCTTATTCATCTAAAGCTACGCTCAAGCTCGAATCTGAATTTGAGGTCTCCCCTGCTCTTCCTATTCTTGAATTCATTCCCTCGTATCTTCGCTTCGGAAAACAGGGCCTGATCTGCATAGTTATTCTAATCACTAACCAGTTGATCGGCAATAGAAATCTCGCTAAACCCTCTCTGTTCTTTTTGTGAACAAACGGTATGCCAGATTTTGGACATCGCAATTCGTTTCGCAAGTGGCTGTGGAACAAAAGGATATGGCTATCATTACCCCCTCGACTGTGCAGTGCGGGTTCCAATCCGCCGATTCTGGCGAATCTAAGAATCTGTCCCGGATTCTCCTCTGGAGTAACCGTCACCCTTAAAATGGGTTACTTGAATTCGAAGGAAATTACGATTGCGTCAGGAGAAGCGTAAGACCGTAAGCGAGGGACACATTGTGGCTTAGAGATAACTGACAAATCGCACCTGTATTAGTTTGACAAAGACTTCTCAAACACGTTAATTTGAAGGGAGCTTCGCTGGTTTTGGTTGCGGTCAAACAAGTTGTACCTACTTTTTGAGAATCAAGATGAACGATTTTGCCGTCACCAGAGAAAGACTACTCTCAGCAGAAAGAGGTAGAGTAACCAAAAGGTCTGCTCTTCTTCGCACGGCGCTGGGTTTTCCCAATACCTACGAGGTGGGCATGTCCAACCTCGGTTTTCAGACCATCTATCGGCTGCTCAACCGGATGGATCAGGTGGCGTGCGAGCGGTTCTTCCTTTTTGATTTTCCTCCCTACGGTGGAACCAGGACTTTGGAATCCAATCGCAATATCAAGGACTTTGACCTGATAGCCTTCTCCGTTCCTTTCGAGCTCGACTATCCCAACGTTCTGAAGCTTTTGAAGCTTTCTGAGATTCCTCTTCTCTCCTCCCAAAGGAAAGAGAATATGCCTTTGATAATTGCCGGCGGGGTCGCACCGACACTGAATCCCGAAGTTCTGGCTCCCTTCGTCGATTGCCTGCTTATCGGTGAAGCAGAGGAGATGCTAACAGAATTCATAGAGTTGTACTTTGCATTCCGTCGCCGGAAAGTGTCAAGAGAGAGAGTCCTGCTTGAGCTGTCCAGAATCGAGGGGGTCTATGTCCCCCGATTCTATGAGTTCAGCTATTATCCAGATGGAACAGTCAGGGAAATGACACTGAAAAAAGGCGTCCCTGAGAAAGTCGTGAGCAGAAGCGTCGGTCTGAAAAACCTGGAGACCTTCTCCCCCATAACCTCACCCTATGCTCATTTCAAGAATTCCCTTTTGGTCGAAGTGGGAAGGGGATGTGCCCGCGGATGCCGGTTCTGCGCCGCAGGCTTTGCCTACCGGCCCTGCCGATTCTACGCCAAAGAATCCGTTCTCTCCCAGGTGGAGAAATACGCGGAGACCAGCAAGCACGTGGGTTTAATCGGTTCCCTGATATCCGACCATCCGGATTTGGAGGATATCTGCGAAGCTCTCCACGCAAGAGGATTCGAGATCGGGACCTCGTCTCTGCGGGTGGATTCTATAAGCGAGAGTCTGCTGAAGATTCTGGTTGACTCAGGAATGAGGACGCTCACCATTGCCCCGGAGGCGGGGACGGAGAGGATGTGGAAGATAATAAACAAGAAGATAGACAGGAAAGCCGTTCTGAAATCCGCAGAGCTGGCATCGGAGGCTGCCATTCCTACGCTCAAGCTCTATCTTATCATCGGGCTTCCCTTCGAGAGAGAAGAGGACGTCGACGGAATAGTAGACCTGGTGCGCGACGTGCATCGAATCTTCATACAGGAGCATAAGCCAGGCAAGGCGCATGGAAAAAAGAGGAGTCTGAGAAGGCTAAGAATATCGGTCAATCCCTTCGTCCCCAAGCCACATACCCCTTTCCAGTGGTGCGGCATGGATCAGGAGAGAGAATTGAAGAGGAAGCTGGGCAAGATCACGGACGGCCTCAAAGGTTTGAGAGGCATCCACATAGAAAAGAAAAGCGTAAGGCGGGCAGTCCTTCAGGGGTTATTCTCGTTGGGGAACCGTGATGTGGGAAAAGGGTTATACTATACGGTGGAGGAGAATCTGAATTTTCGTCTGGCATGGAAAAAAGCTGGAGTGCAGCCGGAACTGATAGCCTTCCAGCCCAAAAAACTCACTTCCCTTCTCCCCTGGGACATTGTTGATAGTGGGATCAGTCAGACCAGATTGAAAAGGGAATTGGAAGAGGCCAAAAGGGCTGCCGCAGTAAGGAACAGGGGGGTTTCCGGGCCACGAGAATCCTAAAACGCAACGGCCGGGCATCTCTGCCCGACCGTTGTCTTCTTTCCATCACCAGCCATTGAACCAGTTGACATCAGGAATCTGCGGCAGTCGCAGTAGCCTACTTGATAGCATCCACTTTTCCTGCCTTAATGCAGCTGGCGCACACCCTCATGACGGTTCGCTTGCCTTCTTTGGTGACTCGCACTCTCTGCAGGTTAGGAAGCCACCTTCTTTTGGAGATGTTATGGGCATGACTGACCGCATTTCCATACAAAGGTTTCTTCCCGCAGATTTCACATATTTTCGACATTTTGTTCCTCCTTCACTTCAAGTCGAAGATCCCGCCGCAGGCGGGAGCAACAAACCATTATACGTCCATTTATCAAAAAATCAAGAACATTCTTCGCTATAAACCTGTGACTCCGTCCCTGGTAAGAGGTATCGGCCAAGAAGACTGATCTCTGAAGATGGGAGTGTTGCAGGAACAGGGAGCGAATGTCACGGTGAAGCAAACCCCGGCTTCTTGGGGGCTGGGGCTTCACAGTTACATCTATCGAAGTTCCGGACCGAACCGGAATCAACCGCCAGGTGGCGGTCCACCTCTGTAGAGGTAGTTTATCATGTAGACCAAGTCTGTCAGGTTCACCAGGCCATCACAATTGCAGTCTCCGGCTGACGAAGGGCTGGGGGGGTGCCGTCTCTGTACAGGTAATTGATCAAAAAGATTATGTCCCCCACGTTCACCACATCGTGTCCGTTACTCCGATTCCGCCCCGCCGCCGGCTATCACTCATTCATTCCCGGGGAAAAAGAAGGGTTGGCATGCCGGGCCGGGCGGCCCGGTAGAGCGTGAGGGCCTCGTCAGGATTCATTTTGAGAGTGAGCCAGGCCTCACCGAATGGGCGTCTCAGCGCATGTCGTAACTCGACCAGCGCCCGTTTGACCTCCAGCCTGGGTTTTCCCGGGATCTCAGTGCGTATCTCCACGGTCAAGCCGTGATCCCAGATGAGTTGAAAGCGCGCCGGCACGTCCCTCTGCAGAAGCTCCGGATCAACATTCGCCACCTCCCCCACAACGGCCAGCACCGAATCAGGGGTTTTTCCCCTTCCGGCGAACAAGTACTTGTCGGAGAGTGGAAGCATCACTCGTCTCTCATCACCCAGAAAACGTGCCAAAAACTCCCTGAGTTCCTGACTATCGGGCTGGGCAATCTCGATGGGGCAATTCCATACCGTCGCCCCTTTGAGCTTCAACTGCAGCTCGTTGCGCTTGAAGTTGAGCACCAAATACAGTTGTTCTGCCCTTGCCAACCTAAGTTCCGTTTGAATTGGCTTGTACTCCAGTTCAGCGTATTCGCGATTCCAGCTGCTGGAGCTTCGACTTGAGACCGGCTGCAACCTGGGCTCCCTTTCTTGACAGCCCCAAAGGGTCGTGCCGGTCAAGAGGCTGCACAAGATCAAAGCGGAGTATCTCAATGTGGGAATCATCTTTTTCCAATCAGAAGATGTAGATCAGGGTCCCGATGGGAACCAAACTGTAAAGCCGTTCCAGATCATCCGAGCCAACACGGACACAACCGTGAGTGACGTTTACACCCAGAAGTCGCTCATAGATGGTGCCGTGAATGTAGTAATCGTCGCCGAATCCCAGCGCATACTCACCAAGCATCTCGGGATCCAGTCGTTCCCTAGGATCCTCGGGGATGCTTTCGTTTTCTTCGATGAAGGCCCAGTCGGGTTTGCGCCACCATGGGTCAGTGAGCTTGCTGGTAACCTTGAAGATCCCGCGGGGTGTGTCAAACACCCACCTGCGGCCGGTATTCGGATCGGTCAACTCCCCACCGGAACCCGTGGAGCAGGTGGTTTTGAGAAGAATGCGGTCCTCGGTGCGAAGTGTCAGCACATTAGCATGCGTATCAATGACTATGTAGGGCAGCGACGGCTTGATCCTACTGAGCGCGTTTTTGGCTCTGGCCAGTTCCCTTCTAGCCAACCTCTCGTCCTGGGGTAGCTCCACCGAAAGCGAATCTCCAGGAACAACCTCCCTCCCCGGGTAAGGTCTTCCTCCAGTGATGATCAGCCACGCTCCTATAAACCAAGCCAGCAGGACTGACACGGCTGAAACATACCAATACCGATATCTCACGGCCACCGATCCGATCGACGGACGATGGTTACTGGTGTACCCATCGTCACATACCGCATGAGTTGATCCATGTCGCTGTTGCTGAGAGCCACGCATCCTTCGGTCCAGTCTCGGTCCTTCCCCCCTTCGCCGTGGATCTCGATGAAACCGCCTATGCGAGCCTTAGGGGATATGATCCCTTTTCTCTTATTCCGGTCAAAACGCCTCCTGTCGGATGCGTTGGGGTAGTCCAGGAGCACCGCCTTGTAATACTTGCTTCCCCGCGGCTTGACCGAGATGATCCTATATCTCCCCTCGGGCGTGGCCCCGTCGCCCTCGAACAGTTTATTATGGGCAGAGTTGTAGCCCAACTCGCAGTCATACGTGTGCACCAGTTCACCGCTTTTGACCAGATACGTCTTGTGGGCCGATTTATCCACGATCACGGCGTATGTCCCCTTTTTGCGGGATTCGGCCAGGGTCTCCTCCACCCATCCTCTCCACGTATCCATCTTCTGCGCTTCATCATTGGAGTACTCGGCCAGCATGTCGCCCAGCTCTCCCAGGGACTTCCGACCCTTTGCCCCGGCCAGCAGCGCCTCTTCATAGTCCTTCTGGTCGATCAGCAGCCAGCTCGTCTCCAGAGATAGGATAGCGGAAGAGAGGTAGCGTTGCGCTTTAAGTTTGACGAGCGAACCGTCCAAAGCTTCCCGCCAGATTACAATCTCACCTTCCAATTCCCCCTGTTGGATTCGGGCCAGGGAGTCCAGATATCCAATCCGCGATATGGACTCATCGGCAGCCCGGTGAGCTGTCTGGACAGCCAAACCGAGCAACGAATCCGCCGCCCTGTAATTCCGAAACGGAGCCAGCCGGCCCTTCTGGCGGCCCATCTCCACCCAACCGTCATTAAGCAACCTCTCGGCCGAACCGTAGGTGGCCTGGGCATAGCGCAAGGCCCCAGCCTCCGCTGCCCGGTGAATCGCCGACCTGGCGTTTTCCAGGGATGCCGGCGGCGGATCGGGAACCGGCCACACCAGCAGCGCGATCGCTGCCAGCGCTATCGTGCCTACGGTTGCCAACAGAGTCAGCCTGAATTTGAAGCTCAGCCCTTCCCTCCTCTGATTGCGGTGCAAGTCGAGGCGGGCGCCACCAGCTTCGACGGCGCCCGCTGCGATTCTCATTTCTCGAAAGCTACTTGCCTGCCTTCTTGGCTGCCGCTTTCGCGATCTCCTCAGATATACTCTGGGCCTTGCGCGTGACCGCCTGCAGCTTTGTTCTTGCTGTGGCGTATGCTCCTGCGTCGAAGTCGATCTTGGCCTCCTCATACGCTACGCTGGCAGCGTTAAGGTCGTTTTTGATCAGCTCGATGTCTGCCTTACTGCCTTTGCCCCTGGGTGCCTTCGCGAGTGCCTCCGTGGCAGCATCCAGAGCAGTCTTGGCTTGGACGATTAGAGCTGATACTTCTTCCTTAACCCGCTCTTTTTCAGCCTGGGCGGTAACTTGGGCCTCCTTGGCCAGAGCCTCGGCCCGGACAAAAAGTTCCTTCGACTTCCCATAACCTCTAAAGAGCGCGAACTTGGAGTTCGCTTCCTCCATTGCCGCCTTAGCAGCATTCAAGGTATCCAAAGCCATTGCGTAAGCATCCGAAGCATACTGCTGCGTTTCAGCCCCGGCGGCTTCCTCAAAGGCCATTTCTGCCATCTGCCTTTCCTGCTCGGGCGCCTTGCCACAGCCAGCCACAACCAGCAAACCACAGATCACCATAATCAGCAACACATACTTCAACATGGTCGAACTCCTTTCTACCGGTTTGGATCTCCACAACATACGGGGCTCGTGCGAGTCCGGCATTCCTTGCACCTGTCCCGCTCTCCTTTTTCCGCGCTCGAATCCAGCCACGGCATGTGCTGGATTCATTCGAGAAGCCAGTGACCCCTTCTACGTTCGGGTCCGGCAACATCACCTCCTTCGCGGCGACGTCGATTGCCCATACCAAAAAAGGATACCCACAAGCCTCGCCTGCTTGCACGTATCCCAACTCTGTCTTATGGCGCCCTTGGCTTCTATTGGTCGGTCCTGGTCGCTGAAGCACCTCTGTCTTCAGCGGTTGCACAGAGCTCTTATCCGCACCCCGCATTCGAGAGAGACTTTTTTGAACACCTAATATACTGTTCAGTTTTCCTTTGTCAAGAGTTCTTATAGAAAAAGCAGTTGTCCTCTGAATTGAACTATCTACGTCATGATGGTCGAAAACGATTGCAACTTTCGAGTGACCCCACCTGGATGTCGGGCAAGAACTTAGAAGCGCATGTGTGAGGGCTCTTGAGCTTTATTCTTACTTGGTCTTGACCAAAACAGGGGGACATGCTCCGCCGGTTCTCCTTAATTACCCTGGACAGACGACCAAGCCGGAAGGGCTTCGGGAGGAGGGAGAGTCGCTGGCTGCTGCTGGCCTTCTGACTTTTGCGTCATAGGTACTGGGCGTGAGCATTCGTCGTTGAGCGCAGATCAGCTTGCTCCCGCGCAACGGCCAAAGCCGGCTTGGGGCAAAAAATCGTGAGACACGGTTCGTATCACGGGTGAGATTTACCTTGACATGTGGCGTTACGTGAGCTAAGATAAATCCGGAGGCCTAACGATGAACACCTTGAAGACCGCGTTTCTTTTAACCCTGATGACCCTGCTTTTCATTTTCATCGGTCGGATGCTGGGAGGAAACCAGGGCATGGTGGTGGCGTTTATCTTTGCAGCAATCATGAACCTGGGCACTTACTGGTTCTCAGACAAGATCGTCTTAAGGATGTACCGGGCGCAACGGGTGGATGAAGCTACTAACCCGCGGCTACACGACGTCGTACGGCGGGCAGCCACGGCTGCACATCTTCCCATGCCCAAGGTGTACATAATCCCGACGCAGACCCCAAACGCCTTCGCGACGGGAAGAAATCCCAAACATGCCGCTGTGGCGGTGACTCAGGGGATATTGAAGATGCTGGATGAAGATGAGCTGGAGGGAGTCATCTCTCACGAGATGGCTCACATAAGAAATCGGGACATTCTGACCGGGTCCATCGTGGCTACCTTAGCCGGCGCTATCAGCATGCTGGCCTTCATGGCGCGCTTTGCTGCAATCTTCGGTGGTTACGGCGGAAGGGACAGCCAAGGGCGTGGAGGTGGGCTGGGCCTTCTGATAATGGCAATAGTAGCGCCTTTGGCCGCTCTTTTGATACAGATGGCCATATCCCGATCCAGAGAATATGCAGCAGACAAGACCGCAGCCAAGAACAGCCACAAACCCCTTGCCCTGGCCAGCGCCTTGAGGAAACTGGAACATGCCTCCAAGAGAATACCTCTCAAGGCAAAACCTTCCACGGCTCATCTTTTTATCGTGAATCCTCTCTCAGGAAAGGGAATGGCCAGCCTGTTTTCTACTCACCCGCCCATCGAGGAACGGGTGGACAGGCTGCACAAGATGGCAAGAGGAGTTTGAAAGAAAGAACTAATGCGGTGAGGACAATCCATCATGGACAAATCCTCACCGCACTTTTTGTCTAATAAGGAGGAACAAATCCCTGTATGGGAAGTGCCTGGATTCAGATCCTAATTATTCTGCTTCTTATCATAGCTAACGGTTTTTTCTCCTCGTCTGAGATCGCTCTAATCTCCGCCAGAAGAAGTCGGATCAAACAGCTCGCTGAAAAGGGACACAAAAAAGCCCGGCTGGTAAGCAAGCTTCAGAACAAGCCTGACGTTTTCTTAGCCACCATTCAGGTGGGCATTACCCTGGTAGGCACACTGGCTTCGGTGGTAGGCGGCGCGAAGCTGGTAGACCACTTAAAACTCTGGATTGAAAGAATTCCATCGACAGTCATTCAAAACTCAAGTGAATCGATTGCCATTGGGCTCGTGGTGGTGGTCATCACCTATCTGCTCTTGGTGTTGGGGGAGCTGGTCCCTAAATACTTGGCTTTGGCTTACCCGGAAAAAGTCGCCTTCAGAACTGTGGGATCTGTTAACTTTCTGTCCGGATTGGCTTTCTTGCCAGTCAAAATGCTTTCCAACTCAAGCCGATTTTTTGTTTCCCTTTTTCTTAAACGAGTTCCGAAAGAGAGCGGATTTATCACCGATGAAGAGTTAAAGTTCATAGTGCGAGATGGGAAAACCAAGGGGGTTTTTGATCAGACCGAGGAACAGCTGATCCGCCGCGCACTTGAGTTTACCGATACCACCGTTCGCAACGCCATGACCCCCCGAACCGAGATCATTGCGCTGGACAAAAATGCCGGACAGCAGAAGGTGATCCGCGCTATGACCGAGCTGGGTTTCTCCCGAATCCCGGTTTATGAGGAAAACATAGACCGCGTGGTGGGAATAATCTACGCCAAGGACATCATCAACCTGCTGCAGAACAGGGACCTGATCATTCTGGAGGACATCCTGCGCAATCCCTATTTCGTGCCGGATTCCATGAAGATCTCTGAGCTTCTGAAGAATTTTCAAAAGAAACGATTACACATGGCCATAGTCTTAGATGAGTTTGGCGGCACCGCCGGGCTCATCACCCTGGAGGATATCATCGAGGAGATCTTTGGGGAGATTCGGGACGAGTACGACCGGGAGGAGGAAGAGGAAATCTACCTGCTCTCCGACAATCTGGCCATCGTGAACGCCGGTCTGTTCATCGGAGAGTTCAATCAAAAGTTCAAAACCGATCTGGCCGAAGAATATAATACGGTGGGAGGATACCTTACCGGCACATTGGGAAGAATTCCGCTGCTGGATGAGGAGATCAAACTCGGTGACCTTACTTTCGTAATCTTTGACAAGGTGGGTCCCCGGCTGAAGAAGATAAAGGTGATCCGAGACCGCAAAGAGAAAGAGTAGTCGCTCTAACTTTGATTTGCCTGAATTTCTAATAGTATATGCAATGCATTTAGCCCTCTGAGAGCCTGTCCCCTTTACACTCCAACCCGAAGGAGTCACCATGTTCGAAGCCATACTTGAGCCGATTGGAGCCTGGATAATCAATTTGATCTCTCAGTTGGGCTATTTTGGCATCATTATCGCCATGGGGATCGAAAGCGCCTGCATCCCTCTCCCCTCGGAGATCATCATGCCCTTTTCCGGATACTTAGTGTTTACCGGAAGATTCAGCCTGTGGGGTGTCTCCGTGGCCGGCGCCTTCGGATGCGTGGTGGGATCGGTGGTTGCGTACTTCGCCGGAATCTGGGGTGGTCGCCCCTTCATCTTGAGGTACGGAAGATACGTTCTGGTATCGCCCAAGCATCTGGCCACCGCCGACCGCTGGTTCGAGAAGTATGGCGACTGGGCCATATTCTTCTCCCGCCTCATGCCGGTGATAAGGACCTTCATCTCCCTTCCGGCGGGAATCGCCCGGATGAATTTCCTGAAGTTCATCATTTACACCTTTCTCGGCTCCCTGCCCTGGTGTTTTGCGCTTGCATACGTGGGAAAGATTCTGGGGGAGAACTGGATGAGCATAAGGGGCTACTTTCATAAAGTCGACCTCATCATCGTCGCGATCATAGTCGCAGGCATAGCCTATTTCCTGTACCGGCATTTCAAGCCCGAGAAAAGAAGCAATCTCACTCCGGTCGAATAAATGCATCCTTTAGCCTTTTTCGGTACAGCTTTCGTCTCTTTGTTCTTGGTGGTGGACGTTGCCACCAACATGCCCATCTTCTTGTCCTTAACTGAGAAGTATTCTGCGCCTGACAGAAGAAGCATTGCCCGCACAGCGCTTCTGGTGGCTTTAGGAATTCAGCTTTTGTTTGTGGTCTTCGGCAACTACATATTCGGATATCTGAACATCAAGCTATATTCGTTTTCCATTGCCGGGGGAATTTTGCTCTCCATAGTCGCCATGGAGATGCTCTTCGGTCGCAAAACCCGCACCGGGTACCAGGAGAAGGAGGAGGAGGAAGAAGAAGAGAAGGAGAACATAACCATAGTTCCCCTGGCCATTCCGCTGCATACGGGACCCGCGGCCATCATTACCGGCATGATCATCTTCGGCAAGGCCAATACGCTGGTCTTGAAGGGCGTCTTCGTCCTTGCCACCGTCTGCGTGTACTTGGCTTCGATGCTCATCCTGTTCAAATCAGACATTATCTTCAAGATTTTCAAACCATTGGGCATGAAGGTGATCACCCGGGTGATGGGTTTGATCCTGCTGACCCTGGCGGTGCAGTTCGTGGTGAACGGAGTCAAGGACGCTTTAGGATAGGGTTGAATCTCCGCCTCCCGCCGTGTCACTCCGAAATCTGCTGAGACGCACGAACCAACCCCGCGAGATTTTGTATCAGAGTTTAAAGGCCCGCAGAACGTTTTTCATTTTTCTGTTGCTTTTTTTCTGCAGATGCCTATATAGTGATGTAGATCTTCTGCGGGAGATCAGAGGGAGGAAGAAACGTAAACCAAAAGCATGAACCTGAAACGAGGAGGTGCCCGATGATCCTTAGGGATCGCAAGCTGATCGTCATTCTCGGCATGATATGCCTGATAAGTCTCCTGGGATGGGGTTGCGCGACCAAGTCGTTCGTCCTACAAAAAACGGGCGAGGTGGACGCGAAAACGAAAGCCAATAAGGCGAAGATCGATAAGCTTGAGACCGACCTCTCCGCGACAGATGACAAAGCCGACGAGGCGTTGAGTGAGGCCAGAAGAGCGCTGAAAAAAGCGGAGGAGGCAGCGGGCTACGTCAATTACAGGGTTATGGGAGAACGGAATGTGAACTTCGATTTTGACAAGTTTGATCTCACTCTGGGTGCAAAGGACATTTTGGACGAGATCGGCGCAACCATGCAGGGGAACCCGGCGCTGATAATGGAGATCGAGGGGCATGCCGACAACACCGGCCCGGACGGTTACAACCTGGCTCTGGGACAGAGGCGAGCACAGAGCGTGAAAAGATACTTAGCCGACAGGTTCGGAATACCCCTTCATAGGATCTTCCACATAAGCCATGGGGAGTTCAAACCCAGGGCGCTCAACGACAGCAGATCAGGACGAGAAGCCAACAGGAGGGCGGTGCTCCGGTTGTTGGGTCCTCCGGGCGAGTAGAAACGCTCACAAGCTAAACCTGGTGTAACGACTGGGAGAATCTTGACTCCGCATGAGTCGGTCTCAGTCCCGCCTTAGGCGGGACTGGGGCCTTTCCTTGTGGGCAGAGGGCGACGCGATTCTGAGCTCGTAGCCGCCTGATTCCCGGACGGGACGGCAGACGCCACCGTCTGCGTGTATCTGGCTTCCATGCTTGTCCTTTTGAAATCCGACATAATCTTCAAGATCTTCAGGCCCCTGGGCATGAAGG
>JBAUFO010000146.1:0-40610 GCA_049679185.1 Candidatus Zixiibacteriota bacterium
GCTTTGATCTGGTCGTCCTCCTGCCTGAGTACCGTTGGGTCCTCCTGAGACGGATATTCCAGATTGGTTTGATCAGACAGAAGCTCTTTTATGAATGCCTCTCCGTCGGAGACTAAAGCTACGATGGCCACGTTTTCCGGCGAAAGATATGTTTTGGCGGCTCTGTCTATTTTCTCCTTGGTTACACTCTCCACGTCTCTTTCAAAGTGATCCAAAAAACCGTAAGTTCCGTAGTACTGCTCGGCCATCCTGTGTCCGAGTTGTCTCTGGGGAGTTTCGATCTGGAACGGGAATTGATTCTTCTCAAAGCTCTTCATGAACTCCAGCTTGTCCTCCGGTATGCCACCAGTAGCCAGATCGGTCATCTCCTTTAAGCAGAGCTTCATGGCGAACTTGGCATTGGCGCACTTGGGATAAGTCCACATGCTGAAGTATTGCGCCTTCCTGGGACAGTTGGGATTGGCCAGCTTGCCCCAGCCGAACTGCTCGAAATGCTCGATGTAGCTGTAAGCGCCATAGCAAAGACCCCGGTCCATTCTGACCGTCTTGTACAGTCTTCCTATCGACTCCCGGTGTTTTCCCAGATGAGCATTGGCCACCAGCATGGGGAAGTAGTCCGGAGAATGCCGGGTTAGATCATACGGATGACCGATCCTGAATTGGGTCTGTACCCTCCGCTCCTTCTCGATTAAGAGCACCTTCCTTCTAACGATCGGCTGGATTTCTCCACCGATTTCCGGCACCTGCCCGACGTTCAACGCAGACATATCCTCTCTGAGCCGCTGCACCAGTTCATCGTCGAAGTCTCCCGCCAGACCAAGAAGGATGTTGTTCTTGACAAAGTGCTTGTGATAGAAACTCAGAGCATCCTGCCGCGTCAACGAGTTGACCGACGATTCATTTCCGCAGACTAAATGTCCGTACGGATGTCCCCGATGAATGAAGTTGTCGAAACTCTCACTCACCAATCTGCGATCCCTCTGGCGAGTGTTTTCGATGGCATCTAATTGATCCAGCTTAGTCTTCTCAATTTGATCCTCGGGGAAAGTGGGCTTCAATATGATCTCGGAAAACACCTGATAGAACTTATCCAGATTCTCTTTCAGGGTAGTGCCCGAGATTATGATGACCTCCTTGTTAACCTCGACACTCAGCCGCGCGCTGATGAAGTCCAAAAGCTCGTCGATCTCATCGCGGGAGAAGGATTCGGTGCCCCGTTCCAGCAATTCGGCAGTGAGGTAGGCCAAACCCTCTTTGCCTGGCGGGTCGTAGGCCGAACCGGCTTTGATCATCACCTGAAAGTAGACCACAGGTATTCCAGGCTTTTTCACCTGGACGACCTCCAGTTCCCCAGCCTTGCCGCAAAAAAGGCTGAGGCTGACGAAGCACATGAGGCTTACCAGAAGTATCGCTTTTAACCACTTAGATCGCATTTAATCCTCCTTCTTCAATTCCGAATGAACTTCTCAAAAGCAATGACGAGGGTTTACTCTATCCCTTGGGCACCAGGCTGACCACGGTGCGGTTGGTCGGTCTGAATGTCTTCTCTGCCACCTGTTGAATGATCTCCGGGGTGATGGAATCGTACCTATCTTCGATCTGAAACAGCAGATTGTGGTCTCCGCCGAGCAGGTGATATCGGCCGATCAGGGACGCGACCGAGAAGGGGCGATTCAGGCGATAGAACATCGAAGCCTTGACTGAATTCTTGGCCTTGGTCAACTCCTCCTGGCTCATCCTCTCCTTTCTCAATCTGTCGATCTCTTCAAAGACTATCTTCCTGACCTCCTGAAGCGATTTCCCTCTCTTTAGATTTGTGGAGACGGTGAACATCCCCGGGTCCTTCTGACCCTCCATCCGCCCGGAGATATAGTCTACCATTTGCAGATCAGTATCCAGCCTTTTGGTTAACCGCCCGCTCTTCAGGAACAGAATTTCGCCGATTAAGTTCAGCGCGCAGAAATCGTCCGACATGATGTCGAACTCCGGGCCATGATAGCCGATGATCAGCTTGGGCGTGATCAGGTTGTCTTTCCAGACGTATTCCTTCACCCTCTCTTCGGTCTGCGGTGGCTCTGCGGGAATCGGCAGGTCAGGCGGAGGCTGTTTCTCCCAATCCCCGTAATATTTCCTGACCCATTCTATGACCTGAGGAGTATCGAAGTTGCCGGCCACCACTATGGTCGCATATTCCGGAGAGTAAAAGGTTCTTTTGAACTCCAGACCATCCTCCACCTGAATGTTCTTCTCCAGATCCTCCTCGAAGCCGATCACCGAATGACCGTAGGTGTGCTTCTTATAAGCTAACTGGGTGAACTCCGACCACAGGAATCCATCCGGGTCCTCCACCTCACCCATGCGTCTCTCCTCTTTAACCGGTCCCAGCTCGGTCCTGAAGGTCTGGTCGTTGAAGATCAGGTTTCTGACCCGATCCGCCTCTACCTCTATCACCGTTTCTAAGTACTCAGCCTTGACGTTGACAAAATAGACCGTCATATCCTCCCCGGTATAAGCGTTGGTCTCGGGTCCAAAGTTTCCCAAAGCCTGGTCGTAATCCGGGTATTTTTCCGTGCCGCGGAACATCATGTGCTCAAACAGATGTGCCAATCCCGTCTTTCCGGGCTTGACCTCGTTCCGGGAACCCACGTTCATAAAGGTTTGATAGCTCACCGTGGGGACTGAATGATCCTCGCAGGTGAGTATGGTCAGCCCATTGTCCAGAACGGTCTTCTGAATGTCAAGGTCAATTGAGGCTGCACGGATCGGCAATGCTGCGGCCAGAAGCAGGCAAAAAGTGAAACTCAAGATTCGTTGGGGCTTCATTTCCTCCTCCGGTTGGAAGTTGACGAACCAGAAACGTTCTGCAAATATAGCAACTTTGTTGCTTTTGTCAAGTCCACCTATAAGGGGGCGAAGTATATCAGAAGAAGAGGAAGGACAATGACTATAAAGGCGACTGAGCTAACGGCAGCGCGGAATTCACCAGCAAGCTTCACCGTTGTGCTTTCCCGGCTGTAGGATGTGGGTCACTAAATCCCTGAATCACCACAAACACTGCGGTCAGGAGCAGAAACGGCGAGCTCCAGAACCCGGGCAGTAGTCTTCCCAAGTAGACCGACCCGAGCATGTGCCCCAGAGCGTTCGCTACCATGATGATGGCCAGCACAGTGGTGAAGGTTCGGATGAACCTGCCACAGCGATTGACCAGGGGAGTCAGGGCAAAGCATATGACAATGGCAACGATCAGCCCGCCCATCCAGGTTCCGAAAGTGAACCTGGGCGGGAGAAAGAACCCGAGACGCCCCCTCAGGTTGGAAGCGATATCGTTGTAAAAAGGCAGGAAGTCGGTTACTGTTTCATCGAAAACGTGAACGGCGATAGCTGAAATCATCAATACCCACGCGGCTGCGTTCTTGTTCCTTAATAGACTGCGGTTCGTATTCATCAATGCCCATTTCGTGGCAGTAAGTTGGAGCAGCAGTGTGTGAGGTTCGATTGCGTAAGCAAAAAACGGAGAGGCCGGGATTCGCCGTCAGGCCTGTCTTCGACCCTGAGCTCAGACCGAAGGGAGCGAGTCCGCCCCTGGCTTTCACTCGGGGCGGTGAGCCTGTCGAACCGAAGGACGAGTCGAAGGGAACCCCTTGATTAGCCACTCCTTCTTTTCCCTTCTCCACCCTTTCAGTTGAGCCTCTCTCTTTCGTGCACTTGCGTAAGTTCCTTGTTCTTCTGCATACACCAACTCAACTGGTCGTCGCTTCTTCGTGAAGGCACATCCTTGTCCAGTATTATGTTCCTTAACACGGTCCTTTAGATCTGTGGCAACACCGACGTAATATGAATCGTCACTGCAACGTAAAATATAGACAAACCATGCTTTAATCTTGTCACTCATTTCAGCCCTTCGGCCGTTCGACAAGCTCAGGGCCTTTGTCTATCGACAATGGCGGAGAGGCCGGGATTCGAACCCGGGGTGCCTTACGGCACAACGGTTTTCGAGACCGCCCCGATAAACCACTCCGGCACCTCTCCGACGAGTTCAGTACACAGTAAACAGTAGACAGTAGACAGACAAAAAACTTCAAAATTCTACTAGGTTCTCTTCAGTGCCTGTCTGCCTTTTCACAAAAGAGCGTATCTCCTCCTGTTTCGGCTTAAACACCACAAAGCAAAACAGTGTGATGGCCGCAAAAAGAACAAATCTTTCCAAGGTCCCGCCCAAAAGATAATATACTAATCCATAGACAGTCGGCGCAAGAGCAAGAGAAAAGATTATGATACCCTTCTGGAGCAAGGCCTGTTCAGTTGTCGAGCGTCCACGGTTCTTTTGAAAAGCTCTACTGCCGGAGAGAAAGTTTCTTTTCACAATATAGATCGCCGGGATCTCTAAGAAGGCTACCGCGATCGATATCCAGAAGAAGAGCCCCAGGTCACTGACAGCACCTGCATTGACTCCCCCGGCCTTAAGGAGCGCACCCACAAAGATCAGCACCACCGGCGCCAACACGTTCATCAGCAGGCCCAGGTTCAAAAGCCTGGAGTGCGTCTTTTCTATATCTACGGAACTAGTCGGCGTTTCCACTCCCATTCCCTTTCTTACCTTTTAAGCTTCTCCGGCGCAGTTTTTCAAAAAACGCCTGCAAAATCCGGCTGCATTCTTTCTCTAAGATATACGGGACGATTTCAAGTTGATGATTCAACCGAATATCCTGTGCTATATTGTATAACGAGCCACATGCTCCGGCTTTTGGGTCTTTTGGACCGAAGACCAGGCGGTCTATTCTGCTCAAAACCAAAGCTCCGGCGCACATGGCGCACGGCTCAAGAGTCACGTATAGGGATGCGCCCGAGAGCCTCCAGGAGTTAAGATAAGTAGAAGCGGCTCCGATGGCAATGATCTCGGCATGAGCAGTCGGGTCGTTGAGCCCTTCCACCTGATTGTGTCCCCTCCCGATGATCTTCTTCTGATGTACGACCACAGCCCCGACGGGAACTTCCCCTTTCTTCAACGCTGAGGCTGCCTCAACCAAGGCGTGTCGCATCCATCTTTCATCTTCAGTCTCAGGCATGGCTTCAAAACCGGGCAATGTTCAGTAGGACTATACGTCTCCTTTTTGGGCAAAGAGAATATAAGAAACGCGGGCTTAATTCAAAGAGATTTTGAGGGAATTTTCATGCATAAGGGAAGTCGTAGTTGCTCGATTCCCAGACGGGAGCGTCCGCTCATCGAGCACAAAGACCACAAGAACCCGTAGGGGCGAACCTTGCGTCCGCCCGAATTCGTTTTGCTCACGCCACCTTGGAGAAGAGAAGCCACGCGATTACTCCCGCGATTGGTGGAAAGAAAAACGTACATGCCAGCCTGATAAAGGCAAACTTGGGACTAATCAGACTCACCTCCAAAGGGAAGCGCACTACTGACACCAAAGACCACGCGGTAACATATGCTACTACCGTTCCGATGCCCGCACCGGCTTTATATATCGAGGCCACGATGGGGAAATTCACTACCGGCCCTCCCGGCGTTAACCCACCGGCCAGTGATCCCAGCAGAATCCCCTTCAACCCCGACTCCGGCCCCAGCCATCTTGCTATCAATTCTTTCGGAACCAGCACCTGCACCATCCCTGCGATCAGGAAGGCTGCGATCAGTAGCGGCAGAACCTGAACCAGCATGTTCCCGCCCTTTTTCAATCCCAGGATATGAAGATTATCCCCCTGTAAGTAAGCCACCAACAATAAAACTAAAGCGATAGCGATCATCACGACCGTCGCAGCATTCATGACATACCTCCGATGGATTTGATCTGCGTTCGTCAGGTGAGTTTAACCAAAACTGAGGACGTAGTCAATCAAAAAACCTTGATTTGTGGCGGCGGCAATGGTAGAACCGAAATGGCGCAGCCTTTTGGACAAGGAAGACAGAATGTCATTGCGAGTCCCCCATACGGGGGACGAAGCAATCTCCCCATGGTGGCAGTTCAGTGATATTGCTTCGTCGGTACGCCTGGACGGGCTTTCGTCCGAGCGTTCCTCGTAATCACGGGCTGGTCACCTGGTTCGCCACAGCGTTTCCTCTCCCCTTGTGGGAGAGGACCAAGGAGAGGGGGTGCAATGCCTCGTCACCCTCTCCCTGGCCCTCTCCCATCAGGGTATGAACCGCATGGTTCATACCAAGGGAGAGGGAACCAGTTGTCCTCTTCCCTGGTGCAAGATGGCCACCACTCGTAGGTCCGAAATGGCCAAGCCCTTCGGGCAAAAAAGACAAAGAAGACATCCGATAGTCCCACCAGCGGCGTTACGTATCCGACCTGCTAGCTCCGTTCGCAATGAAGACACCCTGGTGCTGTCGACTATCGGGCGATTAGGGGTTTGACCGATGTGCGTGACTGTGGAGTCAGTGACGCTGATCCGATCAATGGTGAGAACGGCATCAAAAAAAATTTGACTTCTGAGGGCGAATGTCGTATATTTCAACGTCAGGTTGTTGATTCTCTCAACGTTGCCGACATTAAAAACGGCGGATTTCGCTACGGATTTGCTTCCTGCCCGCCTAATTGAGGAGGCTCACGACGCCTTGCTATTGATCGCCTTAAGGAAGACACAATGTTGCTGCGGGCACAGCTAAGTAATCTCTGAGTACTGACAGCTCAGGTCGTGAGCGAATGAGAGGTCTGTCTTCTCATAAAGGAGTCATACCTCATTTTGAGCTTGCCGGGTGCGACTCGCCCGCGCCATTGGTTGTCCAACCGAAAGGTATCTGACCGTAGATAGAGACCCGGTAATCTCAGTAGGAAAAGATTAGCCCCCCAACAAGGGGAAGGGTTCTGGTTCCCTTCTGATATAAACCCTTCCCCTCCCTCCTCTGGTGGGAGAACTTCAGATTGGGAATCCCATGCAAGGCAGGGGAAACAGGGGAACGATGCTCAGCCACCCTTAGCCTCTTCCATCAAAGTATGAACCGGATGGTTCACACCAGGGGAGAGGGAACCATGGTCTTCTGCCCTTGAGGACTGAGGTTCTTTTTTTGCCTTGACTTCAATCCCTCCAGACGTAATATAATCAGTGATAGGCATTCAGAAAACCGGCGGTCGGCGCACGGTGGACTTGAGAGAAATGGCAGAATTTCAATTAGTCTCCAGCTACAAACCCAAAGGCGATCAGCCCAAGGCCATAGCGGAGCTGACCCAGGGGATCGAACAGCACAGGAAGTACCAGACCCTCTTGGGAGTGACGGGTTCGGGTAAGACATTTACCATGGCAAACGTCATCGCCAATGCGGGCAAGCCCGCCATCGTCATCTCCCACAACAAGACCCTGGCAGCCCAGCTTTACGGGGAGCTGAAGGGCTTCTTCCCTAACGACGCGGTGGAATTTTTCATAAGCTACTACGACTACTATCAGCCGGAAGCATACGTTCCGGCCAGCGACACCTACATAGAGAAGGACACCTCGGTTAATGACGACATCG
Organism: Candidatus Zixiibacteriota bacterium; assembly: GCA_049679185.1. GTDB lineage: Bacteria > Zixibacteria > MSB-5A5 > MSB-5A5 > SM1-73 > SM23-73-3. The sequence continues at coordinate 7,469 of JBAUFO010000146.1, forward strand.
ACAGATTACGCTTAAGAGCCACCAGCTCCCTTCTGGAAAGGGATGACGTGGTGATCGTGGCGAGCGTCTCCTGCATCTACGGTATCGGCTCTCCCAAGGACTGGAAGGAGTTATTACTCTTCCTCGAGGTGGGGCAGGAAAAGGAAAGAGATCAGATTCTGAAGGACTTAATAGACATCCACTATTCACGCAATGACATCGAATTTGCAAGGGGGACGTTTAGAGTCAGAGGGGACACGATAGAGATTCATCCAGCCTACGAAGAGACCGCCATCAGGTTGGAGCTTTTCGGCGATACCGTAGAGAAGATCTCGGTGGTCGATACGCTCAAAGGTGAGATCTTGGAGGAAAAGAAAAGAGTTGCGATCTATCCGGCCAAACACTTCGTAACCACTCATCCTCAGTTAGAAAAAGCCATCAAGAAAATAGAGCTGGAGTTGGAGGAGCGATTAGCCTGGTTCAGGTCCCAGGGAAAGCTTCTGGAAGCACAGAGACTGGAATCGCGTACCCGCTTTGACATCGAGATGATGCGGGAGATCGGCTACTGCACCGGAATCGAGAACTACTCCCGCCATCTTTCCGGTAGGAAACCGGGTGAGCGGCCCTACGTCCTTTTGGATTTCTTCCCCAAAGACTTTCTGATCATAATCGATGAGTCCCATCAGACCGTTCCCCAGATTAGAGGGATGTATGCCGGGGACAGGTCCAGAAAAGAGGTGCTGGTAGAGTACGGCTTCAGGCTTCCATCCGCGCTGGACAACCGGCCTTTGTTTTTCGATGAGTTCGAATCCATGATCGATCAGGTGATCTTTGTTTCCGCCACGCCGGCTGAGTTCGAACTTGAGAGGTGCAAAGGCGTGGTGGTGGAGCAGGTGATCCGACCCACCGGCTTAGTCGATCCGAAAATCACGGTCAAGCCCTCGTCCAACCAGGTGGATGATTTGCTCGAGGAAATCAGGGTAAGAGCTGAAAAGAAGGAAAGGGTCTTAGTCACCACCCTGACCAAAAGAATGGCTGAGGATCTGGCAGATTATCTGGCCCAGATGGATGTGAAGGTACGTTATCTCCACTCGGAGATCGACGCCATCGACCGGGTGGATATCTTAAGAGATTTAAGATTGGCGGAGTTTGACGTTTTGGTGGGAATCAATCTGCTGCGGGAGGGGCTGGATCTGCCGGAGGTGTCGCTGGTGGCGATCCTGGATGCCGATAAGGAGGGTTTCTTAAGATCGGGGACGTCTCTCATCCAGACGGCGGGCAGGGCCGCGCGAAACCGGGCTGGCGAGGTGATCATGTATGCAGATGAGGTGACCGACTCCATGCGAAGAGCCATCGATGAGACGGACAGGAGAAGGAAAAAGCAGGAGGAGTATAACGAAAAGCACGGCATCACCCCGGAAGGCATATACAAATCACGGGAGGAGATTCTCAAGACCACTGCCTTCGCCGATTCGAGAACCCCCACCCCGGAAAAGACAGAAAAGCTTGACTTTTTGGAAAAGCTCTCTTTAGAGGATAAGATCAGGGAACTTCAGCGGGCGATGAAGAAAGCGGCGTCTAACCTGGAGTTCGAGAAGGCAGCCTTTTTCAGAGACGAGCTTTCTAAACTGCTGAGAAAGAGCGGGAAAAGAACCCGCACAGCCAACATTCTTAGAGGGAAGAGAAGATGAGAAGAGCTCTGTTGGCCCTGCTGGTTTGCTTGCTCGTGCTTTGCCTGTTTCAGGCGAGTTGCGAGAAGAGAACTGTGACCCCGGGGGTTACTGACTGGGACGCGGTTAAGGCGATCATATCTCAGTATCCGACAATATTTCACTTAGGATTCTTTGATACCGAGTTGGATACTCAATTCTTTTATCGGGAGATAATATCCAGCCAGGCGGATATAGAAGAAGGGGAGCTTTTCGAGGCGGATCCTGATTACATCACCCTGACATGGAGTGATAGCTTAATTGGTAAACTCCACTACGACTCGAGCGGACATCCACACGAAAAGCCAATTGTCTTTAAAACCCGAACCAAAGCCTATTTCGAGAGGTGGGGAAACACCGGCGATCCTAACCTGGGGTGGCTGCTGAGAAGAGTCAGCGGAACCGTAATTAACTCAATGGATGCGACAAGAGAGATTGACGAGCTTCAGATTGTCTCAGAAGGAATAGACACCTTCATCTACGAGCCCGGCATGGTGCTTCTTGTCAACAAGGACAGTACGATCGCATTCGGCAAGGGGAGGCAGGTGATTTTCATGGTCGAGCCAGCCGATACCACTGATTCTCTCTTCCTCCACGTGAAGGAGGGAGAGGAGTATCAGAAGATCCCGTTCGCCAGAGAGGGAGAGGGGAGTTTCAGTGCAAGCTGGACCACCACCGAGGAACCGGAGCCGGGAAAACACTACTATCATGCCATCGTGGACTTAGTCAGCCAGGAGTCATTTGCCAGCGATACCACCGAATACGAGTTCAAAGCCTGGGGAATCGTCTATCGGATAGAATGATGAAAGCTGAGGTTTAGCCCCAGGCAAGTCCTGGTCGGGCTGACCGAGGCGCTGCCAAAAATCCGGTTGCGGGGAGAGAAATCATTCTCTAACTTGGTCAGTCCAAACGTATCAGAGCCTTTGAAGACATAAGACAGGAGGGATAGCAGATGTCCGCAGATTTCGAAACTCCGTACGACCTGATGGATGGAGCTTCAGGCCAGGCAGTTGAGATCTCCGACGAGATCGAGCAACAACGCAGGATCGCAGTCGACAAGACATATCCCCTGGAGAAACGGCTGGAGGCTTACGAAGATATCATCGATTCGGAGGTGGGAGATACTTCTCTTTGGCGAGCACGCAACATCGAACGCGAGGTGGGATTGCGACAGGTTTACCTTAAGTTCGAGGGCGCCAATCCTACCGGGACACAGAAGGATCGGATCGCTTTTGCCCAGGCCATGGACGCCATGAGGAGAGGATTCGATGCCATCACAGTTGCCACCTGTGGAAATTACGGTGTAGCTATGGCACTGGCCGCTTCACTCGCCGGGCTGCGGTGTTTGATCCACCTCCCCCAGGATTATCAGACCAAACGAATAAAGGAGATCACCAACCTGGGTGCGGAAATCGTTCCGGTGCCGGGCGACTACGAGAGGGCAGTAGAGACCTCCAAAGAGGATGCCGAAAGGCACGAGTTCTATGATGCCAATCCCGGTGGAGAGAACACTTCCCTGCAGCTGCGGGCCTATGGAGAAATCGCTTATGAAATCTATGACGAGTTGCGCGATGCGCCTTTTATGGTGGGCGTCCCGGTATCCAACGGTACTACTCTGGCCGGCATCTTCAAGGGATTCTTGAGCCTCTATCGGCGTGGCAAGACTTCCCGAATTCCTCGCATGGCTGCAGGCTCCTCGTTCAGAAAGAATCCTATCGTGCAGGCATTTCTTCAAAATCGCGCGGCATGCGTGGACCTCCGACCTGAGCACATTCATGAGACCAAGGTCAACGAGCCTCTGATTAACTGGCATTCTATCGACGGCGACGTCGCTCTCGGGGCTATTCGGCATTCGAAAGGTTTGGCGGCCCACATCTCCGACAAGAACATGCTGAACTTTTCCAAGCTGCTTCGCGAGAAGGAGGGGATGCACGTGCTGCCGGCTTCCACCGCCGGCCTGATCGCCCTGGTGGAGCAACATCGCAAAGAGGCCCTGCCAAACGATCGTTACGTCGTCGTCCTGACCGGAAAAAGATCATGAGCCTGCTGCTTGAGGGAAACGCCGTTATCTACTGCCAGGGAGCCTTCAACACTCCCAATGGCAAAACCGCTCATGGTCTGGTTCGCTTCACCAGGCGCTATCAGGTGCTTTCCGTTATCGACTCCCGCTACCAGAACCAGGACGCCGGAGCTGTGCTGAACGGAGAACCCAAGGGGATTCCGATCTTCGCCACCATTGAACAGGCGGTTCAGGCTGGCCAGAATTCGCAGAATGGGCCGACTCATCTGGTGATAGGATTGGCGCCGGACGGAGGCCGGCTGAGCGATCCAGCGCGTGAAGATGTCAAGGAGGCCATCAAATTGGGCTTGAATGTGGACTCGGGTCTTCACGACTTCCTTTCGGAGGATCCGGAGATCGTCGATTTGGCTCATCGAAACGGCACGGAGATTCGCGACGTTCGCAAGCCGCCGGCGCGAAATCGACTGCATTTCTTCAGCGGCAAGATAGAAGAAGTTACCTCCCTTAAGGTGGCGCTTTTGGGGACGGATTCGGCGGTAGGCAAACGTACCACTGCCTGGATGCTGGTCCAGGCGCTGCAAGATGCCGAATTCCGTGCCGAAATGGTCGGAACCGGCCAGACTTCATGGATGCAGGGTGCCAGGTATTGCATCATCTTGGACTCCCTGATAAATGATTTCGTCTCCGGCGAAATCGAGCACGTGGTCTGGACTGCCTGGAGCGAAGCGCAACCTGACGTAATCGTTATTGAAGGCCAGGGAAGCCTTATGAATCCCGCATATCCGGGTGGTTTTGAGATTCTGGCTGCCAGCCGCCCGGATGCTGTTGTGCTGCAGCACGCGCCGGCTCGCAAAGACTACGACGGTTTCCCGGGTTATCCGGTTCATCCGTTGGCCAAGCAAATTCAGGCAATCCAGCTCCTCTCTGGCAAGCCGGTGGTGGCCATAGCCCTAAATCACGAAGGGATCCCAACGGAGGATGTTCCGGCGGTCTCGGCCGCGATCGAAAAAGAAACCGGCCTTCCCACCATGGATGTGCTGGTCACCGGCGCGGAGGGCTTGGCACGAACACTGTTGCCCTTTATCAAAGCTTAGCAGACGGTCGCGAAAAAGGTGGTCCCGGCGCCGTGCCTATCACGTACGCCAGGGCAGATCCAGCAGGTTGATCACCAGAGCGGCGAAGCCGTAAGCAAGACAAACCAGGGGTCAATGTAAATGGATACTCGCAAAAGACCTAAAACGCAGAGCGATCCTCTCTCTCTTCTGGAGGTCTTTGACCGACTGGAGGTAGGACCTGTGCAACTCGAGCGGCGGCGGCTGATCGCGCCCTACCGACTCTTCCAGCCAGGCAAGGACGACCGCCTTGATCTGATTTACAGCTACGAAGAGGACGTATTTGATCCTTCCGACGACGCATCTCAAAACCTGGCGGCCATGATCGCGGCACAGGCTGCCATCAATTACGGGCTGTTCTGCCAGAAGATCGTCTTCCACGGTTCATTCGATCAGAAGGATCGCCGGTTCATTCTGGATATGGCGGAGAATACGGCCCGCGAGATCTACGTTAAGAAATTCCTGGAGCCGAATCCTTTCCTGATCGGTGATGCCGCTCATTTGCCGGTTGAGAAAAGAAAACCCTACCTGCGGGCCGGCTTGGAGTTCCCCGATTCCGGGTCGTCCATGACCGGCTGGCGACTCTGGCCGACCGATAAGAGAAGGCACTGCATTCTCTCCAGTGGCGGCAAGGACAGCCTCTTAAGCTTTGGCCTGCTCAATGAGACGGGAATGGAGACGCACCCCGTTTTCGTCAATGAGTCCGGGCGTCACTGGTTCACCGCCCTGAACGCCTTCCGCTTTTTCAAGCAGAATATACCCAATACGGCGAGAGTGTGGGTGAACTCGGACCGGCTGTTCGCCTGGATGCTGCGTCATATGCCCTTCATCCGCCCGGATTTCGCCGACGTCCGCTCGGATGAGTATCCCATCCGGCTCTGGACCGTGGCGGTTTTCTTGTTCGGGGCGTTGCCCCTTTTACGAAAGCGGGGTATAGGCCGTCTGGTCATAGGAGATGAGCACGATACCACCCACCGGACTTCTTCCCACGGAATCACGCATTATAACGGCCTCTACGACCAGAGTCGGTATTTCGACGAGGCACTTTCCAGATATTATATGCAGAAAGGCTGGGCCATCAGCCAGTTCTCCATCTTACGCCAGCTTTCTGAGATGCTGATTCAAAAGACACTGGTGGAACGCTATCCTCACCTGCAGGAACACCAGCTCTCATGCCATGCCACACATAGAGAAGGTCAGAGAATGCGTCCCTGCGGCAGATGCGAGAAATGTCGCCGAATTGTGGGGATGCTGATGGCAATTGGGGCCGATCCCGGACGCTGTGGTTATTCTGATGGGCAGATCAAAAGCTGCCTCAAGGACGTGGCCGTCAAGGGAGTACATCAGGAGGTCTCCGGTTCCGAGCACCTGACTTTCCTGCTATCTCAAAAAGGCCTGGTTGAACTGCCGGAGGAGCGAGAGAGATCCGCCAGAGAGCACCTGGTTATTCTGAAGCTCAGGTTCAATCAGGAGAGATCTCCTGTCGGTGGGATTCCGCCGGACCTCCGAAAGCCGCTCTATAGGATGCTCTTGGAACACTCCGACGGTGCGGTGCGACGAGTTGAACGGAGGTGGACGGAATTCGATCCGCTTAACGATCCAGATATAAGCCAACCTTACCCTTTTGAGCTGGGTCCAGGCTTAATCCATAGAATCTCCGCCAGAGCGTCCGGGGCTGCTGAAGACACTTACCTATGGGTCGAGCTAACCTGGCCTGAAGCGGAGAGGAAATTCAAAGAGGTGGATATCGCGCTTCTTCCCGTGGGCTCCACCGAGCAGCACGGTCCTCACCTTCCCGTGGGCACCGATGCATTCGACGCTGAGTACCTGGCCAGACGGGTAGCAGAAGCCTGCAGCAGCCCCAAGCCGCTGGTGCTGCCCTTGATCCCTTACGGCGTCTCATATCACCATGGAGACTTCAAGGGAACGCTCAGCATCAGCAATGCCACGCTTTCCGGTTTGGTGTACGAGATAGGCATGAACGCGGCTCAGAACGGGATCAAGAAACTGGTCATCATAAATGCTCACGGCGGCAATACCCCTGCGCTCAATTATGCCGCTCAGATGATTAACCGGGACGCGCGCATCTTCGCCTGCGTGGACACGGGAGAAACCAGCGACACCGATATCAGCAAAGTCGTAGACACGCCCAATGACGTCCATGCCGGCGAGATTGAGACCAGCACCAGCCTGGCCGTGCGACCTCATCTGGTCAGGATGGAGAAAGCCACCAAATTGGTTCCGAAGTTCTCCAGTCGATACTTGAACTTCAGCTCAAAGCGAGGTGTGTTGTGGTATGCGCACACCAAGAAGATCTCGCCCACCGGTGTGATGGGCGATCCCAGCAAGGCGACTGCAGAGAAGGGCAAGAAGATTTGGGAGATCATGATCGCCCACCTGGTGGCATTCGTGGAAGACCTTAAGAGCATGACCCTTGAGGAGATCTACCGGAAATGATACTCAGGCACGAAAAGCTATGAGAATCAGTCGCCTCCAAGCCTGGCAAGTTAAGATGCGCCTGGCCGAGCCCTACACCATCGCCTACGAGACCATCGACTCGGGCACAAATGTCTTCCTGGCCATTCAAACCACCAGCGGGGTCACGGGATACGGCTGTGCCGCCCCTGATCTTGAGGTCACGGGCGAGACTCCCGACGGTGTGCTGAAGGTTTTCAAAACATGGATCGAGCCCTCTCTTAGAGGCAGCGATCCTCTACGACTGGCTCTCCTTCTGGAAAGGTTGAAGCCAAACTTACAGGCACACCCTTCCGCCCTGGCTATGGCCGACATGGCTCTCCATGACATATTGGGTAAGGTCGCCGGTCTTCCGGTTCACAAGCTGTTCGGTGGTTTCCGGGATCGCATCAAGACCAGCGTCACCATCGGCATACAGCCTTCAGAGGAAACCGTAGCCAGGGCAAGAGATCTTATGGCCAAAGGATTCAAGGTGCTGAAGATCAAGGGGGGAAAGAACGTCGAGTCAGATATCGACAGGGTGATGAAGGTACGGGAGGCAGTGGGCAAGTCGATCGCGCTGCGCTTTGACGCCAACCAGGGCTATTCCGTGGAGGAATCTCTTCGCTTTGTTGAGGCGACTCGTCCAGCCAAAATAGAACTCCTGGAGCAGCCCACTCCTAAGGGTCAGCCTGACTTGCTGGGAAGGGTAACCAGCGGAGCCCATATTCCCGTGATGGCCGACGAAAGTCTGATGAACCTGCGGGACGCATTCCGATTGGCAAGGCGCGATTTGGCCGATATGGTCAACGTCAAGCTGATGAAAGTCGGGGGCATATCCGAGGCCCTGCAGATCAACGCAGTTGCCAGAGCGGGCAATCTTGAGGTCATGGTAGGATGCATGGATGAGGCAGCATTGGGAATCGCCGCAGGGCTCCATTTCGCCCTGGCGCGGCCCAACGTGGTCTACGCTGATCTGGACGGGCATCTAGACCTAGTCGACGATCCTTCGGCCGGAGCGGTCATTCTCAAGGACGGGGTGCTGTTTCCGACAAGCAAGCCCGGGTTGGGGTTTGATCTTTAGGATTGAGCCATCGTAGCCGGGCCAACGGACGTTCGTTCGGCCTTCCCTTTTCAGTCCGGCCTTCTTGGCCCCGAGGTACATTCCTGGATAATTGCCAAAAGCCCTTTCAGCCGCACATGCGGGTGCCCCAGCATCCTTATTATCAGGCTTCAAACTCGATCAAGAGGAAAATCCCGGCACAGGTTCACAATCCTCTTCGTAACTCGGTGGCCGCTATACCACGGACTACGAGTTCAAAGCCTGGGGAATCGTCTATCGTATAGAGTGATATAGACTGTTCGGGCATTCACCGGAGGGTGCGAAGAATCAAAGACAGCCACGTGAAAACACTTTTGCTCCACTCATTCGAATCTCAAACCGCGAAGTCGAGTAAACTTAGGTGCGTGTGACCTGTTTAACCTTTCTACGTAGAAGGAGGTGATTTATGAAGAAGCTCGGTTTAGTGATAAGCCTGGCCTCGCTCTTCCTGCTTCTGGCTTTCACCTGCTGCTTCGCCCAGATGGAGACGGAAAAGCGCGTGATCAAGGTGATGGGTGACGAGATGATGATGAAGGGCGTATGCGGAGGGCACTCAGGAGGAATGGAGCATCAGATGGGTGGCTCAGGAATGGGTCAGGGAATGATGCACCAGATGGGATGCTGTCAGATGGACCACGGGATGCAGGGATGCGGCAAGATGTGCTCGGGGATGGGAATGGGCTGCGGGATGATGGGAGAGTGCGGAGGAATGGGCTGCTGCAAGAGGGAATTTTTCCTCTGCTGCAAGAAGGAGCTGGAGCTTTCCGACAAGCAGGTGGCAGAGCTCAAGTCCATCAAAATGGACTTCCAGAAAGGCAAGATCAGGAGTGAAGCCGATTTGAAGATTGCCCAACTGGAGCTGAAAGGCCTGATGCATGATGACGACGCCGCCATCAAGGACATAGAGGCCAAGCTGAAGGCTGCGGCGAAGCTGAAAACGGATATGAAGCTCTCGCACATCAAGGCTTACAGGAAGGCCAAGGCGCTTCTGATCCTGGAGCAGTTGGAGAAGATGAAGAAGGGCATGGGGAAGTAGGAGGAGATTTCGAATTCAACTTAAGAGAAGTTGGAAGTAGTCCTAAGAAAGTCGGCTGGGTTTTTCCCGGCCGATTTTCCTAAGTCAGACGATTATCCTTAAAGGGTGGTGTGCGTTGGCCTGCTACCGGTCAACTTCACCGCAGGAGAACTGGCGAATGGGGGAGGAGCGGGTAGCCGCAGTCTTCAGACTGCGAGAGGGGGCACAGGCCCGAATCTTCATATTCGTGCTTCCAGGTACGCCACGAATGAGCCCTTCGAGAGCCCAAGAACCCGGCAACTTAATCGGACATATTTGCGTAAGTACTTACATGAAATACGGGTCAGCAATCCGGACGCAAAAACATCTTCACTCAACCTAAGTAAAGGAGGACCTACTCACATGCGGTACATCTCGACGATTTTCGTCTTTATACTCGTATGCGCTCTCGTCGTTCCCGCTGTCGCTCAGCAGTCGGCGCCGGAGATATCGGACACCCATGCAGGCAAGCTGTTGAGCCGCTTGTTAGAGGCGTTCAATTCCGGGGATAAAGACCGGTGGACGAGTTTCATCAAGAACCACTGGAAGGAGAAAGAGGGGAGCACGTTTGAGCGGCGCCTTGAGTTCTTCACGACGGTGTATGCTGACGTGGGCGGCTTGATTCCTCATCGGATTGAGGAATCTGACGACTATTTCATCTCTGCCCTGTTGCAGGCCAAACAGCCCACCGGGCCGGCTGAGTGGGTGACGATGTCTCTCCAGGCTGATACCCTGCCCCCTCATAAGCTCGACATGCTCTCCGTCCGGCCGGGAGAGGAACCGGGTTTTGAAGCGCCGGAAGGCGATCTGACACAAGAGCAGACAATCGATTTTCTGGACCGTTATCTGGACAACTTAGTCTCCAAAGACCAGTTTTCCGGCACAGTATTGATGGCAAAGGACGGCAAACCTTTCTACACGCGGGTGGAGGGGCTGGCCAGCAAGCGTTTCAACGTCCCGAACAAACTCGACACCAAGTTCAACTTAGGATCGATGAACAAGATGTTCACCGGCGTGGCCATCATGCAGTTGGTGGAACAGGGGAAGGTCTCCCTCAACGACCTTGTGGGCAAATATCTGCCTGACCTGCCTCGTCCGGAGATTGCCGAGAAAGTGACCATTCACCACCTGCTGACTCACACTTCGGGAATGCAGGACTACTGGGACGAGGTCTATGATGCCCACTGGTGGGAGATCAAAACCGTTGACCAGCTGGCTGAGTTGATTTTCGATGATTCGCTCCTTTTCGAGCCGGGAACAGATTTTCATTACAGCAATTCCGGCCCCATCGTCCTGGGGATGGTCATTGAAGCAGTCACCGGGCGGGACTACTATGATTATGTGAGGGAGAAAATCTACAAGCCGGCTGGAATGATCAACACTGACTGTTATGAGATGGATACACCGGTGCCCAATCTGGCCATCGGTTACACCAAAATGAACCATGACGGGAGCCCCACTCCGGACGGCTCGTGGCGGAACAATCTCTTCATGCACGTGGTCAAGGGTGGTCCAGCCGGAGGGGGATTCTCTACGGTTGAAGACCTGTTGAGATTCGACATCGCTCTGCGCACAAATAAGCTCATCAGCAAAGAATCTTTCGACACGCTAACCACGGGCAAAGTGGAGAGGAGCCGCGAAACGAAGTATGCCTATCTTTTCCAGGATAAAACCATAAACGGTCACCGGATTGTGGGACACGGTGGTGGCGCGCCGGGCATAAATGCTAATTTGGACATGTACCTCGACAGCGGCTATACCGTGGCCGTGATGGCCAATTATGGCGGAGCCGCAGGCAAGGTCCCCCGAAAGATCGAGGAACTCCTCGCGCGCTGAGAAGCCCCAACGGTCATTGCGAGCGACCGCACCATTCGACTTTGCTCACGGTCCCTGAGCGGAGTCGAAGGGAGGGAGCGGGGAATTCTGTCAGCAGTCGACCGTCCTTCGACTTCGCTCAGGACAAGTCCGCCGTCCGCAGCTTGGGAGTTTTCCCCCGCCCGGATTGCATCGTGACCTGCCTGCGGTGAGATCGCGTCGTCCTCCCCGTTCGGGGCCTCCTCGCGATGACGATTTCATCAACCGCCAGGCCTATGGTCCATCACCAGGACCCCGCCAGAAGGCCAACCGAACGGCTCTTCCTGGTGGCCGTAGAAGACTGGCAGCCATAGAAATCCTTCAGCCATTTGGCATGGTACACCTTTAATTGTTCAAAAGCTGAAATATAGCTTGACATTTGAGAATAAAAGGTTATATCAAAAAAGCAGAGGTTCTAATTAAACTACTAAAACTCTAAGAGAGGAGTCGTAAGGTCAAACAATTTTTGGGGGATGGGATAGAGGGAACCGTTTTCAGCAGGTAGTGTATTTTCTTCTAAAGGAGAGCAAAAGCATGTCTACAGGAACAGTGAAGCGGATAATAAGGGAAAGAGGATTTGGATTCATCTCGGCTGAGGATGGAAGGGAGATATTCTTCCATCGCACAGAACTCCAGGACATCGAGTTTGACGACATAGGGGAAGGAGATCAACTGGAATTCACAATCGTTAAAGGGAAAAAGGGACCTCAGGCCATCGGCGTAAAAAAGCCCTCAGGTCAGGAGGACTCAGATCAAGAGGACTAATCTCCCTTGCACGTACTAAAACAAAAACTCCCCAAGGGAAGCAAAAGGTGAAAATCCTTTCTGCTGGCTGTGGATCAGAAAAACCAGCAGCCGGCGAGTATTCTTTCATACTCAGATCAGGAAACAAACGCCCGCTAAAGCAGCGGGCGTGTTTCTTTAGGGGTTGACTCCTTTTTCTTTCAGCTACGAACTATGAACCATGAACTATCTACCGGTTTTAAAATCCCTGCACGTTTACCGAACCGGTGACTACGTTCAACGAAATCGTCCCCTGTCCGCTGCCCAATGTCCCGCTAAGGGAACCGGGAGTGCTTACTTGATTCTGAAGAACAAGATCGGATATGCTGATAGTCCCGGTGACCACTGTGGCCGAGAAATCGGCCGAGGTGTTTTGAGGAATGTCAAGTTCAATATTTCCGGTTACCAGATTGAAATTGATCGTGCCATCTTCCGGTAAAGTCACCTCAGCTTCAATCTCACCGGTGACTAGACTGACAACTGCACTGCAAGAGATTTCATCCAAAAGAACTTGTCCGATCACATGGTTGACGGAAACACTACTCTTGACAGAGTTTATGCTCACGATTCCGGTGACGTGATTCACAGACACCACGAAACCTTCCGGGACGGTGATAGTGTAGTCAACCACATAGCTCCGACCGTGCGTTTGCTCGGGCTGCGTGGTTTTCACGTATATTTCGTTTCCTATTTCCTGCAAAGTGACTTGAAGGAGTGGCAGATGCGCTTCGGCGTCCTGAGTGCTCTCTGAGCCGACGCGTCTTTCGCCGGTGATCAGTACCGAGTCCGACTCCGGTTCTCCGCTGATCGTAATGGTCCCGCTAACGCCTTCCAGTCGCAGTCGGGAATGGTCTACCACATCCACGCGGAAGGAAAAAGATCCCTTCGCGACGAAATCGGTATTGTTCACGTCGCCGTCTGAGTCCACAGACTTATCACTCCCGCAGCTAATCCACAGAAGGCATGCAGCCAAAAAAAACAGCGTGATGAACTTGGTTTGGTAGCGTCTCATCTCAACTCTCCTTTCGATCATATGAGCCGTTTTCCGTCAATCTCGGCTCATGTGTGACCCTCTGACAAAAGATTATATCCTTTTTCTTTCCCTCAACGGAATATATCCAAGTTCAGGCCAGCGTCTGTGCCTTTCAACTACGAACTATGAACCATGAACTATCTACCGCTTTTCACGGTTTTGCCATGAAAGGATACTCAAAATCCTTCGGCGGCAGGAGATTCTCCTTGATGGCCCGTGGTGACGTCCACCGAATCATGTTCTGCAGGGCACCGGCTTTGTCGTTGGTGCCCGAGGCTCTGGCTCCGCCGAACGGCTGCTGGCCCACCACTGCTCCTGTCGGTTTGTCGTTGATATAGAAGTTACCGGCGGCATTACGAAGAATCCTTTCGGCCATTTCGACCGCGGTCCGATCAGTGGCAAACACCGCACCGGTCAAAGCATAGGGTGAGGTCTCGTCGCAAAGATGCAAGGTCTTCTCGTAGTCGGCGTCATCATAGACATAGATGGTCATTACCGGCCCGAAGATCTCCTCCGCCATGGTCTTAAACTTCGGATTGGCGGTTTCAATCACGGTTGCATCGATGAAGTATCCTTTCGAATCATCGCAGTTGCCGCCGACTAGGACCGTACACTCCGATGAGTTCTTAGCGTAGTCGACGTACTCCTTGATGCTGTCATAGGCGCTTCTGTCGATGATGGCATTCATGAAAATGCTGAAATCACACGGATCACCCATTTTTATTTCACCCACCTGCGCAAGCAGAATCTCCTTGATCTGTGGCCAGGTCGACTTCGGCACATAAGCCCTGGATGCTGCCGAGCACTTCTGACCTTGGTATTCAAAGGCGCCGCGCGTGATCGCCGTGGCGACTTCCGAGGCTACGGCTGAATTATGGACGAAGACGAAGTCTTTGCCGCCGGTTTCGCCCACGATGCGGGGATAGGTCTTGTATTTGGCGATGTTCTGTCCGACTGTTTTCCACATATCCTGGAACACGGCGGTCGATCCGGTGAAATGGATTCCCGCCAGGTTCGGGTCGTTAAGGACGGCTTCGCTTATCTCCGATGAATTTCCGGTGACGAAGTTGATCACGCCAGGGGGCAAACCTGCTTCCATCAGTATTTTCATGATAATGTGAGACGTGTATGGCACAGAGCGCGCCGGCTTCCAGACTGCCACGTTCCCCCACATGGCCGGGGCTGTGGGAAGGTTGCCGTTGATCGACACGAAATTAAATGGCGTGACCGCAAAGATGAATCCTTCCAAAGGCCGATAATCAAGACGATTCCAGACCAATGGGTCAGGGTTGATCGGCTGGAAGTCGGAGATCATCTGCATGTAGTAGGCGTTGAAACGGAAGAAATCGACCAGCTCACAGACGGCGTCGATCTCCGCCTGGAACACGGTCTTGGAGTGCGCCAGCATTGTGGCAGCGTTCATCAGGTAACGGTAGGGTCCAGCCAAGAGGTCAGCCGCCTTAAGAAAGATGGCAGCGCGCTGCTGTCCCGGCATGGCTGTCCACGCCTTTTGGGCTTTCAGCGCTGCATCGATGGCAAATTGCGTTTCTTTCTTGCCACCGCGGTAAGAATAGGCCAAGACCAGATTATGATCGTGCGGGGCAATGATCTTGACCTTCTTGTCCGTGGTAATCTCCTTGCCGCCGATCACCAGAGGAATCTCGATCTGCTTCGATTTTACCTCATCTAAAGCAGCTTTCAGCTTCTCCCGCTCCGGTGTGCCCGGAGCATAGCTGTAAACCGGCTCGTTTGCGGGAGTGGGTATACGGTATTCATCCATGTTGACCTCCAGATTAATTCATGGTTGGTTGACTCGATTTCTTGACAGCAGCCATGCGGCGCAAATCCAATAAAGGCAGGATCGATAACAACGCGGAAGTTACAGGACCAGCTTACAACGTCCCTCCTTTCCCGATGTCAGTCTCTCTCGCCGCTCTCCCTTTTTCATCGACAGCAAGGAATTCCTTGCGTCGAACAATTATACGGAATCACCGGCTCTGTGTCAAGGGGAATGACAGCGATGTCAGGCGGACGAGTGGCCCGGACATAAGCCCGGTCTTGCAAGCCTGCCCGCCTCGGGCGGGCCCGCTGGTCGGGCCGGGTTCGGCATCCAATTCAGCCTCACCCATGCCTTCGCCGGGATGTGGCGACTAATACCGAAACGTGAGAAAACTCAATCGCAGCCCTTCAAGGGCGCAGATCCGCTTCTGTAAAGATAGTTGACCAGGTACACAATGTCAGCCGCATCTACGATGCAGTCTCTGTTAGGGTCACCTCTACCGTAAGGATTAGGAGACTCTCCGCTCCTCCATAAATAGTTTAGCAAGAACACCGTGTCTCCAATGTCCACTATCCCATCACCGGTGGCATCGCCAAACACGTAGCTAGGGAACAGACGCGCCGTGGCCGATCTGTACACCGGGTAAGGAGTGTAGTCGCTTTGCACAAAAACCACCACTTGGCAGTTTCTGTCATTCCAGCCCGGGTCCAAAGTACAACTCTGGGAGTCAACGAATGTCTCTCCCACAGGGACGCCGAAGAAAACACCGTCATAGTTGGGCAGCATCTTTCTGACCACGTGGTGCAGGCTATCCAGGAACTGCCAAGGATGGTAAATATGACTCTCCGCTATGGCACAACGTAGATGAGGGTATGACATGCCGTACAGATTTGTTACCCAGGTGGTGACTTTCAGTTCGCGGGTGGTGGAGTCATACAGCACATCCACGCGGAGGGTGCATGGTGAGTAGCTTGACATCTCGGAATTGTAAGCATCCTGATAGCATGTGAAGGCGCCGGAGACACCGCCGACACATTCCCTTCTTCCGTTGATTTTGGCGGTGGGAATTAACCTGATCCCATAGTAGTCCACGAGCCTGCCGTAGCTGTCGGGAACTGTGAAAGGGTCCATACCATAACAACAATGGTACTCCAGAACCGCCAGGCTGTCCCCCTTTAGTCTTTCTAAGGAATCTGCGGCAACTGCCGCGTAGGGACAGCCAGATCACCAGACGCCGGTGGCTATCTCTATCAGAACCTGGTCGCGTGGCACCCCACGGGCTCCTATGGATGTTATTTCGTTTTCTTGCAGCGACTGTTGGTGAGGGAGTTCCGGCAGGCATTCAACCTCTGCCGGATCTGAGTCGGCCAAGCATGTGGAACCCACAGGAAACAGAAAAAGTGCCAAAAGAGCTACCACAATTCGTTGCTTTTCTGACATTCTCACCTCCTCTAGAGTCTAAAAGTCTCAGTTACCACAATCTATCCTCCCTCCTCAAGGAAGCGACTCTCCGACTTGAAACAAATAGTGTCTTGATCCATCGGCATTGGCGAATGCCGATTCCCAAAGCTGTGACAACGGATTGTCGGAGTTGAACCCATAACAAATATAGCCTAAAAACGATCCTTCGTCAAGCTTTTTCCATTAACCTACGGCATGTTCCTGTGCCAGCGACCGGCATCCGGCCACCAGCAAGAGTTAATGTCCTCCGGCCATGAGCTGTGAACTGTGAACTACGAACTGTGAACCGCCTTATTGCGTTCGCTGTCAGCTGCTTTTTCAGGTAGATGGAGTGGGAACTATGAACTGTGAACCATGAACCGTGAACCGCCTTCAGTCCGCCGTCCACTGTCCACCTCTCATTCGGAGTTGTGCTGCGGGGACTGTGAACCGTGAACTATGAACCGTGAACCGCCTTAAAAATGCGGGGCCGATCCCGCCGTTGGCGAGGCCCTTGCTTATTTCCTCCAGCAGGCTGCATCCCACTACGAGTTGATGCTCGTCGTACCATACGTCAAAGTCACGCGACAACGCCTCTGCCAGTGGCCGGACGAAATCGTCTTTGTCCTCGGAAGCGTGGCTTATGAAGAGTTTTTTCTTCATCTCACATGCATCCCCGTTAGGTAATCCCCATCCTTAGCAGCGTCGAAAGAATACCATTTGCTCCGATCCCCACGGAAGTATAAGTAAAGAACGCCTCTTTCGTCAAGCTCTTTTTCCGGGAACGCCCCGATATTCTATCCTCTCCAGCCAAATCTGAATACCACCAAGCCTCTCATCCTCCTGGAAAGTAAAAGGCTGGGTCACACCGACCCAGCCTTCATTTCACAATCATACTAATCAGAAGAAGTTAGGAGAAAGTTCCCTCTTCTGTTGCCTTTGCCCTGTCCTCGTTGGACATGTTCGCCAGGCGCTTGACCTCATTCACGTCCAGGCCTATGCCTTCGGCCACGCGACTGCCGTACTCTTTATCTGCCTTGTAGAATACGGCGGCCTGGCGCATCTGGATGCGCTTCTGTGCCTTGCCCAAGTGATCCACAATGTTGCCGACCAGGTTATCTCGATCCTGGTCCGACATGACCTTGCGATAAAGGGTGCCAGCCTGCACAAAGTCATCATTAGGATGCTTGAAGGGAAAGCGGCCCGCATCGCCTGAGAGCTCAAAGCGCGGCTCGCCGGTTTTGGGGTCTGGCTCAGGTCCACCGGAGCTATTCGGCCAGTAATTGGGTCCACCGCCCCCACCGTTATCAACGCGCATTGAGCCGTCGCGCTGGTAATTCTCCTCAGGAGCGTGCTTCGGGGCATTAACCGGAATCAGATGGTAATTGGGGCCCAGCCTGTGAATGTGCGTGTCATGGTACGAGAAGACCCTCGCCTGCAGCATCTTATCCGGCGAGACGGCGATGCCGGGAACCACATTGCCAGGACAGAAGGCCGCCTGCTCCACTTCTGCAAAATAGTTTACCGGGTTGCGGTTTAAAACCAGCTTTCCGATCTTGATGGGCGGAACCTCCCCATGCGGCCACACCTTGGTGATGTCAAAGATATCCCAGGGAAAATCCTTGGCCTTATCCGCCGGCAGAATCTGCATCTCTAAAGTCCAGGAGGGGTATTCGCCCCTCTCGATAGCCTCATAAAGATCACGGGTGGCATGGTTTGGATCTTCGCCGCACATCACCGTTGCCTCCTCCCGGGTCAGATTCTTAATGCCCTGGTCTGTCTTGAAATGATACTGCACCCAGAAGTACTCCCCCTTATCGTTGTACCATTTGAAGGTGTGGCTGCTGTAGCCGTTCATGTTCCGATAGGTAGCCGGTGTTCCCCTGTCGGAGAAAAGGACCGTGACCTGGTGAATCGATTCGGGCGTGAGTGACAGAAAATCCCAGAACATGTCGGGGTCGGGCAGATTGGTTGCGGCATGTCGTTTCTGGGTGTGGATGAAGTCGGGAAACTTGAGCGGATCGCGGATGAAAAACACCGGGGTGTTATTCCCTGCTAAGTCGTAATTCCCCTCTTCGGTGTAGAACTTAATGGCAAAGCCGCGCGGATCCCGTGCTGCATCGGCCGAGCCCCTTTCCCCACCGACAGTGGAGAAGCGGAGGAAGACCTCGGTACGCTTGCCCACTTCCGAGAGGAACTTGGCTTTGGTATACTTGGTGACGTCTGCGATAACCTCAAAATAACCATACGCGCCCGCTCCTTTTGCGTGTACCACTCGCTCGGGAATGCGCTCACGGTCGAAGTGGGCGAGCTTCTCCAGCAGATGGGCATCCTGCATCAGCACTGGACCCCGTTCCCCGGCTGTCATGCTGTTCTGGTCGTCAGCCACCGGGATTCCAAAAGCTGTGGTAAGCTTTTTGCGGTTTTTTTTCATTGCCGACCTCCCTTCTCTTTTTTGTTGTGAATCTACAGCAATACCTGTCACTCACAAAGTCTACGTGCAATAACCTTGTTCTGGTTTGGCGCCGGTTGAAAAACCCCCCGTCAGATCACAACCGTGCTTGCCAGCAGCCGGCAAACCGCTTGCATTCCCCTCTTCGGGAAAAAAACCAGAGACAATCAGATAAAATATAGTTGCCTCAAGCTAAAAGTCAAGAGCAGAATCATTGTTGAGCAGAAGATCGAGGGGGTCTTGCGGACGGGCTTGAAGGAACAGCTAATACCAGGAGGATGGTTCTGCCGTGCGAACACGGGGTCAATTCCGCCTCAGGCCAGACGACCCCTGGCTTGATTCAAGACCGCTTTCAGTCCACTGTCAGCAGTCCACGGCTCATTCCGGGTGGTGCTGTGGGGACTATGAACTATGAACCGTGAACTTTCTGCCGGCTTAAAAAGGGGAACGATCTTTTTCCCACCTGTGCCCGCGCAGTGTATTCGAGAAAATAAAACCCACCGTGTGACGGGTATCTGGCCACCAGGACGGGTTAATATCTTGTTGCTATAACCTATGAACCATGAACGATGAACCGTAAACCGCCCTAAAAATGCGGGG
The DNA here is from genome assembly GCA_049679185.1 of Candidatus Zixiibacteriota bacterium. Lineage (GTDB taxonomy): Bacteria > Zixibacteria > MSB-5A5 > MSB-5A5 > SM1-73 > SM23-73-3. The sequence goes on from JBAUFO010000146.1 coordinate 26,841, forward strand.
CCGACGAGAGTTGAACTCGCGACCTCTGGCTTGACAGGCCAGCGTTCTAACCAGACTGAACTACGACCCCGACAATTTACTGCAGTTTTTGGTTCGTAGTTCACCGTTCATGGTAAAGATTCTTACCACGAACCATGAACCACGAGCTAATAACCGTTTTTACCATGGGCGGTACTGGGTTCGAACCAGTGACCTTCTGCGTGTAAGGCAGACACTCTAAACCAGCTGAGCTAACCGCCCGAGACAAAACAGCCGAAAGTCCTTAGTAAAACGCCAGACTCTCAGACTGTATTTGCTTCAAGTTTGAAAAAATCACGCCCCTCTGCGAGCCTCAGGAGTCTTCTCCTTCCCTCCGTTGATTATTATGGCGATGGGAATGATCACGCAGTAACCCAACACCAGAAGTATGGGCGCCAAGGTGATGGAACCATACCCCAGGGTGACGTAACCGATCACGATGACGAACAAACCTATGGCGAACAGGATGTAGTTCTTGCTGGTGAAAGGTAAAATCGATTTCTCCTTAGGTCTATAAGTCTTGCCTGCTGGTTTAACCTGGGGTTTTACTTTGCGTTTGCCTTTTTCAGCCATTTTATCCTCTCTTCAACGAAGGTAAATTTAATAAACAATTTCAATAAGTCAAGCGAAAACGCCGGTTAAAAAGCGCTTGTTTCTGGCACTCCTGAAACGCGGGCTAACTCGTCCTGCCCTTCGGTCCCGAGGGCCTCAGGATCGAGGGAAGAGACGAAGTTCGAAGGAAGCCTGCGGCTGCACATTTCCTCTCAATACCGTGGGTCGAGAACCTGTTCGACGCGACAGCTTCTCAATAGGCATTCTTGGGTGAGAACCAATCCTTAAGGGTCAAAAACAGTATCTTGATGTCAAAAGCCAGCGACCAGTTCTCCACGTAGAATAGATCGTACTTCGTCCTCTCCTCTATGGAGGTATTACCCCTCAGCCCGTTCACCTGCGCCCACCCGGTGATCCCGGACTTGACCTTGTGGCGTAGAAAGTATCGGGGTATCCCCTCCTTAAACTTATCGACAAAAAACTTCCTTTCTGGACGAGGTCCCACCAGGCTCATGTCTCCTCTAAGGACGTTGAAGAGTTGGGGAAGCTCATCGAAGTTACTCCCTCGCAGAAATGCTCCCGCTTTGGTTCTGCGAGGGTCGTCCTCCTTAGCGAAGACCGGCCCGGTCTGCTTCTCCGCATCTTCCATCATGGACCTGAACTTATACTGGAAGAACTTCCTCCCATCCCTTCCTAACCTCTCCTGTTTGAAAAACACCGGCCCTTTGGAATCGAGCTTTATCCATATACCCAGCAAAGCAAAGGCGGGTGAAAGCAGCGCTAATCCGGCGGAGGAAAGCGCTACGTCCAGAAATCTCTTCAGCACCCTGCTCCACCCTTCCAGGGGCGTGCGTCCCAAGCTGATCAGCGGAACTCCGTCAAACGAAACCACCTTAGCTCGTGCCGCCATGATCTCGACCATGTCCGGCACTATCTGAAACTCCACCTTCAGATCCTCGCACCCCAGGATGATCTCCATGATCTTGTTATGATAGGACAACGGCAAGGCTAAGATCACCAGCTCCACGTTTTTCTCCCCAATTATGCGAAAAAGATCGTCCACGGTTCCCAGGACGGGCGTATCCGGAGGATATCCGGGATCTGTGCTGCCATCATTCTCCCTCGCTTCAACAAGCCCGACAAGCTGATAGCCAAGCTGAGGATTCTCCTTCCACCTCCGGTAGAGTGAGAGTCCCATCTCTCCGGTTCCAACAATGACCGCATTCTTCACTCCATAACCGCGCTTCATGAAACCCCGTTCCAGCCTGGCCATGATTCGCCTTTCGGCATAAAGCAGAACTATGCCCAGAATCCAGGATGCTATCAGAGTAGCACGGGAGTATGAGGTGCCCCTGTAAAAGAAGGTGAAGGCCAACACCACCAGAAATCCCAGGGTGGCGCTCTTGGCCAGAAGATAGAACTCGTCGAAGGCGCCCCGGGGCCGGCCGCTCTTGTAGAGGCCATAGGCGTTGAAGGCCGCCACCCACACCAGCGCCACAAAGATCGACCCGTAAAAATAAAATGACAGCGGGGGAATTCCCTTGGTGACCGGAAGGATTTCCGTAAAAGGTGAGTAAAACCTCACCCAGTAGGCTAAGGAGAACGCGCAGAAGATGACCAGAACGTCCGCCAGGAAAAGAAGAAACGGGAATATGTGCCTGAAACCCTCTTTTCTCATCTCACGCTCTCTTGATGCTCCACGAGCTTTGTCTCAATGAACTCTTTTATTTCTTTTTTGTACACGGCCTTGTCAAATCGAAACGAATGTTCTCTTATTCGTTCCGGATCGAACCGAGCCGATTCGAAACGCCGTACCGCCTGAATCAGGGCTTCCACGGTCTGGGGAGAGAAGAATAATCCGGTGTGCGAAGAAGTGACGTCTTGATCGGGATAAGCCCCTCTCACCGACTCGGTTACTCCTCCTTTTCCGAAGGCTATCACCGGCTTGCCGCAAGCCTGGGCTTCTACCGGTACGATGCCGAAGTCCTCCTCTCCCGGAAAGATCAAAGCCCTGCATTGCTGATAATATCCGATCAACTCCGGGCCGCTTTGCCAATCTATAAACTTAATGTTTTTCTTGGCCATTTTCATCAACTTTTTCTTCTCCACTCCTTCGCCCACTATGAGAAGGGGCAGATTCAGTTCGTTGAAAGCCAGAACAGCCAAGTCAATCCTCTTATAGGGGACCAGGGCGGAGACCACCAGGAAATACTCCCCTTGATTCTTGCTCATCCCGAAATACTCAGTATTCACCGGAGGATAGATGACCTCTGCATCGCGGCGATAATGCTTCTTGATTCGTCTCCTCACATTTTGCGAATTGGCCACGAAATGATCCACACGGTCAGAGGATCTCTCATCCCAGGTTCTCAGATAATTCATGAAGAAAGGGACGGTCCAGCGGACGACAGGGTTAAGGCTGTTTTTGGAGAAATAGATATAATACATTTCCCAGGCGTATCTCATCGGAGTATGGCAATAGCAGATATGGCACGTCTCCGGAGAGGTGACCACGCCCTTGGCAACGCAATGGCTGGAGGAGATGACCAGGTCGAAACCGGTTAGGTCAAACTGTTCGATGGCTGTGGGAAAAAGGGGAAGGTATTTCCGATAATGATCCACGGCGAAAGGGAGGCTCTGCACGAACGAAGTCTCAATCTTCATCCGGGAGATGGTCTCCGAGACCGATCCCTTCTTGTACAGAAGGGTAAACAGCGTCGCATCCGGAAAAAGCTCACACAAAATCTCCAGACATTTCTCCCCCCCCCTCATCCCAGTCAACCAATCGTGAACCAAAGCAACCTTCATCTTCCGCAATCCTTGCGTGATACCGCCGCTTCATCTTGGCTCGACGGTATGAACCAACAGCCTAGCTTCGCCATTGATACTTTGTTAACTCTTGCGAACATGTCATTTTGACTTTTCGCCTTATGTTATCCTGTTTTCACTTTGAAATCAAGCACTTTTTTGTTTCACTCTCAGGACGCTGTCATCTGATGAAGCCGAGGAGATCTGCCCTCTGTAGTTGCCCGATTTATCGGGCTTGTCTTCCGCTTGATAAATCAAGCAACTACGCAAGGCAAAAAGCGACCCCCGACCTTTCGGGAGATCGGGGGTCGCTTCGCAAAGGGAAAACTCAAGTTCTGCTCTTTCTTAGCAAGGCGGCGGGTCTCCGCCCTTGTACAGGTAATTGACCAGATAAACGATGTCACCCAAATCCACCATACCATCGCAATTGGCGTCGCCGGCCAGCCATGGATAGGGCGGAACGTCGCCCTTGTAGAGAAAGTTAACCAGAAATACGATGTCCCCTACGTCTATGAGCTGATCCCCGTTGGCATCACCATGCATGAATTCGGGAGCTGTTCTGCCTATCCCGAACCAGTTCATGATCCGCCGCATCAGGGTGTAGCGATTGTTGGGATAGGTCCCGGACTCCGGAACCCCCTCGATGGCGAAGGCGAAAAAGGCCACCTTGTACACGGACGGTCCGGACGCAGGATAACGGAGTGCACAGTAGTTGACCAGGTCGGTACCTTTGCCGACATATTCGTCTATCTGTACGTCAGGTCTGGGGGGAACAGATCCTTTGCTGGTTTCATAGAATATTCCCGCGGCTTCCGCTCCGGGGAATATGTGATCCGAGAAGTTGTAGAAGGGATAGCTCAAGCCAAACGACATGCCGTCGGAGACGGTATCGTCGGTCACCCCGGAGACGGAAGTAACGCCCTCGTCATCATTGTGCCCTGCCACGTGTAGATAGTCGATAATGAAGGCATCGGGATTGTGATCCAGCAGCAGGTCCTGGCTGGACAAGAGCAGACTTCCTCCGTTGTCTAAGTAAGTCATGAGCCGGGACTCGTCCGTGGCATCCAGCGTCGCCGGATCGGACAGGCTTCCGTAATCGTCACCGGTGCTCCACACCACCGACTGGTATTGCTCGAAGATGGTATCCGGGGGGCAGCCTTCGGTGGCATGTGTCCACACGTCGTACAGCACTCCCACCGAATCCAAGGCAGCCATTATGTAACCTTCGTAGGAGTCTCCTCCGTCGTCGTCCACGAACAAGATGGGCCTCTGGCCGATCCGGATCTCGAAAATCTCCTCGGTATAGTAGCCGCCGCAGCCGCTGATCTGCAGGGTCATACTAACCTTGTACCCGTCAGGGCACTCCTCGTCTGCGGTGAATCGATAGGCAGACAGGGAAGTTCCCGTTCCGCCGGATGACATATCCGGATAGGTTGCGCTGGCCACGTCGATGGTTACGTAAGGATCGACGCATACCAGGTCGGCCGCGACCTGTATCACACCGGCGCTGCCGTCGTTCTGCAGGGTAATGGTGAGGTCAACCGACTCACCCGGATCAGGCTTGCCGTTGTCGTTCCCTCCCAGATCTTCCGTTATCTTGCTCTTGTAAACCAGTATCGGGGCATGAACCACCACGGTTATATCGTCGTAGGACCAGCTCCCGTTGGTAGCCTGGATATCGAGCTGGAAGGTGATCACCTCCATGTCCGGCACGTTGGGATCCACAGAGAACACAAAGGCGTTCACACAAGTTGCCGTGCCTCCCGCAGGAACCTCACCCCAGAAGGCAGAATCGTTCACCATGGTGATGTACGGGCTGGTGGTGGAGATGATGCCATAGGTGCTGTGAGCAGCCGAATCACCAAAGTTCTTGAGCTCCACAAGGAACTCCACCGTCTCCGCGAAGTCCACTTCGCCATCGCCGTCTCCAAGACTCTCACCCAGGCTGTCGTCATCCACGCTCTGGCTTTCGAAGACCAGATAGGCATCTCCGGCCGGGATGACGTTGATGTAGCTCTCGAAAGGAAGCTGGTTGTGGGCGGTTACAGTCAGTTCCATGTTGCCCAGAGAGGCGGGCGAGACATAGAGGGTTATGTTACCGCTGGCATCGGTGTATCCGGTCTCGAAGACCTCCGCCCCTTTTCTCAGACACACCAGGGCGCCATACAACGGACCTTTGTCCTGGGTTGCCACGTTGATCTCTACGGGATAGGAGGGCAACATGGGAATGGTTCCGGGGAAGGTGACCACCAAATCATCGGCAACATAAGTCCAGATGTCAACCGACGGGTCACCGTTCACGTTGTACATGTCAAAATATGTTCTCACTGCAGAGGTGTTACCATAGTACTGATAAAGATGCCACAGCGCCTTGTCGGTCATGGAGACCACTGAATAGCATGTCTCCACAAATACGGCTTGAAACATCCGTCTTTCCAAGATGTCGTCCTCGGGCCAGTAACTGGAAGCAGAAGCACCCCAAAATGCAATACCCCCTTTGTTCGCCTCCTTGACCCAGACCTCACCGAAACACTCAGTTTGATCAAAAGGATTGGTGGAGCAAGCATGCGACAGCACCAAAGGATATTCGTCTGCATTGGAGAGAGCCCGCACATTGGAAGTATAGAAAGGCACACATCCCCATCCGCTGGGGCCTCCGTGACCAGAATAGCAGACCACGCTTCTGCCGGCATTCACGCAGTTGGTTATGTCGGCAGTGCTTCCACCTAATCTCTCCCAGATGCTGTCAGCCAACACCCCATTGGGCGTAAGATAGTTCTGGATCACGTATCGGTGAGTAATTTCTGCGGTTAGACCGGCATCGTCGGAGGCAATAAAACATTCATGCCTCATCCATTCCAAATCCGGTGAGGTGGGATTTTCGTAATAGAGAAGCTTGTTTACCATGGTGGTTGCTTCGCTAGTATTGCGCACCGGAAATCTGGCTCGATAGATATCCGCGAACATATCTCCATCCATCTGCACATAGTAAAGGTCGGTGGCAGTGCCGCTGTTGGTCCCCGTGTAGGTGGGAATCCATCCCACGTCACCGAAGAAGAGCACGTAGGTGGGAGGGATATCCCAGTTATCGTAAGCATCCTGGATGTAGTTCTTTATGGTGGTGGTGGACGTGCCGTCCCCAATCACGTTCAACGTGACGTGGAACCCCTTCTTCCTCTTCCATTCTGCTAGAGGAGCAGCCTGGGTCTCAAAATCGTCGTGCACGATGATAAGATACCCAATGGGCAAAGCAGGTAAACCCTTGATCAGGTCCTGATATGCCGAGTAGTTGATGAGCATATCCTGGCAGGCTTCCTCAAAGGGCGGAGAAGCATATCGAGAGAGCATTGCCACAGTCTTTGCCCTGTCCGAGCCGGTGAGATTAATCCGCACTCTCACCTGGGAATACAACTTCAGTGTGCCCGATGCGGGATTGTAGCTAATAGGAAAAATCTCCAACATTGCGAATCTGTGTCCGTGTATGGCGCCTATCTCTCCGACCTTTGCCAGTTCCTGTGGATAGAAGCTGCTCGTCTGATAGACTTCCTCGTGGATCACAAACTCGGCTTGCTCCCAGGCGCCTTCGATCTTGGGGATGGGCGGCTGGACAGGAATGATTCGATTCGCAATGCCCAACTCTTGCAGGGATCTCTCCACGAATTCAGACGAGACCACCTCTACGCTCACTTCAGCTCCATAAGGTACTTGAACCATCTTTCTGATCACCGGTAGATTCGGCTGGCCAATAACGTTGGTCACGCCATACTCCGGCAGGCTGAGCCGGTTAAAAAGCCCTCCCTTGGTACTGACTTCCTCAGACCATAGACCGGCGATCCGAAGGTCAAGGACCACCTGTTGAAAATCTGACTCAAGAACGCTAATTTGCGGGATTTTATCCATCCCGGGAGTGAGCTCTATCCACTCCTGGTTAGAGTCAGCCCACAAAGGCGCGGCCCCAAAACAGAACCAGCCCAGAAGCAATAGTACAAGCCCCATGAACTTAAGCTGGCTCAGACCTTTAGGGTTTAGCATGTTGAACCTCCCTTGAGGTTAGGAGTTAGAATAATTGATGTCATGGCAAAACTGAGTTTTCAAGTCGCAGCCGAATAAACAAAACCTTCCTTCACTTCGTATTTCGCTCCAAGCTAGAAGATAATACAAAATCGTGTTTTGTCAATTCTTTTCTCCCCCTTCCAGACTAACTTTTCTCTGTCACGCTAACTCGTTGATCCACTTACCATCCAAAAAGATCGGCGCGTCAACGGCACAGGCCAGTAAACCGGAAATAAATCGTTGACACAAATCCTTTTTTCATATATCATTATTTCGAACCTACAAACCAAAGAAAGAAGATGGTCAGATATGCGAAAAGCTCACCTCTTGTTGATTCCAGTGATACTTTTGTTCTTGATTCTCCTCTCCTGCCGGGACTCCAAGAATGAGGAAGCCGAAATGACCCACCAAGGATCTCCAGCAGACGTTTACGCCGAAGCCAGAGAGGCGATGGTCAAGACCCAGATTGAGCCACGGGGAGTCAAGGATAAGCTGGTTCTGGATGCCATGCGGACGGTGGCCCGCCATCGCTTTGTGCCGGCGAGCCTGGTGGAGCGGGCGTACAGCGATGGCCCTTTACCTATCGGGGAGAACCAGACCATCTCACAGCCCTACATCGTCGCCCTGATGACCGAGCTTCTCGGTTTGAAGGGAGGCGAGAAGGTCTTAGAGATCGGCACAGGCTCGGGTTATCAGGCGGCGATCTTAGCGGAGATTGTCGAGCAGGTCTACACCATCGAGATCATCTGCTCCCTGGCAGAGACCGCAGAAAAGAGATTGAAGGAGATGAAATACGAAAACATCACCGTCAGGTGCGGCGACGGCTATCAGGGATGGGAAGAGCATGCACCATTTGACGGCGTTATCGTGACAGCGGCACCGGATCACATTCCCCAGCCGTTGGTGGATCAACTCAAGGTGGGAGCGAAACTGGTCATACCGGTGGGTGACATCTTCCAGGAGCTGATGGTGATCACCAAGACCGAGACCGGAGTCAAGAAGATGAACGCCATCCCGGTCCGCTTCGTTCCCATGACCGGCGAGGCGGAGAGGCGTTAGCACCACTGCTGGTCTGTCAGGTCTTGCCCGCCCCGGCGGGTGTGATCTGACAGCCTCGAATGCGTCAGGTCACACTGCGGGCGAGCCGTCAGCAAGACTTGACACGACGAGGAAAAGCCGAACCTCGAAAGAGATTCGGCTTGTCATTTGAGAGGTGATGATCACGGACACCCTGGAGGATCGCCGCCTCTGTATAGGTAGTTCACCAGGTACACAACATCAGCCACATTCACGATTCCGTCGCAGTTTGCGTCTCCGGCATCAATGGGATGGGGGGGATCACCTCCTCGGTACAGGAAGTTAACCAGGTAGACCACATCTGCAACATTTATAACCTCATCTCCGTTGGCATCGCCGCGCAAAAAGTGGGTCTGAACGTACTTGATGGTGGCGTAGTCCCCTGCCGTTCCATCTCCCCAACTGTATCCGGTCACATAAACGCTGTGAGAGTCGTCCACCGCAACGGCGGAAGCTTCATCGGAGCCACTCCCCGGGCCGTTAAATCGTCGAATCCACAGCTCGGTACCTGAGGGACTGTACTTCAACGTGGCATAGTCGGTGTACGTTACGCTGTCCGAGCTGAACCCGGTCACGTATACGTTGTCCAAATCATCCACTGCGACACTCGAAGCTTCGTCTGTGGAGTTTCCCGGGCCGTTGTAGTATGACGCCCAGAGTTCCTCTCCGGTCGAGTCATACTTGATGGTAACGTAATCCCTGTACGTTCCGAACCCATGACTGAATCCGGTAACATGAACATTGTCCGAACCGTCAACCACGATGGCGGTGCACTCATCCCAGTCATTGGCCGATCCGTTGTGCGTCCTCACCCAGGCCGTATCTCCGCTGGCACGGTACCTTATGGTCAGACAATCAGAGTATGTGCCGGAACCGGCGCTGTATCCTGTGATGTAGACGTTGCCCTCATTGTCCACCGCTATCGCCCTGGCTCGATCCTCGCCCAAGCCTCCGTAGCGTCTGACCCAGAGCTGATGCCCGGATGAGTCGTACCCTATGGTCACGCAGTCATAGCTTGTTCCAGCGGACAGACTCGCACCGGTGACGAAAGTATTGCCCAGATAGTCTGTGGCCACGGCATAGCAGTAGTCATGGCCGTTCCCCGTACCGTTATACTGCTTGACCCAGGCCGTGTCTCCACCGGGAAGATATTTTATGGTGACATAATCCAGGTTTGTACCGCCGACGTTGGCCGATCCCGCGACATAGACGTTGCCCAGAGAGTCTAAGGCAACAGAATAGGCGTAATCGTCCGAGTTCCCCGGTCCGTCGTATCTCTCTATCCAGACTTCCTCTCCGTCGGCGCTGTACTTCACGGTGGCATAATCTTGATTGTAGGGATAAGTGCTGCTCTGGACGCTATTACCGGTCACGTACACGTCGCCCGCAGCATCGACGGCCAGAGCAGTGGCTTCATCCCACCCGTATCCAGGTCCATTGTAGCGGCGCACCCAGGCTGTGTCCCCATTGGGATGATACTTTATCACGGCGTAGTCGGCGGATGATCCCACTCCCCAGCTGTACCCGCATACATAGACATTGCCAGAATCGTCCACAACCAAGGCGTTGGCCCAATCCGACTGATTTCCCGGGCCGTTGTATCGTCTCACCCAGGCCGTGTCAACCTGGGCAAAAGCCGCCGTGTCAAACAGCAGCAAGGCGAGCAAAACGAATGTTCGCCTGATCATTTTCGGTTTCCCGGTTGAGGTGAGAAGACCCACCAGACTGTGAGTTTTTCTGTCCTATCGATAATATAACCACAAGGCTCGACTATTCCAAGAGGTTTCTTCCCGGGCGGCAAGAGACATTGTGTCAAGCTAATTGTGTAAATTGGTGATTGGGCACATCCTGGTTTTGATTTAAGACTTAAGCTATTAGGCCATATATTATTCTCTCTGCGCTTTTACAATTGTTGAAGGATCTCATGGGTATGATTCTTCTTCTGAACTCCTCCAGGTATCGCTCTACGGGGTTGTTGGTTTTGAGCATGGTTCGTATAGGACCGGAGTACTCCAGATATTTCAGGCAGTATTCGAACCCTCGGATAAAGTTTCTCACTGCCTGAGGTTCCCTGCTGGACCATTTGTCACAGAAGCTTTTCAAGTTTTTTCTCACTTGGGTGGCTGTTTCCTCTTCAAACACCCGCAGGGCATCTGCGATGATCCGGCTGCGGTGTCGTTTGTCAGTCAGATGGTGAGCCAAGTCCATGGCCTTGTGCCAGGTGCACAGCTGGTGAGGCACCCGGGGATATAAAGCCCGGTGAGCTTTCACCAAACCCGAGGCACCGTCCGATACAATCACCTCCAGCTTTTTTCCAGCTAAGCCTCGCTGCTTCAGATCACTGATAAAACCCCACCAGCACGCCTCAGATTCGCTGCCAGCCAACTGAAAACTCAAAAGCTCCTTGGTGCCATCCAGCCTAATCCCCAAAGCCACCAACAACACCTTCTTAACCTTGACCGGCCTAGTCACCGTAATCCACAAACCATCCAAATACAAAAACCGATAATCGTCTCCCAAACACCGTCGGTGATACTGCTGAACCTCCCCATCTAACTCCTTCACAATGTTGGATACCGCCTGAGCACTAATCTCCGCACCAAACAACCCCTTAAACCATCTAATGCTCTTGCGGGTAGAGTGACCCAACAAAAACGCCTCAAGCAATATCCGATCCAACGCTCGCTGACGACGACGATAGCGCTCCAATATCTCAGATTCCATCCCTCCGTCTCGGACCCGGGGAACCCCCAAACCTTCCATCCAACCATACCTGGTCAACAAGTCCCTCACGTAACTGCCATTACGGTACCCCCGTCGCCTCGGGCTACGCTTATACCTGCCACAGCCAACTCGCCTCCCCTGCTCCACAACCAACGCCCGCTCCAGACCAACTTTCACCATCCCCACAGTCCTACTTTCCAACTCCTTCCAAAAATCCTTGACTCCAAACCAACGACCCCGTAAATTACTCTCCGAGAAATCCAATTCTCGCTTCATAGGGCATATCCTCCTTTCTATCATTCCAATAAATGGATATGCCCTTTCTACTTGTCCCTCCAAACAGAATTTTACACAGAACAATTTACACTATAGCAAGAGAAAGCCGAACCCCGAAGGAGATTCGGCTTGTTCTTGACGGTCTGATTTCGGCAGATTACGGACAGTCTGGAGGGTCGCCGCCTCTGTAAAGATAGTTCACCAGGCAAACCACATCTGCGACGTCAACGATTCCATCGCAAGTGGCGTCTCCTGCTTCCGCGGTGATTGGTGGATCACCGCCTCTGTACAGGAAGTTCACCAGACATACGATATCTGCCACGTTTATGACCCTATCTCCATTGGCGTCACCACGCAAGGCTTGGACATATTTGACAGTGGCATAGTCGTAATTATCAAACACGCCGCCGTGACTGAACCCCGTAACATACACGTTTCCGGAAGCGTTCAACTTCATATCACGACCCGCATCAAAACCGCTCACGGGGCCGTCGTACCTTATCAACCAAACCTCATTTCCCAGAGAATCATACTTGACGGTAGCATAGTCTTCGTTAGTAGCTGCAACCCAACTTTGCCCGCTCACGTAAACACTGCCATAACCATCTACTTCGATGACTGCGGCGCCGTCCCACCCGGCTCCGGGACCACTGTATCTGGCCACCCACAGCTCATTACCCAAAGAGTCATACTTCACGGTGGCGTAATCAAAGTATGTTTCTCCTCCGTGGCTTCTTCCGGTAACAAAGACATTGCCGTGATCATCAACATCCACGTCAAAGGCCCAGTCTTCGTCGTTTCCAGGCCCGTTGTATCTTCTCACCCAGATTGTATCCCCAGTCGCGTAATACTTAATGGTGGCGAAGTCCGCACCCGTCCCAACCCCGGAACTGCCTCCCGTCACGTACACATTGCCGAAGTCATCAACCGTCAAACCGGAAGCTTCGTCCCAGCCGTCTGCCGGGCCGTTGTAACGTCTTACCCAAAGCTCATTGCCCTGTGCATCATACTTCACAGTGGCGTAATCATCAGAGGTCGCCGTGTCATAACTTCGTCCAGTCACATAAACATTATCGAAACCATCCACCGCCATGACAAAAGCCCAATCGTAGTCGTTTCCCGGCCCGTTGTATCTTCTTACCCAGGCTGTATCGCCATTCGAGAGGTACTTGACGGTGGCATAATCGAAGTGGGTTCCACTTCCTTCGCTCTTGCCCGTGACGTAGACATTGGAGGAGGCATCAAGTTCTACCGCCCAAGCTACATCGAACCCATTTCCCGGACCGTTGTACCGGCTTACCCAGAGCTCATTTCCGAGAGTGTCGTACTTGATCGTGACATAATCATCGCCAGAACCACTGCCAACACTGTATCCAGTCACGTAAACGGAACTGGGACAGTCTACTGCAATATCCATTCCGCAATCACGTCCGTTGGCCGATCCATCGTATCTTCTGACCCAAGCGGTATCGCCACTGGGGTAGTACCTTATGGTTGCATAGTCGGGGTCTGTGTAGGATCTGTAGCTTGATCCGGTCACGTAGGCAACACCAGGTTCGCACACAACCACAGCTCGAACCCAGTCGTCAGCGTTTGAGGGGCCAGTGTATCTTCTTACCCAAGCGGTGTCCACGGTCATCTCCGCGCGAGCCGTCAAAGCCCAGAGGACCAAAACCGCGGCGCACACGACCGAGACCAAAGGGTGGCGTTTCAGCATAATGGACTCCCGGTTTGCCGTTGGGCGAAAAGGGAATACGTTTCTATCCAAAGGCTTTCTGTCTCAATTAAATTGTCTACAGATAATATATCGGTTTTTTCTGTTTTGGCAAGGACAATCGGCTTCCCAGTGGAAGATAGTCATGTCCGTTCAAGACAGGAAAACCCCTTCCGTTTCAGGCGGATCAGGGGTTTAGAGCAATCGCATCTTGCGGCGCGCTTGTGGCAGGCCGTCAGGAGGACCCGACGTAGCCCCAAACAATCCGATGACCCAGAGAAAGTGAAAACATTCACAAATAGAACTTGACTGAAAAGAATTTTCGTGTAGTTTTAGCTGAGATCGTGAGCTAAGGAGATCAGTCATGCTAAAGGGAATTCTCCTATTTCTTTCCAGGCAAAAAGCCATCCAGGGTTTTATGAAAAAGTTCGGCGTGACCCGGAGAGTGGTAGATCGCTTTGTCTCTGGGGAAGAGGTGGAGGATGGTCTCAATGCGGTGAAAAAAGTGAACTCCGAAGGCGCGATTGCCACCCTGGATCACTTGGGCG
>JBAUFO010000147.1:0-5857 GCA_049679185.1 Candidatus Zixiibacteriota bacterium
ACCTTGGAATGTGCCATTCTCGGTACCCCTTTTCTGGTATTATACAAAACGAGCTTCTGGACTTACCTGGTGGCAAAGAGCTTGATCAGCATACCGAATATCGCCCTGGCCAACGTGGTAGCCGGCAAACGCATAGTCCCCGAGTTCGTCCAGAGAAGGGCGGTTCCCGCTCAAATCGCAGAGGAGATGTACGAGATTCTCACCGAGAGGGAGAGATACAAAACCATTCAAAACGAATTAAGGAAGGTAAAGGAGAAGCTGGGAGAAGTGGGTGCATCCAGCAAAGCGGCTCAGATCGTAATACAGGTGCTGGGATCCCACGCAAGACAGCACGAATCTACAAAATCGTGAAAGACGGTCAATATCAAAGACCTGCCTCTGATCCGGCTTAAGGTTCCGGAACTTAACAGCCGATTGACGAATGAAAAAAGGGTTCAGACAAATTAGAGACAGATTCCTTGTGTTCTTAGCATCTTGTTTGGGCCCCATCTTAATCTACTTTCTCGGAATGACGTTGAAGATAGAATGGGCAGGGGAGGAAAACCTGGACAGGATAAGGAAAGAGAAAAAATCCGTGATCTATGCCTTCTGGCACGGCAGGATGCTCATTTTCACCTATTCTCACAGCAAAAGGAAGATACATGTTCTAATCAGCCAGCACCGGGATGGGGAGTACATCGCTCGCATAATTCACAAACTTGGGTTCGTCTCGGTTAGGGGATCCTCCACCCGGGGCGGATCCAGAGCTCTCTTCGAGATGTGTGAAAAGGCCACATCTGGTTTCGACGTGGCCGTGACTCCGGATGGTCCCAAAGGTCCGGGATTTAAGGTTCATCCTGGCATAATATATGTGGCCCAGAGAAGCGGAATGCCCATCGTTCCCATAACCAACTCGGCTGAGAATCGCTGGAACCTCTCCTCCTGGGACCGGTTTTTGATTCCCAAACCCTTTTCAAAAGTCGTCATAATGTTGGACGAACCGATTTATGTCTCGCCAGAATCCACACCCGAAGAATCGGAGGAGAAGAGAAAAGAACTTGAAAAGCGAATGTTGGCGTTGACCGAGAAGGCAGACACTTATTTTTCGCACGCAAATTGATCGAAAACCAGAACCTAACTTAAGTTAGGTTCTGGTTGCTTTGGAAACTTAAGATAAACAAACATGTACGCGCTCTATAACCTCACTCTAAATATCGCCTTCGTGATCTCTTTCCCCTATCTTCTGCTGCGCGCAGCTTTGGGAAAGCACGGGGTAAAAGAGAGAATGGGGAGGCTGGCGAAGAGGAAAACGGAAAAGCTTGCTGGCAAAAGAGTGATCTGGTTTCATGCTGCCTCTGTGGGTGAGGTAAAGGTCTTATCCACCATCATACCCGAGGTTAAGAGACAGCGTCCGGAATATGCCATCGTCGTGTCGACGGTCACCAAGACAGGCAGAAGGGAAGCGGAAAGACTCCTGGAGGGAGTCAATCTGGTGTTTTTTCTCCCTGTGGACCTCAGAAGATTCGTGCGCAGAACCTTAGGCAAAGTAGGGCCGAAGGCCCTGATTCTGGTGGAGACCGAGCTCTGGCCCAACCTGATAAGAGAGGCGAAAAAGAACGGATGTTATATAGCCTCGATAAACGGACGTATCTCGGAGAATTCCTTGAGGAAATATCTTTGGGTAAGGAGTCTGCTCAAAGAAACACTCTCCTACGTTGACCTTTTGTGCATGCAATCAGATGAGCACAAGAGGAGGATAATGCTCCTGGGCGCAGACCCGGGAAAGATTAGGGTAACGGGAAACCTCAAGTTCGACCGCTTGCTGTTTAGCAGTCAAACACAGGATGTCGAGGGGTTAAGAAGAAAATTACATATTCCCGACCATTGCCGGGTGGTCATCGGCGGAAGCGTGCGGTCGGGAGAGGAAAGCATTCTGATTCCGGTCTTCAAAAGGTTGCTGCAAGAATATAAGAATCTGCTCTTCGTCCTGGCGCCGCGACATCTGGATCGGTTGAAGGAGATGGAAAGGGCGCTTTCCGATCATCAGTTGAACTTCGTAAGAAGAAGTCGGCTGGATCATCTGGCGTCGAATGCTCGTCCCCACGAAGAAGTTTGTGTTGTGGATCGCAGCGTGATCATTCTGGATACCCTCGGAGAGCTTTTCAAGGTTTACTCCCTGGCTGATGTCGCCTTTGTCGGGGGCAGCCTGGTGCCGGTGGGAGGACACAATCTCCTGGAACCGGCCATTCACGGGGTGCCGGTTCTGTTCGGACCCTACGTGGACAATTTCAGGGAGGAGGCCCGGATTCTAATCGAATCCGGCGGCGGGATTCAAGTCAAAGATGAAGAGGAGCTTTACCTCAATCTGTTTAACCTGCTTTCAGATGATGTAAGAAGAATAGAAATGGGAAAAAATGCAAGAGAAGCCATTCAGAAGGAGACGGGAGTCTCTCAGAGGACGGCAGATCTGATTTTCTCCCTTCTGGACAGAGACTGAGCAGATGAAGGATTTATTCCAACCGGATCGTAGGAAAAAGAAAGGGCCTCTCCGCGCGCTGGTGCTGGTGGTTCTTTCTTTTTTCTCTCAGCTCTATCGATTGGGGTGCAGCACCAGGCTTTTTCTTTACCGACACGGCTTGCGGGGGCAAACGAAACTGGCAGCAAGGGTGATCAGCGTGGGAAATATCACCGTCGGCGGGACTGGAAAGACTCCTCTGGTCATCTATCTGGTAAAAAAACTCAGGGCTCGGGGCAAGAAGGTGGCCATACTCACAAGAGGCTATAAACGGGAAAAAAAGCAGATGGTGGAATTGACGCAGGCAACCTGCCATCAAGTCGACTGGCATGATACTGGAGACGAACCTTATCTTCTGGCACAGAGGCTTTCAGATGTCCCCATTATAGTCACCAAGAACAGATGTTCCTCTGGCGACTATGCTATTCACAAACATGGCACGCAATTCCTGATATTAGACGATGGGTTTCAACACCTGAAGCTGTCCAGAAACTTAGACATCGTGGTGATCGATTCAGTCAATCCTTTTGGGAACGGCAAACTGCTCCCTGCCGGTATACTGAGGGAACCTTTGACCTCCCTGAAAAGGGCAGACGTTTTTGTCCTGACCAAAACGGATCAGGTCACCAATAAAGACGAACTGATCAAGATACTGAGGAGATATAACCCAGAAGCTCTAGTAGTGGAGTCCGTCTACCAGATTCGCTCGATTGAAAGGCTATCTGACGGCTCTCTGGTGAAAGCCAACGAAGTGGAGAACAAGAAGGGTTTAGCTCTTTCCGGCATCGGAAATCCTTTATCGTTCGAAAACACTCTGACGCAACTCAGAATTCAGATCCTGAGGCACCGAAAGTTCTCAGATCACTTCCCTTATGAGAAAAAGGACCTCCTCGAATTGAGTCAGGAAGCAGAGAGCTTAGGTGTCGACCTTATTATCACCACAGAGAAGGATTCGGTGCGTATACCTTTGATAACTGAGCCGGAGATTCCAATTTACGTGCTAAGAATCGATTTGAAGGTAACCAGCGGAGAGGAAGTACTTTTAGAGAAAGTTGAGGGGAAGGTATAAATGGAGATAAGAACCGACTTTCTGGTGATCGGATCGGGCATTGGTGGTCTCTCCTTTGCTCTCCAAGCCTCTGGGCTCGGCGAGGTGGTCATAGTTACCAAGAAGGAGGATTCCGAATCCAACACCAACTACGCCCAGGGAGGCATTGCATCGGTCCTGGCGAAGGATGATTCCTTCGAGCTTCACCTTGAAGATACGTTAAAAGGAGGGGCTGGGTTATGCAATCCGGAGGTGGTGAAAAAGGTGGTGGAAGCCGGTCCGGGATGCATCGAGGAGCTGGTGGAGATAGGGGTGCGCTTCAGCAAAAAGAGAGGAAAGGAAGAGGAATTCGACCTGGGCTTAGAAGGCGGACATTCCAAAAACCGCGTTGCGCACGCCGCCGATCTCACCGGCAAAGAGGTGGAAAACTCCCTCTTGGGAGCAGTCAAAGCCAAGAAGAACGTGAAGATACTGGAAGATCATATTGCCATTGACTTAATCACCCAGCACCATCTCAAAGGTTACCAGCGAAAACCAAAGGAGAGAATCAAGTGCTGGGGCGCTTACGTTCTGGACAAGGATAAAAATCAGGTCGTCACCTGCCTGGCAAAGGTGACTTTACTGGCAAGCGGCGGGGCGGGAAAGGTGTACGTTCACACCACCAATCCCTCCATCGCCACCGGCGACGGGTTGGCCATGGCTTACCGGGCCGGAGCGAAGGTGGCCAATTTGGAATTCATCCAGTTTCATCCCACCGCCCTCTATCACGAGACGGGTGACTCCTTTCTGATCTCAGAGGCGGTAAGAGGAGAGGGTGGCATCCTGCGGCTTAAATCCGGCGAGGTCTTTATGGAGAATTACCATCCGCGGAAGGAACTTGCACCTCGCGACGTGGTAGCGCGAGCCATAGACTACGAGTTGAAGAAACGAGGGGACTCGTGCGTCTATCTGGACATCACTTATCTGGACCAGAAGTTCATCAAGCTTAGATTCCCCAACATCTACGGGAAGTGCCTCTCGCTGGGTCTGGACATAACCAAGGACTGGATTCCGGTGGTCCCCGCCGCTCACTATATCTGCGGCGGAGTGGTTACCGACCTGGAGGGGCGAACCGGAATAGAGAACCTCTATGCTTGCGGCGAGGTGGCCTGCACCGGAATGCACGGGGCAAACCGGCTGGCATCCAATTCCCTTCTGGAAGCGGTCGCATTCGCCCATTTCTCAGCCGACAGCGCAAAGAATCGGCTCCGGTCATTCACGGATTTCTCCTTTCCCGAGATCCCCTCATGGAGTTTGGAGGGCGTGTTTGATGAGCAGGAGTGGGTGATCATCGCCCATAACCGGGACTGGATACAAAAATTCATGTGGGACTACGTGGGGATAGTCCGCTCCAATCGCCGTTTGGAGCAGGCCAAAAAGAGAATCGTCATCCTTTTAGACGAGATCACCGAGTTCTACAAGGTTAATCCGGTCACCTACGATGTGATCGAATTGAGAAACATTGCCATCGTGGCAAGGCTGATCATAGCATGCGCTCTAAAAAGAAAAGAAAGCCGTGGGCTTCACTATAACATTGATTACCCAGAGAAGGACGATGAAAACTGGCTGAAGGATACGGTGTTGAAATCAGAAGAGGCGTAGAGATTAGATGAAGCATGAGGAGACCATAATCATATTGGACTTCGGGTCGCAGTACACCCAACTGATCGCGCGCCGCATCCGGGAGAACAAGGTGTTCTGCGAGATACTTCCCTTCAACCGGGATCCACAAGAGTACAGACACAAGAACTTAAAAGGAATAGTCCTCTCCGGTGGTCCCTCAAGCGTCTTTGATCGGAATGCTCCCATCTGTGAAAAGCGGGTCTTCGAACTGGGCGTTCCGGTCCTGGGAATCTGCTACGGCCTGCAGCTTATCGGCAAGTTGTCCGGCGGAGAGATGGAAAGATCGCATGGAAGAGAATACGGCAAGGCCGTTATTCAGATCGACAAAGAAAACAGTCTCTTTTCAGAAGTGAAGACCAATACCGCGGTGTGGATGAGCCACGGGGATCATCTTTCTACGTTACCTCCGCAGTTTGAGGTTCTGGCCCACACGGAGAACATTCCTTTTGCCGCCATAGGTAACAAGAACAAGAAAATTTTCGGATTGCAGTTTCACCCGGAGGTGGCACACACGGAAGAGGGGATGCGAATTTTGCAGAATTACCTTTTCGGAATCTGCCGGTGTGAGGGAAGCTGGACTACCGAGTCGTTCATCGACACCACCGTTTCCGGCATAAGAGACTTAGTCAAAGACGGCAAGGTAATCCTTGGCT
>JBAUFO010000148.1:0-16619 GCA_049679185.1 Candidatus Zixiibacteriota bacterium
GAAAAGGATAATCTGCTCGAATTCCGATTTCCTGGCCATCGCGCCCTTTGCCTCACGATTCACTCACGAGGTCTGGATTCTGCCCAGGAAGCATTCAGTCGATTTTGAAATCTTGGGGGACGCACGAAGTCAGAATCTTGCGACCCTGCTAAAAGAGGTGCTTCTTCGCCTGAAGATTCTCTTGGGCGATCCGCCATACAACTTTATACTTCACTCCGGCCCCAACCGAACCAAAAGGAGAGGAGAAACCTGGAAGACTCTGAGCGACGATTATCACTGGCATATAGAGATCATGCCGCGGTATACCAGAATAGATGGGTTCGAATGGGGAACCGGGCTTTACATCAATCCCACCACCCCGGAGGAGGCGGCGGCGAGCTTGAGACAGGTGAAAATATAAGTACTGGCCCCAAAACCTCACCCCCTTTTCCCTCTCTCCATAATGTGGAACAGGTGAGTATTGACTGAAACGCTATGTCAAGAATTCTGGCGATAGATTTTGGCGAAAGAAGAATCGGGCTTGCGCTTTCCGATCCCCTGGGAATCACTGCTCAGGGGCTTCCCACCATCGACACTAAGAAGATCAAGGACGTGTTAGCGTATATCAAGGACTTAGTCGTAGAGAAAGACGTGGCAAAGCTGGTGGTGGGAATGCCAAGAAACATGAACGGCAGCATCGGTCCCCAGGGTGAAAAGGTGAAGAAGTTCATCGGAAAGCTGGCTCACAAGACTGAAGCGGAAGTCATAGCCTGGGACGAAAGACTCACATCCGTGCAGTCACTCAGGAGCATGAGAGAGATGGGAACCAAACAGAAGCGAAAAGAGGCGACGGACCGGATCTCCGCCACCCTGATTTTGCAGAGCTATCTGGATAGTTTAAGCAATAGAGAAAAACGATCTCCGACCGATGAAGTCTGAGCAAAAGCACATAACCATAACAGACTGGATCATCTTTTTTGTCGCTACGTTCCTGATATTCCTCTCCTCGGTACTCTTGGTTATCTCGGGTGTCGTCTTTGCCCTGTTCCGCTTAGCCAGGAGAAGGCCGGTTCTTACTCTGGCGTCGGTGATTGGCCTGGTCGTTTTGTTTTTCATCGCTGAGTGGATGGTCATACCCATTTCCTGGCGAGCAGACGCCGAGTCGGTACACGTCACAATAGAAAACGGCGACAGCATGACCCGAATAGTCCAGAGACTGAAGGAAGCGAAGGTGATAGAAGACGGAACCAGTCTTTTATTCCTGGCTAAGTTGTCGGGAAAGGATCGGGAGATTCAGGCGGGAAGGTACAGCTTCGAGAAGGGCACAACGTTGTACTCCATCTTCAACAAACTCACTCGGGGGGATGTAACCCTAAGGGAGGTAACCATCCCCGAGGGATTGACCATAAGACAGATCGCGGGGATTTTGAACCGGCAGATCGAAATCGATTCCCTGGAGTTCGTGAGATTAGCTACCGACAGCCGGTTTGTCAAGGGTCTGGGGATTCCGGCCTCGAACCTGGAAGGATACCTGTTCCCTGATACCTACAGGCTCTCCTGGGGCACAACTCCGGAGAAGGTGGCGCGGGTCATGGTGGAACAGTTTAAGAAGACATTCACCGATAGTCTGACCAGACGTACCGGGGAGATTGACTTCTCCTTAGCCGACGCGGTGACTTTAGCCTCCATGATCGAAGCCGAGGCAAGAGATGGGAATGAAAGGGATCTGATCTCGGCCGTATACCACAATCGCTTGAGACGGGGCATGCTTCTGCAATGCGATCCCACGGTTATCTTTGCCCTGCCTGAGCTTGATCGCCCGCTGTTGCTCAAGGATCTGGAAGTCGATTCACCCTACAACACTTACAAATATCCCGGTCTTCCGCCCGGGCCGATCTGCAATCCGGGTAAGGCTTCTATCCTGGCGGCGCTCTACCCGGCGGATGTGAACTATCTGTATTTTGTGGCCACGGGAAAAGGCTCGCATATTTTCTCCACCAGCCTAACCAAACACAATCTGGCAAGAACCAAAATCAAACGAGCCGGAAAGAACAGGTAATTCTATTTTGCTTTTTTACTTTATATTGCTTGACATTCAGAACGTATAAGATATATTGAAAAACGATCGCGGGGTGGAGTCCCGCCTTAGGCGGGAGTAGCTCGTCCCGCCAAAGGCGGGGAGGTCGCAGGTTCAGATTCAACTTGTTTTCATCACGACTGCGGAGGAACACTAAGAGAGAACGGAAAAGGTAACAGCAACTTAATTTGCCGTTTTTATCTTACGATAAATAAGAGTGTAGACGTATAAGAGAATACGAAAAACGATCGCGGGGTGGAGCAGGCTGGTAGCTCGTCGGGCTCATAACCCGAAGGTCGCAGGTTCAAATCCTGCCCCCGCTATTTGATTTTACGGGCTTTCCCAAGATATCCCAATCACTTAGCATTTTCGACAAAACCCACCCAAACCCACCTAAACCCAGGGAAACCTGACCCAATTTGGCACAAATATGGCACAGTCAGGGTGAGGCGGTCTCTTTATGGCTGCCCCACCCAACGTTTTTTGCTACCGAAGCGGGGCTACGAACAGATTCCTCCATCACCGAAAGGAATCCCTTGCCGGGTGGGGTAGTCGCCATTCCCGGTCGGCCACAAGAGTAGAGAGAGGCGTAGAGAGATTTCTGTGGGTCCAGAGAGAGAGGGGGAACACCCTCCACCAGGGGGGTCGCATCAAGAAGTAAATAGCCCGGTCACAATACCACAAAAACATTGTCCCCTCAGAGGAGACCCACCCGCCCCCCAGGGGCCTCCAAAAAACCAAAGAATAAAGTTGACAGGGACGAGCGGTCGATATATCATTATATATTGATTCGGTTGCGATAGCCTTCATTAGTGCACGCTCGGGTGACTGCCAGCGGGAGGAAAGCTATCCCGGAAATTTGGGAGGACTGGATGGCGAGGAGAATAGCTGAGTTGACTACCACTGCGGACCTAACTCGGAGGCGTTTCGCTGCTAAAATTGGGTCGCCTTCTTGGGAGTTGGTCGCCGAGGGGCCGGAGCGAATTAGCGACGGATAGAACGTTATTTAGGAGGGAGGGATGTCTTTATGTACAAAGGTACGTCGATAGTAGTGGTCTTCTTGATGATAGTCGTTGTTGCCGCCCTTTTGGTGGTCCAGTCCTGCACTACGCCCAAGAAGATCGTGAAATTCGGGGCAACGTTTCCCCTCACCGGGGAAGTCGCATCTTACGGTCAAAAGGCAAAACGTGGCATTGAAATGGCTGTTGAAGATCAGAACAACAGGGGAGGTTTGCTCGGCAAGCAGGTTTTGGTGGATTTCCAAGACGACCGCAATGAAAAGAAGGAAGCGGTCAGCATTATGACCAAGTTTGCCACAATCGACAAGGTACCCGTGGTTTTCGGTTCGGCTGCAAGTGGCGCTAGTCTCGCCATAACGCCCCTCGCAAACCGGCACAAAGTTGTGTTGATCTCACCAATCTCTTCGTCCTCCGACTTGTCGACCGAAGGCGGGGCGTTCTTCTTCCGAACATGTCCCGCTGACGATCTCCAGGCCGAGATTCTCGCTCGCTGGGTATTTGAAACCGGGGCTAGAATGGTTGCTATAGTATACACCAACAACTCCTGGGGCAAACCCCTTGCGGATGGATTCCAGAAGAGATTCGAAGTTCTGGGGGGACAGGTGTTGGGTTCCGACGGTGTTCAGGAGAATGCGGCCGACTTCAGAACTCTAATCACCAAGCTGAAAGGACAGAGCGGACTGGATGCCGTCGTTTCTCCCACCTACCCGAAAGAGGGTGGCATTTTCGTGCGTCAAGCAAAAGAGCTAGGGTTGAATCTGCCACTCTATGGTGGTGATAACTGGGGCTCACCAGAGTTTCGCAATCTGGCAGGTGATGCAGCAGAAGGTGTGTTCTACACATCACCCTCTGAGAGTACCACACCTGGTTTCGAGGATTTCGCCCAGAGATATGAAGCCCGATACGGTGAGGAACCAGATGTGCTAGGCGCGTACTCGTATGACGCTGCCGTGGCAATCTTCAAGGCGGTAGAGGCCGCGGGCACCGCGAACCCTGATAAAATTCGCGAAGCCCTGCACGAAGTCTCCTTCATAGGTGTTTCGGGAGAGATCGCTTTTGGTTCCAACGGAGATCTCCAGTCGGAGGCTTTTGCGAAGAAGACTATCGAGGATGGCGAAGCCGTGGATGTCAAGTTAGGAGGTGAGAAATGAGAACTAGAGTGAAAGAAACCCCAGACCTCGTGAACGATGAGCGAAGAGGACTACCCAAAAGGGAGCTAGAGAATGTGCTCAAGTTCAAGAAGCGTATGCTCGAGTGGTCGAACCCCGTGGAATACGTGAACAACATGTATGGCTGTCATCCGGACGATGATGACAACGAGTATTTCAAGCGGATATTCGCGAAATGAACCACAACGAAGATTGGGCACCACTGTTCGAAAGCTGGAGAAGCCGCCTAGAGACCCTCATTAAGGAGCATCCTCTTCAGATCATCAGCTGGGAGGCCACCAGGCGATGTAACCTTTACTGCCTGCATTGCGGATCGCCCTCTGAAGAGGGAAATCTGAAGGCCGAACTTTCGACGGAAGAAATCGTCGGGGCGTTCGATGAAATCGCGGCCGATTTTGATATGAGCCGGTTCCGGCACATAAACATCACGGGAGGTGAACCCTTCGTTCGCAATGATCTCCTTGAGGTACTCAGCGCTATATCGAAATGGCCGTTCTATAGGAATATCGATATCCAAACGAACGGAGTATTCATAGCTGATAACCCGCACATCCTAACAGATCTGAAGGGAGTCGGTGTTACTGGGCTCGGCATTAGCATTGATGGTTTCGAATCAACTCATGATTCCTTACGAGGAGCTGCTGGCGCTTGGGCCAAGGCCGTCCACGCCGCACGTCTAGCGGTGGAGGCCGGATTGGTGGTGACGGTTTCCTTTGTGGCTCACTCGAAGAATGTTGAAGAGCTGCCTTCCTTTTACGACTTCATCAAAAGGGATGTCCGGCCAAGGGTTTTCAGAGTCATGATAATCGACCCACAGGGTCGTGCACAGGAGAACTCGGAATACCTGCTAGGTCCTGGGCAGATTCGAGATGCAATCAAGCTCCTAAGAGCGGAATACGATGGCTCCTGTTCGACCTATTCTCAACCCTCAGCAACAATGGTCGAACTCGGTTGTGGTGGGTGGCTGGGAGTCGAACTGGAGGGACGCACGCGTCCGTTCATCTTCCACTGTATAGCAGGCATTAACAACCTGGGTATTCTCTATGACGGAAAGCTTGCCTCCTGCAGTAACATACCCCGGGAATTCATTCAAGGTGATCTTCGAGAGGAACGTATCAAACACATCTGGGAAGAGCGCTACCAGCAATACCGGAACTTCGACTGGAAGAAGACTGGGCTGTGCAAGGATTGCGATCAGTGGCACTACTGCCACGGGGGCCCGATGCATATCAGAACGCTTAGTGGCGCAGTCAGTACATGCCTATTCAAGAAATTGTGCCCTAGTGTAACGAGTGTTGCTGAAGCCTAATCGCTGAGCGGACTGGCTTTCGCGTTGACTCAAACGTTGCAAGAAGGGAGGTTGACCAAGTGGATGAAGAAGTATTGGATCCGAAAAAGACCCAACGTTCGCATACGCGCTCGCTAGGAATCGGAGTTTTCATCTTTGTGGTTAGTGGATTGCTTTCAGCGCTTCTGGTTCGCGAACCGATCAAGGAGCATTTGCCCGAGCTTGCCCTGGGTATCTTGATTTCACTGACGCTGGCTGTGGTTGGATATGTTCTTAGCGAAACCATCAGCTTATGCCGACGTTTTGATGACAATTTCAGAGAAGTGATAGCATGGTTGAAGAGCCATCAGAACAATCTAATCGAAATGTGGGCTGGTAGGTCTCCGCATGATGCCGTCCGGTTCGCCGAGAATATGCCGTTCGATGAGAAGAAGTGGATTATAGTGAAGTTCATGGAGAAGGCAATTGGCGGGGCATTTTCTCAAGCAGGTAACCAGATTGCCTTTAATTGCTCGGAACCGGATTACTCTAGGATTCTAGGCAAGCTCCTATTCGAGTGCCAGAAGGAAATTAGAATGTCTTGTCCCTGGACACCAAGCGAGTGGTTTGATCTGTTGGGTTTGGAAGTTTGCAGGGAATGCAGGAGAGACAAACGTAAACAACAGAAGTGCAAATTGGATGAGATAGGGAGACTGCCTCGTAACAAGATTCACCCTCATATCCGCGCGCTATTCGGTGTTCAGGAAGTTCCTCCCGGCTCGCGGTCTCGTCTGGTTGTAACGCAAGATAGCCTTGAGGAGTTCACAAAGGATAAGTGCTACAGAGCTTTCTGGAAACTCGCAAGGCTCGCAGATATCGAACAGTACTGGGTGAAAGCGGATGAACTTCCGGATGATGTGCATCTCGCACTGTGGCACGAAGAAAATGGGAAGCTTCCGAAAGATGTTAACCTGCTAGATGATATCGTGGTTTATTGGCGGCCCGAAAAAGGCACCAAAATGATGGGTCGGTGTTTCATGCTAACCGCAGGGGACGAATACATGGCGGTTACAAAACTACTCAAGCAACACAATAAGAGAGAGCTGCCAAATCCGGATGTGCTGGATCCTGTAGAAACCGAGAAAGACATGTCTGCAGCAAAATCCTCAGCAGGTACTCCGCAAATTAGTGCACCCTCTGCTGGGGCAGGAACCAAGGATTCGCTGGAGGCCACCGCTGGACAGGAAGGGGAATAGCCATCCAAACTTTTTGGGTACAAGTTGGCACGCGGCTGCCAGACACACTTGCAGACTATCCGGCCAATCTTGCGCAGGAGACAATCGCGGCTTCCTTGGCGAGGCTCGGCGTCTCACTTAAGCCAGTGTCTCCAGATGAAGGTTGTCGCTTGGCGGAGGTCAAACCAAGGGTTTTCCTTTTTTCGGCAACTACTTCAGATTGGCCGAAAATACTGAGAGTGGCGGCACGGCTCCGGCACGTCAACAGAAAGTCTATGTTGTTAGTGGGTGGCTATCACGTCAGCGCACTGCCCAGGGATGCGGGAGTTGAAATCTTTGACTACGTAATTGTGGGAGAAGGCGAAGTGGCGGTTTCTCGCATTCTCGATCCGACCGGGTCATCGGTAAAAGAATGGCGTTCTCCTTCATGGTCAGGGCCGTGCGTGATTCAGGCCCCTAGGATAACTGACCTGAGCCAACTACCATTTCCTCTTCGGGATGTCGACGAGATCAGAAGCAACCGACTCAGCGGCCTTATCTTTCCACCCACGTCCGCTCAGACCGGTGCAGCAGCAGTGGTTCTATCGAGAGGATGCAATAACTCCTGCAGTTTCTGCTCATCACACACGATTTGGGGCTCTCGACTCGTCACTCGAGATGTCGACAGTGTGATCCAGGAGTACCGAGACGTCACGGAATGTCTCCACGCTAACGCAGTCGTGTTTGTTGATCAAGCATTTGGAGAGAATGCTGACTGGACTTCCAGACTTTGCCGTAGCATGGAACAGCTCAAGAGCAGCGCCAAGTGGTATTGCATGGCAAAACTGACGATCAATCAAAAACTACTTCTGGAAATGGCGGCAGCAGGATGTACTAAGATTGGGTTTGGTGTCGAGACCGCCGATCCTGAAAGGCGCGCGGAGTTGAAAGGTTTCGGCGATGAGAGCGTCGATGATCTGAACCACCTTTTCAATGCCTGCAATGAATTGGGCATTTTCGTAAAGATCTACTTGATGATAGGATTTCCGTGGGAGACTGAAGAGTACTTGTTGCGGACAACAAGGCGTTTCCTGCAGAGACTGCAGGCGAACGAGCTTAAAATCTCATTCTTCACTCCTTTTCCGGGGACGAGGGATTGGAGTAGATACAGGAATCAACTTGTGACACTCGACTGGCAGGACTTTGATACTGTCAGGATGCCTGTTGTTCATAACCCAGGGGTCACGGTGACGCAGTACCGTGAGATCAGGAAGAACCTGTTCAGAGCCTTCTATGGATCATCTACCTACGCTGACGTTACTCGCCGAATGCTCCGTTCTTTTCCTCACTACCTTGAGAGCTACAGGGAGTTCGCCGTCTACCTACGACACTTGGAGATGGTTTCAGGAAACGAGACCTGGCTCAACTGGATACATCGCGGCCAAGCCGTGAGGGTTCATGAGATCTCGGGGGGTTAGGGAGAAGCCATGGAGCAGCTCTTTGCGAATATCCTGTTCTCGGCGTGTGCCATCTTCTTGGTGGCCATCAGCTTCTCGGTGATCTTCTCCACAGCTAGGTTCTTTCACTTCGCCCATGCAGCGGTCATTACATTTGCGGCGTATGCAAGCCTCATGTCCGCATCCTTCCTGAATCTGCCCACAGTCATCTCCGTATTACTTGCCCTGGTAGCCGCTGCGGGACTTGGCTGGTGTCTCAATGCGTTGGTGTATCGACCAATGAGGCGTAAAGGGGCATCGCCACTAGTTCTCCTTCTGGCATCCCTGGGTGCATATATCCTACTGCAAAATGTGATCGCCATGGTGTTTGGCGACGATACGAAGCTGATCGGAGGGACTGCAATTACGCCCGGTTTTTCCCTGCTTGGAGCGAAGCTAACAGGCATCCAATTGGTGGTTATATTCTCTGCTATCGTAGTCCTGCTTGCTAAGGTGTATTTGATTGACAAGACTAGGCTTGGTCTGTCACTCAGGGCTGTTGCCGACAATCCGGAACTGGCAAGGGTCAGCGGAATTGACTTTGAGACTGCCATGGGTATCGCCTTTTGCCTTGGATCGCTCCTTGCTGGCGCCGCCGGAGTGTTTCGGGCACTTGACGTTGGCATGACTCCCACTATGGGCTTACCCATGTTGTTGCTGGGCGTTGTGGCTGTTGTGCTGGGTGGGAATGGGAAGGCCTTGGGAGTAGCCATCGCTTCGTTTCTCCTGGCCTTCTTTCAGCAGGTTGCAGGGTGGAAACTGGGCACACACTGGGAAGAAGCAGCGGCGTTCCTGTTGTTGTTCGCGTTCCTGTTGTTCAAGCCCGAAGGAATCCTGGGTAAACCGCTCAAGAAAGCCACGGTATAGGATTTGTGACCGATGGAATACGTTTTACACATACTTATACTAATTGGCATCTACGTAATTCTGTCAGTGTCACTTAATCTGATTGCTGGTTACACCGGTTTGCTTTCCATCGCCCACGCGGCGTTCTATGGCGTCGGGGCATACGTCGCTGCGCTCATGGCCCTCAATCTGCACAGTCCCTTCCTGATTAACATCATCTGTGCGGTCATTCTGAGCGGTTTGCTCGGGGCATTGGTAGGCATCCCGTCCCTGCGCATCCGTGACGATTACTTCATGATCGCAACTTTCGCCTTCCAAGTTATCGTATTCAGCGTTCTGAACAACTGGGTTTCCTTTACGGGAGGCCCGATGGGTCTCCCCGGAATTCCACAGCCAACGATCTTCGGGTTGAAGATATCTTCGCATGTGGGCTTCCTCGTGCTTGTCGCAATCTTTTGTGCGCTGACACTCTGGGTTACCCGACGAATCGTTCAGTCACCTTTCGGGCGGGTTCTGAAAGCAATCCGTGAGGACGAGGTTTTTGCCCAGGCCGCCGGCAAGAACGTGGCAGCGTACAAGATAATCGTTTTCGTTATAGGTGCCGGAATGGCCGCTGTGGCCGGGTCGATGTACGCGTACTACATCAGCTTCATTGATCCCACGAGCTTCACGGTAATGGAGTCGATATTCATCATCTCCCTAGTGATCATTGGCGGAGCTGGCAGCTTGTGGGGGCCTGTCTTGGGTGCATTCGTTCTGGTTCTGTTACCTGAGCTCCTGCGATTCGTCGGGATGCCAAGCTCACTCGCCGCAAATGTCAGACAGATCCTCTACGGGGGACTTCTAGTGGCATTCATGATGTGGCGACCGCGAGGATTCCTGGGTAAGTATGCCTTCCAAAGCGGGGAGGCCTCGGAATGAGCAGTGATACATTGGAAATCAATGGACTCGCAAAGAACTTCGATGGTGTCAGGGCACTCTCCGATTTCTCCTGCTCACTACGACAAGGCGAGATACTCGGCCTTATAGGCCCGAATGGGGCTGGGAAAACCACTCTCTTCAACGTTATCACCGGATTTCTCCCTGCCGATGGCGGTAAGGTCGTTTTGAAGGGCAAGGACGTCACGGGTGCTCCGCCGCATCAGCTAACGGACTCTGGTGTCAGCCGAACGTTCCAGAGTCTTCGTCTCATCAGACAGATCAGCGTGCTCGACAATGTGTTGCTCTCTTTCAGACAACAACCTGGTGAGAGACTATGGAACCTCTTCTTTCGTCGCGGCAAGAGTCGAAACCAGGAGGTTGTGAACTGCGAGGAAGCCATGAGGCTTCTCGAGGAAACCAGTCTAGAACGGAAAGCAGACGATCCGGCGGAAGATCTCTCTTATGGACAACAGAAGTTGCTGAGCCTTGTCTGCTGCCTTGCCGCGAAATCTGACGTGCTCCTTCTCGATGAGCCGGTGGCTGGCATAGCGCCTGAGATGATTGAGAGAATTCTGGAAATCATCCGAACATTGCCCTCAAGGGGCAAGTCGGTGATCCTGATTGAACATAACCTCGATGCCGTGATGCAGATATGCGATCGTGTCGTTTTCATGGACGCCGGAGCTAAGGTCAGCGAAGGCACGCCTGACGAGGTCCGGAATGATCCCAGGGTTATCGAGGCTTACATAGATTGAGACTGAAAATGTTGCAGATCAAGGAGCTGGAAACAGGATACGGGAAGAAACAGGTGTTTTTCGGGCTGTCGGTGGAGGTTCGTGAGCAGGAGATCGTTGCCCTCATTGGACCCAACGGAGCAGGCAAATCTACCGTCCTCAAGGCCGTTTGTGGCCTGATTCCTGCATGGCAGGGCGAGATACGCTTCAATGGTGCGCCGTTGAATGGCACCGGTACAGCAGAACGTGTTGCTCGCGGAATTACCTTCGCACCCCAAGGAAGCCGCGTTTTCCACGATCTAAGCGTCACCGAGAATCTTGAAATCGGTGGTTTTCAGCTCCCAAGAAGAGTTGTCAAAGGGCGCATCGAGCAGGTTCTCGAGATCTTTCCCGTGCTCAAAGAGCGTCTACGGCAAGGTGCAGGTCAACTCTCCGGGGGTGAGCAACAGATGTTGGCTCTGGCCCGGGCACTCGTTCCTGAACCCAAACTCCTTATGCTTGATGAACCATCCCTTGGCTTATCTCCCAATCTTGTAACGACTATCTTCGATAAGATCACCGACATAAGGCGCGAGTTCGGGACGAGCATCCTGATCGTGGAACAGAAGGTCCGAGAGGTGCTTGATATATGCAGTAGAGTCTACTCAATGAAGCTGGGCAAAATCGCTTTTGAGGGCCCGCCTGAGGTGTTGAAACAAGACAAGGCCAAGCTGAAGCAACTCTTCCTCTGACCCAGGCCGCCGACATCATCCTATCGGCAGACTGTTAGAAGGAGAACGATCTCGGTGCGCCATCGGAGTACTTCCCAGCATTGATCACGGCCCGATATCTTGCTTCAAGTTCCGACGAGCCAATTCGGTGCTGCTCGCAGTTTGTTTTACGAGGCGAGACAAACCCGCTTTGAGAAATAAAACGGATCTAGACAGAAACAATGGACCTTGCAGAGGGAACCATCTCGACCTTTCCACAAAAAGACAACGGATGCCAGACACAGAGTCGACACACCGCGAAACCTTGGAACCATAATTGAGTGAGTGTCAAACGGTTGGTTGCCCGGCGCTTCGGGTTCATAGCCCGACGCCCTTGTCTGTCGTGCAGCGACTTAGATCAATTCCGTTTCATCCTTGTTTCCGAATAGCTTTCAGCCTTTGGGCACAGAATCGGCAAAGCCGGACCCCGCCGTGGGCTGTCTAGTTCCGGGTCTGGAATCTTTCCTCAGAAGACATAACTTGCTTTTTTATACTCTTTTTGTTAATATTAAGACGAAGCCCTACTTCATTCGGCGGTATAGATTTGCTCCGACCATTGTAAATGAGAGGCTTGGAATATGGGTGGCAAGACGGAGATTAGAGAAAAAGTAGGAGAATTCATATCTGACATCTCTTCCCCGGAAGGGGTATATGAGCTCTTCAAGAAACTGAATTATCCTGCGGACGTGATTTTCGATCCTTCCTCCAAGAGAAAGCTGGCGGAATTCGAGTTCAAGAAGGATGAAAGAGAGAAGGTCAAGAATATCTACACGGTTTTGAGCTTCGGTACTGACATGCCGGTATTCCTCATCGAGACGTCTACGCTGGCCCCTGCTTTCGTCCGCTACATAACTAAGGTTTTCTCTGACAGATATCTCAGGTTTCTGCTTTTCTTGACTGTTGACTACGGCACAACCATGGTGGTGTTCCCGGACTATGAAAAGAGGGCTGCCGGAGAGCATAAGCTGAAGATCACGAAGCTGGTTCTGGATAGGAAAGAACTCCACTACACTGATGTCGAGACGTTATCAAATCTCTTCTACGACGGCACAGAATCCTCTTGGAGAGACGTCTGGCGAAAATGGAGGCATGCTTTCAACGTTGAGAGAGTAACCGAGAAGTTCTTTGAAGATTACAAGATAGTATTCTTTGTGTTGAGATCTAAGCTGGACAAACAAGGCATAAAGCGAAAGGACTCGCACGAGTTCACTCTTCAGTTCCTGAACAGAATCATGTTCATTTATTTCATTTCAAAAAAGAGGTGGCTGAATAATGATCCCAGGTTCATGAAATATTTATGGAACAGATATTTAGTGGAGAGAAATGCGGGGAAGACTGAGAAAGATTCCTTTTATGATAAATGGCTAAAGGCAATATTCTTCAAAGCCTTTAATAATAGAGCCTCAGAAATCAGGGAGTTGCCAGCAGACGTGAAAGACCTTCTGGGCAGTGCTCCCTACCTGAATGGTGGTCTCTTCACGGAGAACGAGTGGGACAAGCTGGCGGTGAAAATCGACGACACTCTTTTCAGAACGATCTTTGAATTCTTTGAAAAATACAACTTCACGATAAGAGAGGACATGCCTCTTGAATCAGAGGTTGCCGTCGATCCACAGATGCTTGGATATGTCTACGAGTCCTTGGCTAAAGTGGCGGAGGAAATCTACGACAGGAACGATCTCGGCATATTCTATACACCCAGAGTCGAGGTTGATTTCATGTGCATGAGATCTTTGGTCGAGTATCTGGCCAAGCACCTGCCAAACGTTCCCAAAGACAAGTTCTATCAGTTCGTCTTTGATGATGACAAAGAGAAAGTGGAGCAATACTTCGGACAGGAAAACCTGTGGCGCGACCTTGAGAGGGTCTTGGACAAGCTTTCGATTGTGGACCCGGCCTGCGGTTCAGGGGCATTCCTTGTTGGCATGCTGAGACTGCTAGCCGACCTCTACAAGGTCATTTACAGACATCTTAAAAGAACAGGCTTCACTGATTTCTCACTCAAAGAAGCGATTGTGGGAAGATCCCTTTACGGCGTGGATGTCATGTCGTGGGCTGTTCACGCAGCGGAATTGAGGCTCTGGCTTCATCTTATTGTTGAGGCCAAGCTCACACCTGAGGAGCTTAGGAGAAGACCCTTATTACCTAATCTAAATCTCAACCTGAGGGTTGGAGACTCCCTGGTCCAAGAAATTGGGGGGATTAAACTGCACCTCCGGACAAGCAATATCTCGAGAGGATTGAGGGACAAACTCCTTCATCTAAGAAAGGAAAAGGAGCGCTACTTCTATAATAGCCCGTCGAGATTCTCCACCAAGGACGAGATAATGGAGGAGGAGACAAGGCTCTTTGGCGAGATAATAGATGAGCGGGTGGGGAAATTAAAGGAAGAAAAAGAGAGGCTAAACAAAAGGCTAAGAATCCTTGAAGCCGGGCAAAGAGACCTGTATGGAAAGGAAATTAGAGCACCAGAGCACGACATCGAAAGGGTCACCAGAGATATATCAAATGTAGTTAGTCAGACTGACAGTCTCCGGAATGTCAAGAAGCATCTGAAAGACCCAGAAAAAAAGCCTTTTGTGTGGGAGATAGACTTTGCCGAGATCTTTGGAGACAAAGACGGGTTCGATGTAGTCATTGGAAATCCTCCGTACGTCCGACAAGAGATAATCTCCCCCCCAGATCGGCTCAAGGCGGAAGTAGACCTGCAGGATCGAAGAGCATACAAGGACAAGCTCATCGAATCTGTTCAGACTCATTTCCCCATGATCAGAAAGATTGACAGGAAAAGCGACTATTACATCTACTTTTACTTCCACGGGCTTTCCATACTAAATGAGAAAGGTACCTTTTGCTTTATTACTTCGAACTCTTGGTTGGATGTGGGTTATGGGAGGGATCTCCAGGAATTCCTCCTCAGATACGTTCCCATCACCGCGATTTACGATAACCCGAAGAGGAGCTTTGCCCATGCAGGCATCAACACGATAATCGCAATTTTGGGGTCCCCGAAGGCAGTGGCAGGGCAAATTGGCGGACTGCAGTTGCTGGGGAACAGCCCTTGGTCCGCGATCACTCTTACCGCGAGATTCGTGATGTTCAAGAAGTCGTTCGAGCAAGTGTTAAGCTCCCGTAATCTCATAGAGATCGAAAGCGTGAAGCTGAAAAACCGAGGCGAGGATATCTCGGAACTTG
Organism: Candidatus Zixiibacteriota bacterium; assembly: GCA_049679185.1. GTDB lineage: Bacteria > Zixibacteria > MSB-5A5 > MSB-5A5 > SM1-73 > SM23-73-3. Next base: position 14,667 of record JBAUFO010000148.1, read on the forward strand.
TCAAGAATGTGGTGAAGAGAGATGATTATCGAGTTTTTCCAGTCGTACAGGAGGATCTCCTTGAGGACGGATGGGAGTACCCGGTGGATTACGACAGGAAGGACGGGAGATTTAGACAAGGGAAGTATTCCGGCAACAAATGGGGTGGGAAATACTTGCGGGCACCGGATATATTCTATACTATCGTCCAGAACAGCAAAGAGAAGTTAGTGGAACTTGGCGATATTGCGAAAGTGAGACGAGGATTTACCACAGGGGCGAATGAGTTCTTCTATCTTGATGAAAAGACGCTAGAGAGATTGAAAATCGAGTCCAGGTTTCTAAGACCCGTGATAAAAAGCCCTAAGGAATGCAATACTACAAAGGTCGGTCTCCAGAAATTGAGGTTCAAAGTATTCATTTGTGATCAGCCAAAATCTCGGCTAAAAGGAACTAAAGCATTAGAGTACATAAAATGGGGAGAGCGCCAAACAGTAGAGATCAAGAGCGGTGGAGACAAAGGGAAAAGGGTCAAGGGCTATCACAAACTTGAAACGGTCAAGAATCGAAGGTTGTGGTATGATTTAGGGGTAAAGGAATTCCCAAACGCAGTTTGGGTCAAGTCTATTCATGACAATCATGGGCAGTCAGTTATTGAGGGCAACTGTCTGGTTGACCAAAGGCTCTATGAAATCCGCTTTACGAAAAAGATTGAGCCTGAGATTCAGGCAATCATTTTGAATAACTCTGTTTTCCATTTATTCAAGGAATTAGAAGGGCGGGTAAATCTTGGTGAAGGCGTGTTGGATACCGCGGTGTTTGAATCCAAGAAAACTATGGTAGTCGACCCATCTGTATTCCAGAAGAACCCGACTCTTGCGATGGAGTTTGAGTCCGTTTTCGAGGAGTGTGGACTTGATCCCAACAAACCAATCCGTGAACAGGAGCCAAGGCTCATGCCAGATCGCAAGGCACTCGATGACGTCGTGTTTGATGTTTTAGGGTTGACCCAAGAGGAGAGAAAAGAGGTTTATTGGGCGGTGTGTGAGTTGGTGAAGGAAAGGCTGGATAAGGCGAGGAGTCTGCGAAGATAAGAGTCAATGGAGCTTCTAAGGAATGCCTTTGACTGAAGAACAGAGAGACATAGTAGAAAGTATTGGCCAGCAACCTTTGCTCGTCTTAGCTGGTCCGGGGACTGGCAAAACCGAGGTGCTCTCGCATGGAATTCTACAGTTGCTGAGTAATAAGTTGGCAACGAAAGAAGAGATTATCGGTATCACTTTCACAACTAAAGCAGCACAGCAAATGAAGAAGAGACTCTGTGAACTCGGTTTAGAATTTAATAGTCAGCCTCTGCTTTGCACTTTGCATTCTCTTTCTATGAGGATGCTGAAAGACAAGGGGAATGAGATCGGTATAACTGAAGACTTTATCATTGCAGATGAGTATGAATCTTATCTCATACTGTATGATGCCATATACGATATCAATCCAAATGCCATTACGAAGACAAAAGAATTTTCAAATCGCATTTTATTATTAAAGTGTGAGAACAAGGAACTGAGTGATATCTCAGATGGACTATTTAAGAAGGTATTTATAAGGTATCAGGCGATATTACGATTTCACTCTGCTTTGGATTTTCAGGATTTGGTAATACAGGCTTGTCGTCTATTAGGCTCGTCCGAAGAGGCTAAAAACTTCTATCAAACTAAGGCTAAATATCTACTCGTTGACGAATTTCAAGACATAAACAAAGCTGAGTACTGTCTAATAAATCATCTTGCTGGCACTGGAAAAGGACTTTCCGTGGTTGGTGACGACAAACAAAGTATTTACAGTTGGCGGGGGGGTAACCCCAAAATAATATTAGGTTTTGCCAACAATTTTCCTCAAGCAATAGAAAAACCAATGACTATATGTTTTCGCTGTCCGGACAAAATCATAAAAGGAGCGGATGAATTTATCAAACCC
>JBAUFO010000149.1:0-9901 GCA_049679185.1 Candidatus Zixiibacteriota bacterium
TGATCGAGGAAGTATATCCACCCTTTTACATTCGTTTATCCGACTCCATAGACGCGGATTTGGGCTATGCGGTGACTTATGATTCCATCAAGCTGGAGAGTTACGACTCTTTGTATTTTGAGGCTCAAGATTGGAACGTTGGTTTTGACGCTATAATCGCCGACACGGCGTACCGGAATCATGTGGATCGCACCTCACCTGCCGACACCTCGGACCGGTATTGGGATTATGAGTTTGAGTTGCCTGAGTTTGCCTCTCAGTCGGTTCACTATGCGGTAACGGCGTTCGACGTGGGCGATCCTCAGACCGGCCTTCAAGCTCTGGAGGCCTCCAAGCTGGTCAACGCCACCGAAGTCTATCCGGTGGACGACTGGAGTGAGGTTGAGGCCGAGGGTCTGAAGGTGATGGTTTATCCCAATCCTTACCGGGTAGACGGGGGGTATGTTGACGACAAGTACGAGTCGGAAGGCATTTACGAGAAGCGGATAAGGTTTGTGAACCTGCCTCCCCGATGCACCATCAGGATATATTCTCTGGATGGTGATCTGGTACAGGTCATAGATCACGAAAGAAAGGATGACGCCCTGGATGCCACCATTGACGAATGGAATTTGATCTCCCGTAACACCCAGGCGGTGGTAACGGGGATCTATCTGTTCGCCGTGGAGAACAAGGATACCGGAGAAAACCAGGTAGGAAAGTTCGTGATAATTAAATAAAGGAAAGGAGAGAATCGTGCGAAAGCCACTCTTTGGAGTTTTGATATTGATGCTGCTTTTGTCCCCCCAATGGGTTTGGGGGCAAGATAAGGTGGGAACGGCCGGAGCTCAATTTCTGGAGTTGGGGGTTTCTGCTCGGGCTATGGGCATGGGAGACGCTTTCCTCTCCATCTGTGATGATGCCTCCGCGGTGTACTATAATCCGGCGGGATTGGCCCAACTCATGGACAGGCAGGCGCTGTTTACCCATGTCTCGTACCCGGCGGACATCACCTATGATTTTGTGGGCGTAGGTTACCCGACTCCCAGATGGGGTGGAGTATGGGGATTCGGTCTTCTCATGCTGAATGCCGGTGACATGCCCTTTACCCCCTATGATGCCCACTTGGAGCCCTCCCAGACGTTCACCTGCAAGGAATATGCGTTGAGCTTCAGCTATGCCAGAAGCCTGACAGATCGTTTCAACATCGGCATCACTTTGAAGGTCATCGATCAGCTCTATGACACCGAGAGAGCCATAGGCTGGGCTGCAGACGTGGGCACCCTGTATGACACCGGTTTCAAGGGTTTCAAGATAGGAATGGTGGTGAACAATTTCGGACCTGACGTCACCATGATAGATGAATCATATCCGCTTCCCATGAATTTCAGATTCGGAGGCGTGTTCGACGTGTACCGGAGGGGTGATCACAGCGCTGTCTTTGCGGCTGAGGGAAGCCATCCCAATGATAACTCGGAGAAGTTCAATGCCGGCGTGGAATACTGGTACAGCGACGTGTTCTCTTTGAGATTGGGAAACCATTTTGAATACGACAGTGGCGGAATTTCGGCAGGCGGGGGAGCGAGATTCAACTTGACCGAAGCGATCCGGCTGAGCATCGATTACGGGTATCATGACATGGACTGGCTGGAGAATATGCAGAGGTTCACCGTGGGAGTCGCATTCTAAGGGTTCATTTTAAAGACGTGGAGATTAGGAACCGCAAGCTTGGAAAGGACAAGCTTGACTTTCATATAATTATCGCAAGGAGTTCTGAATTATGAGGAGATACGGCTTTTGTTTAGTGATCTTTTCCCTCTGTCTTCTGATGCTTTCCGGGTGTGGTAAGCTGGAACGGAAAGGGACGGAGCCGGCTAACAGCCCTCCCACGGTGTATTTCGCAAACGTTCCGGCTGAGTCGACCTATTTTTCGGTGAATCCCCGGATTTACTGGTACGGGACGGACGTCGACGGTTTCATAGCCGCCTATCAGTATGCGGTGATGGTGACGGACAGCGTCGTCAACTTCGGGGGATTGGAAGAGGTGAAAAGCTTTCTTCGCAGCATCCCGGCGGATAGCGTTTCGTGGGTAAACCAGACCAGCCTGAAGAGCATGATCGGAGCTCATGTGGTGTCCGAGCCCGGTGGGCATCAGAGAAACGTGAGGACGTATGCGGACATGAATCCCGAGATATATACGCCTCAATACCTGTTGCTTCGAGCCGTGGACAATCGCGGAGAGATATCTGAGGTGATTAGCAGGCTATTCTACCGCAACAACCACCGACCGGAAGCCTTCATCAACGCGGACAGCGCCTTTGCCGCCAAGAACCATTATTGCCTGGAAGACACGACTGCCACCTGGAAAGGGATCAGCATCTCCTGGTCCGGTCTGGACACCGCCGACTATCCGGAGGAGCGCTACCAGCCCGACTTTCAGTTTAAGTGGGAACTGGTGGGTCCGTTCGAGACCGCCCCGACTCCCTTAACTGTGGATACCATGGCGGTTGCCGATTCATCGCTTGACAGCATGGTGATCGGCGGGGAGGTGATCTACACGCGATGGGTACCGGATCAGTCGTATGTCTTCAGCGATCTGGAGAATGCTGCTGGTTTGGGCTATGGATGGTATCAGTTGAGGGTAAGAACCAGGGACGATGCCTTTGTCAGCACCGACACAGTCACCACGCTTAACATCCGCATCTTAAAGCCGCAATTTCGTTACGCCGACCAGAACAGAAAAACCGTTCTGCTGGTGGAGGCCACCAAGTACGGCGGGCCACCCGGAGGTCTGGTCGGCGGCGAGACAGAGGAGCCTGATACGGCGTTCGTGCGAGGTTTCTATCGAACAGGGCTCCAACGCCTTCTCGGTCAAGATGTGTATCACGAGTTCGCAATGTGGCACGACCCGGCGGTTCCTCCATACGGGGGCGGCAAGGATGCTCCCGTCGAGGACACCCTGGCGCGATACGACCTGGTGATAGTAACCAACCTGGGATCCGGACCGGACATCAGTGAGGATAACTACAGAGCGTACAAGGAATACCTGAACGTGGGCGGACGTGTTTGGATTATTGGAATGAACAATTTCGATTTTTCCCCGGGCAGAGGATCCAAGCCAATGGAAACAATAAGGAGTGTTGCCCCCAACACCTACCAGATTGGAGTTGAATACTGTGGAATACAATCCGTGTTCACTCCCACCTTGACCAGCTTGGACAGCATGACCCTGGAGTTCATGCAGGCCAAGCCTTTTGGAGATTGGCAGCAGCTTCCGGCCCTGAGCGTGGATACGACTGTGTGCAAAAGACTGATAGATTATGAGTGGCTCTACTCCAACCCCCCCATCATCAACTCACCGGTTTACAGATTCGGTTCCCGGGGCATTCCCGGGGTGACTTTTGTTGCCATGTCTAACAATGTGGATTGGGCTTTCAGGATTCCTGCCGAGAGACGAATCTTGAGTTTTGTCTCTTACTACGGGTCTCTCTCACCCATGCATGATCGCCCCTGCGGGGTGAATTACATCGGGCCCACCTTCCGTACCGCTTTCTTCACTTTTCCGCTCAATCTGATGCAAAATGACGAACAGGACGATTATCCCGCGTATCAGGTTATGAAGGGGGTCATAGAGTGGTTCTGGGAGGACTTACCTTAGTTTTCCCTTCAAACGGGTTTAGTAGAAGAGGTCGGAGTCGTCTCCGGCCTCTTTTTTTGGCGGATAACTTCAACCTCATCTATCAGCACTGTCCATTTGGGTCTGAATAGTGTGGCGAGGAAAGGTCAGGTTGGTTTGTCCTGGAAGCTTCGGCAAATATCTACGGTGCAATAATGACCGGGCTTGGGCGGTCGATCTCACTGGTCCCGCTGTCTGCTTTAGAAGAGAACCTGCCAGATGAAGACTCCAATCATTGCACAGCCGACCACGAATTTGATCAGAGTCCCGCCCAAAAACCCAAGGAAAGTTCCCACTCCGGCCTTAAAGGCCTGAGAGCCTTTTCTTCCTCCCAGAAGTTCACCTAAGATGGCCCCCACGAATGAGCCCAGCAGAAGGCCGATCAGTCCACCGGTAAAGAGCCCGATGAGCATGCCCAGAAACGCTCCTGTAAGTCCCCATCCGCTGGCACCCATCTTTTTTGCCCCGTACAAATTCGCCACATAGTCCAGCAAGCTGGTGACCGCCACCAGAACCGCGAATACTCCCAGGAAATCCCAGCCGATCTGCTCGAATCCGGTCAGAAAGGCGTAGATAAAAGCCCCCACCCACATGATGGGCAGACCGGGAAGCATGGGAAGCACGGTTCCTGCCAGACCCACCAGCATAATGACAAGGGCCAAAACGAACAGGCCGATTATTCCAAGGTTCATCGGGTGTGTCAATCCTCCCTTTCTCGATTACAACCAATTCAGGCTCATCCTGAACTTATACTAATATCATCCACATACCGGAAACGCAAGACTTTTTTATCGAAAAAAGTTCTTCTCCACTTTGGTGATTGAAATCGTGAATATAAAAATCTTTTCGAAAACCACTGAAAAATATCTGCTGTCCAGGCAGAAGCATGGCAAAGAGTCGGTTTGGCCTTTTGTGAAAAAATCTGCAAAACTGCCGATAATATTTCATGTCTTGCAAGATAGCCGATAATTCGTTCGTCCTCATATACACACTACTAAATCGTTAGCCGGAACATTCTAAATCATTAAAGAGGAGGCAGAAATGAAAAGACAGTCTTTGCTGGCGATTCTGGTCGGAAGCCTTATTTTGGGTGCAATCTTCTGCGCCGATGGAGGCGAAAGGCGTGGGGCGAAATTGAAGCTGGAAAGCTTCGACGGTGGCTTTTTTTCAATTGATAAGCCGGAAGGATGGAACGTTATTACCGCCGGGGCATGCGCTGGATTTGCTTTCTTGATTCGTGATCCATCCGAACCTCTAAGGCAGATATTTTACTTTGGAGAAGTTGGACCGGTTTATTTGTCTGAACAACAGAAACAAATCGATTATCAATATATGAATATGGGAGGTTATCCTTGTACCTGGATTGACATGCCGGTTGTCAATCCGCTTACCCCTGATAATTTTCTTGCGCAGTTTCATCTTGTCGCCCGGAGTCAAGTGGCCCAAAACTTCATGCCTCAATGCCCCAGATTGGAAAACGTTAAGATTATTTCAAAGGTCAAACAGCCAAGTCCAGTAAGCGGCGGCAGCACCGGACTGGTAAGGGCCCTGTTTACCCAGGGCGGAAGCTTGGGAGAAGGGTTGTTCCTGGTTACCGTTGCTCCGGTTCTGCCCTTTACCGGTGGACCCGGGGGAGGCCTGGGGTACGGATTCTCCATAATCGGAATCACTGCACCAAAGAGGGAGTTTCGGAACATTGAAAATGTACTGGTCAAGTCAGTGGGAAGTTATACCATAAGTCAATCTTATGTGAACAATTGCCTGGCGCAGCAGGCAAGCACCTATGCCGGGATTCTTAAGGCCGGAAAAACCTTAAGTGAAACTTCGGATATCATCATGCAAGGATGGGAAAACCGAAACAGAGTCGATGACATTCTCGCTGAAAAAACAAGCGATGCCATCCTGGAGAAGGAACGACTGTATGATCCGAATACCGGAGAGGTGTATGAATTTGAGAACGGTTTTTATGACAAGTACCAGCTTGACCAGAACAAGTATGAAATGAACAAACTCCAACCCTTACCTGGCGATAACCATGACCTGTGGATGAAACCGCCCCTGGATGGATACAGGTACCTTAGATAACAATTCGACGACCCGCTATCTATAAATTGCACTTCATTCTCAGTGGGTATCGGACACCTTGCCCGTTCTCCCGCCAAAGGCGGGATCAGGATGAATCCGTTACCATAGCGTGCCACGGACGAGGGGGCCGTGACGAACGAAAGGACCTCCCAATTTCCCGTCTCGTCCTGTCTCAACTTCAAACCAAAGCGGGAATCATACAAATGTTTGCGAAGAGATTGGGGCCTAATCAAGCCTGCTTTTGTTTGACAAAGTAGATGCAGGCGAATATATTTTGTTTATGCTCAAAGGAATCCCGGACAAAGACAGAGAGAAGATAATTGTATTAGGTATATTTGTTTTGGCTTATGCTTTAAGGTTCATATACCTTCTGCAGATGAAAAGCAGCCCCCATTTTTTTTCCCCCACCATGGATCCGCTTTTTCATGACGCCTGGGCGCAGAACATAGCCGGTGGAAATTGGATCGGTGGGAAGGTATTTTTCAGAGCCCCTTTTTATGCCTACTTTTTAGCCATAGTTTATAAGATATTTGGGCACGATTATATCATCCCACGTTTGATTCAACATCTGGTTGGTTCCTTCTCATGCGTTTTAGTCTATTTCCTGGCGAGAAAGCTGTTCAACCGGAAAGTGGCAGTTGTATCCGGCTTCATCGCCGCCACCTATGGAATGCTTTTGTACTTTGAGGGTGAGTTGCTGCTCGATTCATTTCTGGTCTTCTTCGATCTTCTGCTCATCCTGTTTTTGCTTCGGGCAAAAGAGAATCCCAAATTCTTCAGATGGTTCGCCTGTGGAGCGATTCTGGGACTCTCCGCCATCACCCGGCCCAACATTCTGGTCTTCGTTCCCTTTGTCTGGCTGTGGATTTTCCTAGCGTTCAGAAGAAAGAAGACATTCAAGACTGTCCTGACCTACTCAGCTTCGTTTCTTTTGGGAAGCATCCTGGTAATCTCGCCGGTTACCTTAAGAAACATCATTGCCGGCAAAGATACGGTTCTGATCGCCTCACAGGGCGGCATAAACTTCTACATCGGGAACAACAAGAACGCCGACGGGGTGAGCGCCATCTTCTACAAGGAGGACTGGCAGTACCGGGATTTTCAGCAGATGGCGGAAAGGGAGACCGGCCAGAGTCTTAAGCCCTCCGAGATCTCCAACTATTATTACCGGAAGGGGGTGGACTTCTACCTTGAAGATCCGTCCGCGGCCTTCGGTCTCCTGGCGAAGAAATTTTATCTGTTCTGGAGCAGGTTTGAAATCAGCAACAACCAGAACATATACTTCTTCCGACAATACTCCTCCCTGATTCGCATCTTGCCCCTGGGGTTTTGGCTGATAGGGCCCCTGGGCCTGACGGGAATGATTCTGTCCATGCGAGCGGTTAATCGCTCGAAGAAGACTCGTTCCGGCAAGACCGCTGATCGGAGGAAGAGGATTCTATTGCCTGTTCTGTTCATCCTCTGCTACATGGCAACCGTGGTGGCCTTCTTCGTCCCCGCCCGGTTCAGGCTGCCGGTGATCCCTTTATTGCTCATCTTCTCCGGCTTTTCACTGGTGTGGCTTTTTGAAAGGCTGCGGGAAAAGAAAATCGCTTTCCTCGGGACGTTCCTGCTGATACTTATCCCTTTCGCGCTCTTGACCAATTCGAATGCCTATCACTTAAGAGTGGGCGACTTCTCTCAGGCTCACTTCAGCCTGGGCAATGTCTACCTGAAAGAGGGCAAGCTCGACTTAGCATTGGCGGAGTTCAACTCGGTGCTGGCGTCGAACCCCGGCTATAACCGGGCTCACCTGAACCGGGGCATGGTGTTTTTCAGGAGCGGAGACTTAGAACAAGCCGAGAAGGAGTTCTTATCCGAGCTGGAGCTTAATCCGAACGAGGCCAAGGCCTATAACAACCTGTCAGCAGTCTATCTGCAGCAGGGTCGGCACCAAGAGGCAGAGGAGATGGCCGAAAAAGCCGTTGAACTGGGAGGCCACCGGGCCGATGCATACATGAATCTGGCCATGAGCTACCGGAAGGAAGGAAGGATTGACCAGGCGAAGCAGACCTTAGGCCAGGGCTTAAGAGAGATTCGGCCTTTTCCCGAAGCCGAACTGCTCTTGGGGGAGATTTACCTAACGGAAGGACAGTATGATTCGGCCGTCGAAAGATTCGACAGAGTAATCCACCCGCTGGCGTCTGAGGCAGACGTGGCCTACGATCTGGAGATTCTGGCCGCGGAAGGGGATCCCCACAGGCTGGACGCTGCAGGTCTGAAGGCCAAGGCGCATTTCAACCTGGGAACCGTGTACGTGGGAAGAGGCGAGATCAACTCAGCCGAGATTCACCTTAAACAAGCGCTCTCGTTGAAGCCGGATTTTGCCGAAGCCCACGCCAACTTGGGGATTCTCTATGATCACACCGGGCGAGGGGCTCAAGGTGTATCCTCGTTAGAGAAGGCAATAAACTTGGATCCCCAAAATGCTGTCTATCATTTCAACCTGGGGTTGGCCTACGCTAAACTGATGAAGTTGAGAGAGGCACGAGAAGAATTCGAAACCAGTCTCAGGCTGGATCCCTTACTGACCGACGCTCACCAGAAGATACGCTTGGTCGATTCACTGCTTCAGGTGCAGGGGGGGTCTCCTTAAAACAAATCTGTGAGGCGGACGGGATGAACTGGGCATCCGCATCCAGGCGCCCGGCAGCGGGTGGCTTGTGCGGATGGATGACGACAGGCAACTGATCAGTACGTGGCGTCATCCGAGATGCAGGTAAGCTTTCCGGTCTGATCGATGGTCCACACGTCCAGGGTCGCGTCATCATCCAGGCCGCTGGCTTCCCTGGATCCGGCAGTGGCCACGAAGCTGGTGCGGGTTGCAGTTATGGAGTAGCTGTAACGGGCCGAAGCCATAACCTCCACGTCCAGCCTGCCGAAGTTGCCACCCGGCTGTACAACGATGGTGCTTCCGTCGCTCGGATAATAGGTGTCCATCTCCTGACGGTAGGCCCTTTGCATCTCGTAGACCTGCTTGAGGATCAACTGGGCCTCGCCCTGTTTGGTCTTCGCCGTTGACTGCATAAAGCGGGGGATAGCGAGAGCGGCTATGACCCCGATTATCACCACCACGACAAACAACTCGATCAGAGTGTAACCTTTCTGACTGTAACGCAGGCTTATTATCATCGCGTTCTCCTTTCTTTCGCTACAGCCCTACTGCAAAGCTCGTGCCACCAAGCTTGTTTCGTCTTAACCCGCTGGACCAAAAGAAATTGGGCTACATCCCGACATGTGGTATTCAGTTGTTGAGGCACCCGGTTTGCACACTCTGTCCATCTCTCTGCAGGCACCGAGATGGGCGTTTGGGGGGGGCACTATGATAGCCGAGAAGCTTGATATGCGCGGATTTAACCGGGAACTGCAGCCTGTGTTATGCTCGGAGGAAGTTCTTCAGGAAGAAGAAAAGATTGGCAGGTCTTTCGGCCAAGCGCCGCATGAAGTAGGGATACCACTGCTGGCCGAAGGGGATGTAGATGCGTACATTATAGCCGTCTTTGATCAGCTGGCGGGCCAGCTCGGTGCGGATTCCGTAAAGGAGTTGGAATTCGAAGGTCTCCTTGGGGATATCGTTCTCCCGGGCGAACTGCTTGGTCTTTTCGATCAGCCTCTCGTCGTGGGTGGCCATTCCGTGATAGATGCCGCTTTTGAGCAGCTTCTCCATCAGCCTCTCGAAACTGGCGTCCACCTCCGGTCTCTTGGAGAAGGCGATCTCCTTTGGCTCCTTGTAGGCGCCCTTGCAGAGCCTGATTCTGCCCCCTATCCTGAGAATCTCGTCGACATCCTCCTCACTGCGGCGAAGCAGAGTCTGGATCACTATGCCAACGTTGTCGTACTTCTTCCTCAAGCGGTAGAAAATGTGAAGGGTGTCTTCCGTGCAATCGGAGCCTTCCATATCCATTCGAACGAAGTTGTTATACTTCGCCGCCCTCTCGATGATGGCGGTGAAATTCTGCTCGCAAAGCTCCCTATCTACTTTCAGGCCGAGTTGGGTTGGTTTGGCCGATATGTTAGTATCCACCCCTCTTTCGTTGATGCGATCGAGCGCATCCAGATAGACTTCGGTTGCCGCTCTTGCCTCGCCTGCCTCCGACACCTCCTCGCCCAAGTGATCCAGGG
>JBAUFO010000150.1:0-20616 GCA_049679185.1 Candidatus Zixiibacteriota bacterium
CTGATCCTCCTTGACCAGCCGCTGGAACTCCCCGGCCATGGACACAAGATACTGGATTCGGTGTTTGCTCAGCACCAGCATGAGAAAGGAGAACAGAGCTTCCGAAATCAAGGGTTTGAAGGTCGAAGTGAAAAGTTCCTTTTTGTCCTTCTCCAGCACCTGGGGAGACTCCACGAAGTGCTTGAGAAGCATATTCTTGCTCAACAGCTCGGAAATCGTCATAAGATCGCGGGAAGTACTCTCAAGTTGAGCTATCCGTTTGGCTGTGCGAAAAAGAGCCGTGGCGTACTTTGCGGCGACTCGCGATTCAATCATTTGAAGCCTTCAACCTTTCCCTGTTTCATCTCATCCGCAAGCTGGGCCACCAGTTCTTTATCTTTCTGCTGATCCAGTTTCTCCTGAATGATCCTTTCTGCCAGCTGCAGCGTCATGTTGACCACGTCGTCTCTCAGTTGGACCTTGGCCTTGTCCAGATCCCTTTCGATCTCCTCCCTGGTCCTGGTTACGATCTGCTTGGCCTCGGCCCGGGCGTTCTCCTTTATCTCATTGGCCAGGGTTTGTCCCTCCCTGGCTGCCTCCTGGATTTTGGTCCGGGCTAAAGCGTCTATCTCCTTAAGCTTGGTCTGATAATCGGAGTAGAGATCCTCGGCCTTCTTCCGCTCCTCCTCGATGCTGTCAAATTCCGATTTTATCTTGCTTCTCCTCTCCTCGAGCATGGACAGAATCGGCTTCCAGGCAAACTTCTTCAAGATTATGACTGCTATCACGAACCCGATGATATGTGTGATAATCTGACCTAATTCAAGACCCATAAACAGACTCCCGTCCGCAGTCCGCAGACCGCCGCATAAAGCCGTGTTTTAATTATCCTCTAAGAGATTTTGCCCTGCAGCACGAACACGGTGACCAGTGCGTAGATGGTTAGCGCCTCGATTAAAGCGCAGCCGATGATCATTCCCAACTGAATCTTGGCGGCCGCCTCCGGCTGTCGTCCCATGGCCTCCATGGCCGCAGAGACCGCCCGACCCAGTCCAAAGGCAGAACCCATGGCAGCTATGGCCAGGCCCAATGGAAGAAATATGGCTAATGCAGTCTGGTAAGACATCTAACCTCCTCCTTTAACAGTGAACGGTAGACAGTAAACGGTTAACGTTTCTTCAGTGTTCCTCATGTGGCAACATCAGAGAAAAATATATGGTTGAAAGAAGGGTGAAAACCAAAGCCTGAATGGTTCCTGTCAGCAAGGCTAAGAAGATGAACGGAACCTCGAAGGGGATACCTACCGGCAGGTGGAGAAAGCTCAAGGCGCTTACACCCAGTCCCACGAACACGGTGATCAAAACGTCCTCGCCGGTGATGTTGCCGAAAAGTCGCAACGACAGACTCATCGGCTTTGCCAACTCCTCGATGATATGAATTGGTATATTGATCGGGACCAAAAGCCAGGTGACGATGTCTCTCGGATCCCCGGCCATGTGTCTGAGATAGCCCAAAATCCCCAGGCTCCTTATGCCGGTATACTGTACGTAGCCGAACACACAGAGGGCCAGAGCCAGGGTGGTGTTTAGATTGGCCGTCGGCGATTTCATTCCAGGAACCAGGCCCAGGAAGTTCATGCAGAGAATGTATATGAAAAGGGTCCCCAGAAAGGGAGTGAACCTTCTGCCTCGCGGTCCTAATATTCCGCATATGAAATTGTCCAGCGCCTCCACCACCATCTCCACAGCGTTCTGCAGCCCGCCCGGCAGGAGAGACCTTTTCCGGTACACCAGGTAGGCTATCACGCAGAGAACAAGGGCCACCATCCAGGAGAAGAATACGTTTTCCCAATGGTGCAGGAACCCGACAAAGGCGACCCTTCCGAATTCGTGATACAGAAAGGTGATGAAGTTAGGGAGCTCCGGCGCGCCCTCCTGGGCTTTTCCCGCCGCGTGCTTCGCTAATTCTTCAGTCAACATCAAGTTCAATTCAAGGTTTAAGGTTCAAGGTTTAAGGTCTAAGGTTGGAGGTTTAAGGGTCAGGGGTCAAGGGTCAAGTTGCATCTTAGACATCACGGTTTAGGCTTCGGCCTTCAAGCGTTAAACTTTGAACCTTAAACTCTGAACTCTAAACTCTAGACTCGTCATTCCGATTCATTCTCAAGAAAGTCTTAACTCCCTCCCGTCTTGTGACCTCCGACCTGATTTGTTGGCGCCGTGTTCTTCTTCTCCTTCGAGTCCAGCGAGAGAACCCATCTTCCCATGGCCTTCAAGAACATCACCACGAAAAGAAGGGAGAATCCTATGACCAAGCTCACCGCCGGGAAGTATTCTATCTTCAACAAAAGAAATCCTGCTGCATACAGCAGGGGAAACTTGACCACGGCTATCAAAATGACCTTGCCCTTCCTGATCTCTGTGCCGGGCGAAAAGACCTCCGTGATCAGATGAGTTAAGAACAAGAGATTCACGCATCCCCAAATAGTCCCCGCCAGAATCCCCGCTCCAAAATCGAAACGGTAATAAACGGTGACGAAGAGAAAACCCAGAGCCGCCAGGACCAGTGAGGTCTTTATTACTCTGTGAATAAATTCTACACCCATGACCAGGAATGCGACCAACTATCCTCTATTGACTTGCCTTCTTAATAAGATCGTAAACGCCTTTTCCCGCCGCTGCTAATCCCAAGAATGTGAAAACGATCATCAGGTATGGGTCTGTACCCAGCTTCTTATCCAGGAATTTTCCGATCAACACTCCCAATATAGCTGCCACCATCATTAGTATAGGGATGGTGGTCAAAATCCCGATCTGACGGTAAGTTGAATACTTGCCATTCCGTTTCTTGTTCACACTGCGAGACTACCCTCATTTTCCTTCACTACCGGCCGATTTAAAAATCCGGCTCCCTTCCAAAAGTTCTGTATTATAACAGGTGGCCCAAATCAAGTCAAGCATTTTTGCCACCGCTGTGGTCCTGTCTGAGGTAAGGGGGAAAGGATGAGGAGATAGGCAAAGATGCCGGTTTATTCCACGCGGAAGAGAAGTTGGCCTGTCGGTTTCAGGTCGTCCCTGCCTGGAGTTCTGAGGGGGTACGTGGAGAGAATACAGGAAGCCCTCTTAAGTCTTTGGAGACTGAGGTCTTTGGCGGGTGAAACCCTCCCGATCGAAGCGTTCGATTAGAGCTTTAGTCAGTATGGGCCAGGCAATGGTGGCATCGCACAAGACCTCGGCCCACTGACCACCCTCCTTTCTGGGAATGAATTTTCCCCAGGAGACGCCCTCACTGTAGGTGCATCCGGAAAGCCCGCCCCAGTAAACCGGCTCCGGGCAAATTCTTACGCCGTATCTGAACCGACTCGGTTTATCTCCTTCGTCGAACCTGCGACGGATCGCCTCCACATATGGGCCCACCTGCTGGCTCCAGTTTCTGGGGACCCCGCCTCCTATGGTGAAGATTCCGATGCGCTTCGCTTCCCGGATTCTCCTGGTATAATCATCCAGGTCCGCAAAAGGATCGAAGCGGACAGGAGGTTTTCCTTGCTCCCGCCTAATTCTGTTGTAGATGGCGAAATCCAAACCCAGCTCCGAGTCGGAGAAAGCCGGAACGTAGACCGGGACCTTTTTGTCCCAGGCACTCTTCAGGATCCCCCGTCCCTCTTCGTTCTTGGAGAGATGCTCTCCCACCTTCTGCAGTAGTTGGAAGCTTGAACACGCAACCCGGTGGTCAAGGCTGGCCCATATCTTGTCCAGAGTGAAGCCGGTATCGCGCAGATTCCTCTCGGCCTCGATGGTATCATAGACCCTGTTGTATCCGTGCTCATAAAGCTGATGGTCCGACCAGTTGGGATCATTCTTGAAGTGAGGAGATCCCACGTTTTCCACCAAGCCATGCATCACCAGAGCCCCGGTGGAGACCACCGCATCCAGAAAACCCCGATCGATCATCTCGCATAAGACCAGCCCCATCTTGGCCATAGTCATGGCTCCGGAGAAAGTGCCCACGATGAAGCAGTCTGGATCTTTCAGCATTGCGGTACAGACGCTGAAAGCGTCTCCCAGGCTTCTGGCTCCAAAAGCGGTATCGGCCATCTGGACTAATAGTTCTTCGAAACTCGTGACCCTGGAGAGATCCAGTGCACGCAGAGGCTCAAATCCGTCTGCAAAACCATCTCCAAAGTCATCAGCCGATCTTATCTCGTCTTTCTCGCTCATCGTAATAAGGGTTACCGTTTTAGTTTTCCAGCATGGTTCTCATTCTTACTAAGAATTTGTTTTATTATACTTTGAGAGATCAGCCAAGTCAAGGCTTTTGTGAGGGCGTCGAGCATACTCCGCACCGGCGCTGCTTACGGGAAAGGAGGTCTTGCTGTATGAGTAAGGGTCTGCAGCGAAATCGGAGATAGGGGAGAGGCTTTGAGCGATTTTGGCTTGAAAGGTCGGTTCTTGAACTGGAATGAAGTGCAAAAAAGAGAGGATAGTCGGTTGAGCAGACGCGAGGAGGTTTTCTTACTCAACCAGCTATCCTCGGAAGGATGGTTAAAACTTCCTGCCCTATTAATTCTATCGGCAAAGTGTTCAATTTCTTAACACCCCGAATTCGTCCACGCCCGCGCGGGGCCTGGATTTGAGTACCTCAGCCTTCAATGAGTTTTACCATCACCGTTCTATTGCGGGGACCGTCGAACTCACAGAAGTAGATTCCCTGCCAGGTGCCCAGGACCAGGCTGCCTCCCTCCACTAACAGGGTCTCTGAACAGCCGGTTAGGGTGCTCTTTATGTGAGCGGCGGCGTTGCCCTCCAGATGCGCGTAGTTGTCGTCGAACGGGATAATCTTGTTGATCTCTGCGATGATGTCGCTTCTGACTGACGGATCGGCATTCTCATTGATGGTCACCCCGGCAGTGGTATGAGGCACGTATACGGTGCACAAACCGGAATTTATCTTGGTTTCCGAGACCGCCTTCTGCACCAGATGAGTTATGTCGACCAAATCCACCCGGTCTGAGGTCCTAACCTGTAACTCTTTTATCATGCTACCAACCCCTAACAGGGCTCGATGCTCGGATGTCGTTTTCGAGGCTCGTATCGCCCAGACGGGCGGGCGTCTGCCCGAAGTTCGTTATCTCGATACTCAAGTATCGTTTTATTGAATTGAACGTTCCGGCTTTCTACTTCGAGCTTTAAGGATCGATACGATCTTCGCCAATGTCGGCCAAGCTTCGAGCTCCTCTTTGATTGAGTTCTTTTCGCCTTTTATGGCAACATATCTTTTTCTAACATAAGACAGACGGCCAGCTTAGCTCTCTAACTGAACAGGGCCTCGGCAAACCATACCGGATCGAACCTCTGGAAATCATCCGGCTTTTCACCCAGCCCGATGTACTTGACCGGAACCTTGAACTCATCCGCAATGCCGATCATTATCCCCCCTTTGGCAGTTCCGTCCAGCTTGGTCAGGAAGATTCCGGTAACTCCGACCGCATCCTGAAATACCCGCACCTGAGACAATCCATTCTGCCCGGTGGTGGCATCTATCACCAGGAGAATCTCCCCGGGCGCTTTTGGATGAGCTTTTCCCATCACCCTTTTTATCTTCTTGAGTTCCTCCATCAAATTCACCTTGGTGTGCAACCTGCCGGCGGTGTCGGCTATCACCACGTCGATCCCTCTGGCAGACGCCGATTTTATCGCATCAAAGGCAACCGAAGCGGGGTCCTGATTGGGCTTGCTTTTGACCAGCTCCACCCCGACCCGCTCTGCCCAGATGGAGAGCTGTTCTCCGGCAGCTGCCCTGAAGGTATCACATGCCGCCAGCAGAACCTTTTTACCCTGGTTCTTGAAATCGTGGGCTAACTTGGCGATAGAGGTGGTTTTTCCGGTGCCGTTAACCCCTACCATCATGATCACGTGAGGTGCAGACAGATTGTTTCCGGGCACCTCTCCCGTACCCAGAATGGAGACCACCTGATCTTTGAGGAGTTCGATAACCTTCTCTGAATCCTCGATCTTTCTTTTGGCGGCCTCACTCTTCAGACCGTCCACGATCTTGACCGTAGTGGATGGTCCCACGTCTGCCTTTATTAATATCTCCTCCAGTTCGTCCAGCAGTTCCTGGTCAATCTTCTTATGCAGTCCCACCGCCTGGGAGATCTTCCCCATGAGGCTCTTCTTGGTTTTGAAGAGACCGGATTTTAGTTTTTCCAGTGATAATTTCAAAAGGAGTGCCTCTTTATTCGAATGTGTATCTTGAAGTTGTTGGGTTTCGGTGAACAGATACGTTAAGCTTCTTTCGTTACTACATCGTGCTTTTCAAACTTGACCGAGACGATCTTCGATACCCCTGGCTGCTCCATGGTTACCCCGTAGAGGACATCCGCCGCCTCCATGGTGAGCTTGTTATGGGTGATGAGGATGAGTTGAGTTGTTGAACTGAAATGCCCGATCAACTTCAAAAACCTGGTGATGTTCGCGTCATCCAAGGGGGCGTCCACCTCATCTAAGATACAGAAAGGGCTCGGCTTCACTAAGTATATGGCAAAAAGCAGCGCTATGGCGGTCAGTGCTTTTTCTCCTCCGGAGAGCTGGGAAATGTTCAGAAGCCTTTTGCCATAAGGACGAGCAGATATCAGAATAGGCGATTCGAGGGGGTCGGCTTCCTCGGCTAAGGACAGGCCGGTTTCTCCTCCCTCAAACAGCTCCTGGAAGACTTTCTGAAAGTTCCCTTTGATCTGCTCGAAGGTCTCGGTGAAAAGTGTCAGGGCGGTCTGGTTGATCTTGGCGATGGTAGAGGCGAGTGTCTCCTTTGCCTCGGTTAAGTCCTTGACTTGTTTCTCGAGAAAATCCAGCCTCTCCTTGGCAGTCTGAAACTCTTCTAAAGCCAACAGGTTGACCGGCCCGATAGACTTCAGTTTGTCTTTTAACAAATCCAGCTTCTCTCTGGTGCCCGCCATGTCTTCCGCTTCCAGAGTCTCCTCCAGATCAAGCTTCTCCAGATTCTCTTGGTATTCTTCCCAGATTCTGTCTTTCACGTTCCTGGCCCGGGAGGAGAGTTTCACCTTCTCCATGTCGAGCTGATGCAGTTCCTCCTGTACCTTTTCTCTGCCGGCACGCGATGCTTTGAGATCCTTCTCTTTGGCGCTCACGCTCTCTTGAAGCCGGGTCTGATCTTCCACCAAGGAATTAAGATTCGCCTTCTCTTGTTCGATTCTCTCGAAACTCTTCTTCAGCTGGTCTTCCTCTTCGCCGATCGCCTGGGTGATCCTCTCGATTTCCCCGGCAGAGTCCTCCGACTCCTTTTGCTTTGCTGCCCTAGTGTTTTCCATCTCCGAGATCAGTTCCGCCAGCCTGGTCTGTTCGCTTCTGATCTGCTCCTCTTTTCCCTGCAGGGAGACCAACTCGATTCTAAGCTGGTTCGCATTCCTGAAGACGTCCGCGTGTGAGGCCTCGGTTTTCTCCAGAAACTGCTTCTCCTCCTGCATAAGGGAAGAGAGTTTCTCCTTCTGAGCCTCAAGCTCTGCTACCATCGGGTCACGCGTTTCAGCTTCCCGATTCAGTTCCTCGATTCTTCCAGCCGTTTCTCGAATTAGCGATTCGAGCTCGGACTGTCGTTTTCCCAGGCTCTCCTTCTCGAATTCAATGGTCTTGGTCTCGATCTCGGACCTCTGGATTTCACTTTTTCGCTCCTCAACTTCCAACGAGGTTTGGGAAAACCTCTCCTGGAGATTCTCTCCCTGGCTTTCCTTTTCCTTCTTCTCGACCTGCACCTGATTGAGTTTTTCGGTTGACTGCCGCACCTGCTCCTGTAGTCTCTGAATCTCCAGTTCTCTCCCCAAAAGGGAGATCTCCTTAGGCGACCCTCCGGTAATGGCGCCTTCGGTCTTGATTATCTCCCCTTCCGGCGTGGCAAGATGAAAACCTGAGGGGATCTGCGAGGCAAGTTGTGAGGCATCCTCCATCGATTTGACCAGTATCACGTCTCCCAGAAGCAGATGCACCACGTTTCTGTAATCCCCATCACATCGGGCCAGATCAGTTGCCCATCCGGTGGCTTGGGGGTACTGCTTTAAATCGATTCGGCGCGGGCTGATTTCTCTTGCGTTGATCTTATCTAACGACAAGAAGGTCGCCCGTCCGGCTTTCTGCTCCTTGAGGTATTGGATGGCTGTTAAAGCTGAGTCGACATCGCGGCAGACTATGAACTGGAGAGACGCGCCTAACGCCGACTCGATGGCTCTGAGATATTCGACGTCCGTGCCGATTAGATTCGCCACCGTGTCGATGATTCCGGGGAGCCGGTCTTTGGCGGAAAGCACGGACTTCTCGCCCTGGCCGTACCCCTCATAATGTTCCGAGATCTGCCTTAGCATCTCCAGCTTGGTTTTATCTCCCTCCAGAGCGGTTCTTATCTTTCCTTCCTGCGAGGCGAGCCCGGCTGAATCGGAGCGATTCTGCTCGATATTCTCCTTCAGAAGCGCCAGTTCCCGGATTTTGTCTTCCAGCCCTCTCTTTTTGCCTTCATCCCTGGAGGCGTGACTTTCAAACCTTTCGGAGATTTCACCGATCTTTCGCCGGACCGAAGCTATCTCCTCGGAAAACATGGCATCCCGTTGTTTCAACTCCTCGATTTGAGCTTTTGTGCTTTCCCTCTCACTTTTCAGTTGGCTTAGATCATCGCTCGCCTGTTGCCACTCCGAGGAGAGCCTTTCTAATTTCTCTTTGCAGGAGGCAAGTCTCTCGTCGTTGGTGAGGAGAATCTTATCCACCTCTTCGCATGCATTCTTTTTCGACTCGATCTCGGCGGTCAGTTCACTCTGCTTTGCTTTTTTTACCTCTCCTTCCTTCTTCGTGGAGGACAGCCGGATTTCCAGGCTTTGTATCTCTTCTTTATTTTTAGCAATTAGCTGTTCTAAATTCGACCTTCTCTCCCGACCTATGGATATCTCCCGCTCAATCTCAAAACCCTTTTCGGAGAGCTCATTGATTCCCTTCTGCAGCGAGTTGGACTCTTTCTCCTTTTCCAGAAGCTTCAGCCTCAACTCTTCTACCTCCGCCTCGTGTTTGCCTAAATCAGCCGTGGCCTTTTGAGTCTGATCCGCGAGGACTTTGGATTTGTTGTCCAGCTCCACTTCTTTTTCCTTGAAGATCTGAAATTCGCTGCAGCCAATCTTAATCTCCAACTCCCTGATCTCCTCTGTCAACCTTTTGTATCTTGCCGCGTTACCCTTTTGTCTCCTAAGGGAGTTGGTCTGCTTCTCCACCTCGGTTAAGATGTCCCCCAGGCGTAGAAGATCGCTTTCGGTATGTTCCAGTTTTCTCTCTGCTTCTTTTCTCCTCACCTTGTATTTGGTGATGCCGGCCGCCTCCTCGAACAGGAAACGTCGTTCCTCCGCCTTGTCCGAGAGGATGGCTTCCACCATCTCCGGCTGCATCACCGAGTAGGCATGAATTCCCACGCCGGTATCCAGAAACAGCTCAGTTATGTCTTTTAAACGACAGGGGTTTTTGTTCAGAAGATATTCGCTCTCTCCGGAGCGAAAAAGACGGCGGGTCACGGTGACTTGATTATAATCGATGGGCAGGAGCCCCTGGGAGTTCTCAATGATCAGGCTCACCTCGGACATGCCCAATGGCTTCAAGTCCTTGGTCCCGCTGAAAATGACCTCGTCCATCTTGGCGGATCGCAAAAGGGTGGTCCTTTGTTCACCCAACACCCATCTGATGGCATCCAAGATATTGGTCTTGCCGCAGCCGTTCGGCCCCACGATGGCGGTCATCCCCTTATCAAAATGCAACTCGGTCTTCTGAGGAAAAGACTTGAAGCCTAAAATCTGAAGTTTGGATAGAAACATGTGCACCTTTCACCAATTTAGGCAGGATTAGGTATTCCTTTTCTTTTCTGACTGAATAGACTCTTCAGTGTCTTTGCCATCCCCTCATACACCTCTCTGGAGCCGAATCTATCCTTCAAGACCTCCAGTTCGATATTGTAGAGCGGAAAGGCATTCTTTCGCTTTGGCCCTATCCGCATGGGAACTCCGCATCTGGCGCAAAGATAGCAACTGAAGAAACCATCTTCCAAGTCGAGGTCTAAGGAAATGCCAAACTGAAGGTCTTTCAACCTTCGAACGAACTCTCTTCCGGGAAGAGAGAAGAGGTTCAAATTACTTCTTTGGGCGGAGATGACCTCGTAGGTGGCGGAGCTGGAGAGATACCCTTCCGCTTCCAGAAAAGGAAGAAGAACAAAGACCTTCTTTCCCCGGAAGATGCCCACAAAGGTTGAGAGAAGGTCCCTGGCCATAGCGAACCGGTCTATGTCGGCGGGCATGCATATGAGCACGTTCTGAGTCTCGCTTGTCTTCTGATTGAAAGAGAAAGCCTCCGGTTTGAAGAGAAGCCTTCTGGTCCAGTTCAGGACCGTTCTAACCAGCGGATTGACTTTTATGGGCTTCATCGTTTCAACTCTTCCTTCAGGGCCAAAAACTTTGACGAAATATAGGTTATATGACTTCTCAAGTCAAGCGCAGGATGGAAAATTATGACCGGTTGAACCGTCATTGCGGGCATAATGCTCAAAAGGTATTGTTTTTACCAAGGCCAAAGATGCAAGTAGCATGTGAAATTCGCATAAAGAACATGCGTCTTCTCAAACACTCGCTTGAAGGGGTCTCCCACGCGAACATGCGCCCAAAGAGGCAACACAGCCACCGTTGTCATCCTTGGCAACGCTTCCCGCGGCGTCGGACGTTTGATGATTGGCGTAGCGGGCACCGCCTTTTGTCTCATATTATCACGCAATTGTTAAACCGTTTCAATAATCGTGTTCCTAAAATGCCACCATTAAACAATTTAACCTCGATTTGAGCAAAACTTTTTGAACATTATTCCCATTGCGAGCGGGCAGACGCCCCCGTCCGGGAAGCCCTGCACCTTCTGGTGCGGGGCGAAGCGTGGCAATCTACTTCTGGTGGCAGTTTGATGGGATTGCTTCGTCCCCTGTCCGGGGGACTCGCAATGACCGACACGTTTCTCTTTTGTTGCCACCCCCAGTTCACTGATCGCACGTGTGACAAAACCGGAACCTAACTTAAGTTAGATTCTGGTTTCTGTTTGCTACAAATGTAACGAAAAGCTTTAGCTTTCCATAGTTGGTAACGGACGCCCCGTCCGTTACCATTCCTTGGCGTCACGGACGAGGGCGTCCGTGACGAACAAGGGGCTGGGTTCTGCTTCAAGCTTGGTTCTGTGATGGGGTGGGAGTTGAATCCCCCACCCCATCATCGGGAGCGCTAATGGTTGAGCCGATCGAACTAGATTCTCTGGAGGAATTCTCTGGTCACGACAGGGTTCTTCTTTATGTCGATGATTGAGCAGAATCTCTGGTAAAGCTCGGGGATCTTCGGATCCCTATCCACCCGGGCAACCACCTTCTTGAAGTGACTCTTGCTCTCAAATCTTCCGATCTCCAACCATTCCTCACTTTTTTGAGATTTCTCAAAGACCTCGTAGGATAGGCACCCGTGTTTCATATAGATCTTTTTGACCTCCTTTTGCAGATCCAGATATGGTCTGGTCTTGCTCTTGGGTACCTTGCAGGAATAAGTAACGATAAACATCAAGCCTCCAGAGAATCAACTTGGTCGATGCTTCGCCTGAGAGGAGTCCATGCCGTGGCTCTTTTGGGGAAAGCGAATCTTAGAACCAGTCAAGTGCCCCGATGTAGAAGGAATCTCCATAGACCTTATCAATCCTGGCATCTATTAGGTTCTTGACCATCATCACGCCGTCGTCTTCCTCTTGAAGTCGATATCCCCTGGATTTATATATGCTTAAGAGTCTTTGGTCTCCAATACGCCGGTGGATTACCCCCTTTTGGGCAACCATCTCTATCTGGTCGATGAGTTCCTCGCAGGCAGCGTCATCCAGAGCCACCAAGTCCTGCACCTTGATGACACCCTGGTTCTCCGTCACCAAAGCGTATGCGTTCTGCTTGAAGATTGATTTCTTCTCGTCGAACCTTTTGCGTTTGGCGTACATGGTGATAAAATCTCTTTGCCTGAGCACAAACCCTGTCCTGCCCTCCACGAACCTCTCGTAGAGCCGGTAGATCCTCTCGGGATCGATGGTGGGGCTAACGCTTCTCGCTGCGGATTCGGCCCTATCCAAAACTTTGAAAGCGCCTTTGAATTGATTGACAGCTTCAACTTCCTCGTAACCCGATTTCCGGTAGAAGGCATAGGCGATTATGGTGCGGGTGGTGCAGAGGAAGGAGAAGGGGTAATTCTTTGCGCGAAAGTAGTCGTGAGCTTTCTCCATCAGAGTTTTACAGATGCCCTGCCGCGCAAAACCGGAATCGGTGGCCACGGCCCAGATGCCGCCGATGGTTTCCACTTCACCTTCGAGAGTCCTTGTCGGAATATCCATCACTCCAACGAAGCCCACCAGCCTGCCATCCTTCACCGCGCAGAATCCGACCGGGCTATCTTTCAGCCTGGCGTCTGTTCTTATCCTCTCTTCCATCGTTCCCGGTGAGATGGGCCACCAGAAGGCCAGCTCCATCAGCATCATGAAATCATCCTTTGGCTCAAGCTCTCGATAGCTTACAATTTTCATGTTAGAGCTTCCTCTTGATTGAATGAAACGAAGATCTAAAGTTGATCTATCCGACCAGACTTAGCAGCTTTCTGTAGTCTTTTGGATTTCCGTGCTTGATCTTCTTATGGAGGCTCAAGGTGCCCGGCTCCGGCTCGATGTCTAAGTATCTTTTCAGGTTGTCCTCACATACCTTGAACTGCCGTATGGCGGCGGTCCGGCTCCCCAGAAGGCCGTAGGAGAGCATTATCATCCGGTGTGCCTCCTCATCCGCAGGGTCAGATAGAAGCAGGGACTGAAGGTAGTGGATGCACTTTTCGTAATCCGCTTTCTCCCAGGCGGACCGGGCCAGCCTCCAGAAGACGGCGTGGTATTTCTCCCTGTATTCATCCCGGACCTGCTCTGCCCAGCTTTCATAGAAATCCTCCAGGAGATTGGAAGAGTACAGCTCCGCGGCCTTCTGATACTCCGAGTCCATGACGTGAAACTTCTGCTCCTTCTGCAAGCGCTGGGCATTGTCCAGACAGGAGAGAAATTCACCTACGTCAGACCAGACCCTGCCCTCCCAGTTCAGTCGATAAACGCCGGTTTTGGATGTGAGGCATTCGCCCTTCTCTCTCTCGATTGTCTTTCTGAGATGGGAAAGCGTGACATGGAATGTGTTGCCCAGGCTCTGGGGGTCGATTTCCGGCCAGATGGCATCCACCAGCTTATCCCGGGTGAGCCCGATTCTCTTTGCATCCTTCACCACCAGACAGGCAAGGATCTGCTTGGCTTTTGCCGATCCCCACTCCTTTGCCGGGATCTCCTCGGTCTCATAGGGCTGATAAACCCTGAACCTCCCGAAGCAGTAAATCCGCAGATGGTCTATGTAGTCACCACTTACCCCCACCGGGGCGGGCGATTCCGGCTGCTCATCAGCCTCTCTCTCGACCTGGATGCGGGTGGTCCTTTGTTCAATCTCCCGCAGGATAGGACTCAATTCAGATTCTAAGCGGCTCTCCTTAATCCTCCTTCCGAGAAGGAGGAGTCTCTTCTCAAGGTTGAGTTCAGTCAAGATCTCCACAGCCTGCTTTAGAGTATCTATACTTCTCTGTAACAGATTTTTCCTTTTGGTCTGCTTTTCTGAGGCCGCCATATGTGCCAGACAGATCCCCAAGCTTTCCAGGGTCCGGGCTTGCTGGAATGGGGAGTTGATCTCCTCAAAGATCTTCTTGCTCTCGCATAACCACTCCTCTGCGTTCTTCCACTCCTCCAGCGAGAGATAGAACTGCCCTAAGGCTCGCTTTGCAATTCCCATGCTTGATCTGGATGACTGTTTTGTTGCCACATCCAAAGCATCCTTAATCAGATCAAAACCTTTTTCATGGTGGTTGAGCCTGAAGAGAATCTCTCCCAGATCTGACTGGATTCCAGGCAGAATGTCTTTTGCACCTATTTCTTGGCAGATGGCTAAGCTTCGGCTCACATAATCCAGGGCCTTTTCCAGTTGACCTTGCGCCAAAAAGGTCATTCCCAGATTGTCGAGAGCTGATACCATTCCCCGGCGGTCTCCGTACTGTTCCCTGATCTTTAGACTCTTCTCAAGAAAACCGAGAGCCTTGTCCCATTCCCCGCTGTCCTTATACAACACCCCCAGATTATTATAGATTATTCCTTTCCAGGACAGATTACCCATCTCCTGTGCACGGCTTAAAGCCTTATAATAGTATTCCTCAGCTTTGTCATAATGTCCCAGGTTGAGGTGGATGACTCCCAGATTTACTTTCAAAGCAGAGAGTCTGGACTTATCCTGAATCTTTTGTTGAAATTCGAGGCATCGGTCGAAGTATTCGATGGCCTTTTCATACTTCCCCTGACTGTAAGCGACCATCCCCAGATTGTTGTAGCTCTGTTCTATCAGGCAGAGATGCTTTCTCTTGTCGGCGGATTTGATACCCTTCTTTGACCAGCTGGCGCATCTCTGATGTTCACCCTTCATTATATGAGTTAAACCCAGGGAATTGCAGATGGTAATGTACTCGGTGCGCTCAGGCTCAGAGCAGACGTCCTTCAATTTTTTCAAGGCACGCTGATAATAGGAGATAGCTTTGGAGTAATCACTTATGGTGTGATAGACATAGCCGATCTTTCGGTACATTCCGGCTTCCTTGAGTTGATCCAGGAGCCCGTGTGTTTCCCCCAGCTTCAAGGCCTGCTCATAGGAATCTATGGCGGAGTCTGATTTGCCGATCCTGGTCTGAACGTCGCCCAAACACTCCAGAAGCTTGAAGGATTTTGAGTGTTTTCCCTTGGAGGAAGGCACGTCTTTCAGAAACCCCAGCGCCTGGAGAAAATACTGTTCGGCCTTGCTTTCGGAGTACTGCTTTTGCATTTTTTGTCCGGCCTGAATCAGATAATCTACGGCCTTCTTAAGAGAGCTTCGGTCTTTTTTGCCGTTGCCGAAATGATAGGCCAAATCCTCCACCTTCGGGGACAGATCACTCCTGCTTTGGTCTTTCTCCAGAAGAACGGCTACCTTCTGGTGTGTTTCTTCTCTGAATTCCGGGCTCAGACCCTCATAGATGTGGAGGCGCACCACGTGATGGGTAAAACGATAGCCTCCCGTTTCTTCGTCTGAACTCTTCTGAATCAGATTTCTCACCATCAGATCACCCACTATCCTTCTCAACTGGGTGGGGGAAATGGCAAGAAGGCTTTGGAGAGTCTCAAGATGGAATCTCTCACCCATTATGGCGGCAAGCGACAACACCTTCCGGGTCAAGTCATCCAGGCCGCTTAACCTCCTTTCGATCACGCTCTGCAGAGTGGCAGGCTCTAAGGCCTTCTGAGAGTATTCTTCCTTGATCTCCCAGCGGGATTCCACCGGATCGAAAAAGAAAGCGTCCTGTTCAGCACCCGACCTGAGCGTCTCATTTATAAATAGAGGATTTCCAGCGGTGTAATCCAAAAGCCACTTAAAGAAAGTGTCGGTCAATTTCTGGTCGAAGAAAGCCTCTATGAGGTTCTTCACTTCGGACTGTTCAAGGCCCGAAAGGTTCAGCCGATGAAGCATTCTCTGATCCTCCAAACTCTCAATCCACTTCCTGGTGAAGGAACTCGTCTCGACTCCCCGGCTGGTGGCAATGACTAAGATGGGTGATCTCCTGAAATTGCTGATCAAATATCTCAGAAGCTCCAGCGTGTCCGGCTCCAGCCAGTGAAGATCCTCGATCTCGAGAATCAGAGGATACCGGTGGGAGAGCTTGGAAAAGAAGAGCAAAAGCATGTCGTAAAACCTCTGCTTCTCTTCCTTGGGCGAAAGGGGAGGAGTGCTGATGCGGGAAATATCAAAGGGGACATACTCCTCTATTTCCGGGACTATCTTCTCCAGAAGGGCCAGGGTCAGGTTATCCAATAGAGGCGCTAAGTATCGGGTGTCGTAGTTGATCGAGGAGAAGTAGCTGCGGAGCATCTCGGAGAACAGCCGGTAAGGTGAGATCTCCTTGTGGTATCCATGCCCCCGGATCACAGTGGCCCCACGGGGCTGTACTCGCTCCAGAAACTGTTCCACCAATCTGGTTTTGCCTATCCCCGTCTCTCCCTGGATCAAGACAAAACTCCCCCGGTTCTCCAGAATGGAATCAAAGAACCCTTCAAGAGTCTTTAGCTCGTCTTCCCTTCCCACAAAAGGGGCGTGCTTGTTTTTGGAGAACGGTAGATTCACTACTCTCCTTCCTCTCACTCAATGTCATTCGTCCTCTGAAGCGGTGCTGCCCATAAGTAAAAAGGTAGTTCAGGAAAAATCAACAAAATTCTGCTATTCCGGGCGCCCACAAGGGATTTCGTGATTTCCTCGAATGCTCCAACTCTGACGGACTTCGATGCTATTGGAGTTACGTATATACCCTGCACGAGATTCAGGCGATATGAAGCGCCTCCGCATGGCAGGAAACGAGCATCTTTCCTAAGAAATTCGGGGGGGATCTTCATCATTTTTCTTGACTTTTGGGCCGGTTTTGGTTTTTTAATTTCAACGAGAACCGATCAAGCGGATGAACTGCAGTTTGGAGGGTACATTACGCATGAGTGTAGTAACCAAAACCTTTTCCGTGAAGACCAGGGGAGACACCGACATCATAGATATTACCTCGCAGGTGGCCAACGCCCTAAAAGAGGCAGAGTTGTCAAACGGAACCCTGACGGTGTTTATACCAGGTTCGACTGCCGGGATAACTACCACGGAGTACGAGCCGGGATTGCTTAAGGATCTGCCCGCATTTTACGAGAAGATCATTCCCAGGGGAGCTGATTATCAGCATAATCTAACCTGGGGAGATGGGAATGGTCACTCTCACGTGAGGGCAGCTTTAATCAAATCGTTTTTCACCGTTCCCTTTGTGAACCGGAAGATGATTCTGGGAACCTGGCAGCAGATCATTCTGATAGACTTCGACAACCGCAGAAGACAAAGGGAGATCGTGGTACAGATAATGGGGGAATAGACTTCGCCAGATTCGAGGAACTTCCCCGGAAAAGCGTATTTCCCTCAGCTTCCTTGCAAGGTCCAGATCAGGAGTAAGAAGGGTGAAACATGTCGCTGTCCGATAAACTCAAATTCAAGACCTTGGAGTGGGTAGAAGACCACTTGAGAGTTCTGGATCAGACCAGACTCCCGCAAGAGACAGTCTATCTTGAGTGCGATACGGTGGATCAAGTCGCCTCGGCCATCAAAGACCTGAAGGTGAGAGGCGCACCGGCCATTGGCATTGCGGCAGCCTTTGGAGTGGCGGTGGGCCTGCGTAACAAGGAGTTTCGAAGCTGGACAGAACTTGAGGATGAATTGGGCAAAATCATTTCCATTCTGGCAGGCACGCGACCCACGGCCGTCAATCTCTTCTGGGCACTGGAGAGAATGAGGAAAGTAGCTGAGAAGAACAAAAACGAAAGCCCGGGGAAGATGAGCCGGCTTCTTCTCCAGGAGGCGATCTCGATCCATGAGGACGACAAGTTGATGTGTGAGAGGATTGGAGAATTCGGTGCGACCTTGTTAAAAGATAGCGACACGGTCTTGACCCACTGCAATGCCGGAGCGCTGGCCACAGGAGGAATCGGGACCGCTTTGGGAATAATCTACACTGCCTCCTGGGAGGGCAAGAGAATCTCGGTCTTCTCCGACGAGACCAGACCCGTGCTCCAGGGATCCAGGCTGACCGTATGGGAGCTTCAGCAGCAGGGAATAGAGGTTACGCTCATCTGCGACAATACCGCGGCTTCGGTCATGAGAAACGGGAAGATCGACTCGGTCATAGTGGGCGCCGACAGGGTGGTGGCCAACGGAGACGTGGCTAACAAGATCGGAACCTATAATGTAGCTGTTCTGGCTCACCATCATGGCATTCCATTCTATGTGGCCGCCCCGACCTCCAGCTTTGACCCGACCATCTCCGACGGTGGAAAGATAAAAATCGAGGAGAGATCGCCTGAGGAGGTCACGAATTACTTTGGCAAAAGAACCGCACCCGCAGGAGTAGATGTCTATTGTCCGGCTTTTGACGTCACGCCTGCTGAACTTGTCACCGCGTACATAACAGAGAAGGGGATTGAAAGGCGTTAAAGGTTTAAAGTTTAAAGTTCAAGGTTTAAAGTGTTACTTTAGCGTGTCGCGTCGGAGACGGGACTCCCAGTGACACATTGAAGTCACAGTATCAGGAAAATGGACACTGAAGGACAAAGCAATGAACATTCTTCACCTCACCCCCTTTTGTTCTCTTCAGGGTGAACTCCCTCTCCATATAATGGAGAGGGGGACACAGGGGGAGAGGTTTCCGGACCAGAGCCCATGCCCTCTAAGGTAGCCTTTCTGGATAGAGACGGAACCATAATCGAGGAAAAGGATTTCATCAAAACGGCCGATCAGATCGAGTTTGTGCCGGGCTCTATTGACGCGATAAAGATGCTTCGCAGCTTGGGATACAAAATCGTGGTGGTCTCCAATCAGTCCGGGATTGGAAGGGGAATACTCACCGAGAAGATGGTCACAGACGTCAACGCGAGCTTTCTGCGCCGCTTAGAGGAACAGGGCGCGCCGGCGGACGGCCTCTACTTCTGTCCTCATCACCCGTACGATAACTGTGATTGCAGAAAGCCTAAGACCGGAATGATTCAAAGGGCGGTGAGGGAACTGAAATTGGATCTGAGAGATGCGGTGGTGGTTGGGGATAAACTTGCGGACATACAGCTGGGCAAGAATATCGGAGCGACCACTGTCCTGGTGTTGACCGGATACGGGAGGAAAGCACTGGATAAACTGACAGACTCGAACCCGGATGGAGAGCCGGATTTTGTGGCCGAAAATCTGTTAGGAGCAGCAAGCTGGCTTAAGAATTTGGGAAGTCGAAAGTCATGACTGCATATTATCACCGTTAGGTTTCCTTATCCTTCGAGGCTAACAACCTGTACAGCCACTCCCGGGAAAACCGTCTATCTCGTATCGAGTGCAAGGGAACGGTTGTGTCTGCATCGTTGGTCCTACCCAATACTCGGATTAGGCAGGTCGTATTTCGTATGAAGCGGTTAGTCCATCTCGCGCCAACTTTATAACGCTTGCTGCGAGGGAGTATTTTGGGCAAATCAAAGGTCGTGGTGGTCAAGAGTTCGGGCGTGATCGGAACCTCGGGAAAAGTGGATACAGAGATCCTGGCTCAAATGGTTAATCGAGGACTATACAAGCTCACCTCCGAGTCAAAGCCGGAGGATGCGATAAGACATTATTTTTCACCCAAAGACAAGGTGGGCCTGAAGGTGAACTGCCTGGCGGGGCGCATGGCATCCACCCACCCTGAGATAGCTTTGGTCATCGCCAGCCTGCTGAAAGCCATCGACGTCAAAAACAAGAACATTATCATCTGGGACAGATCGTCCCGTGAGCTCCAGGAGGTGGGATTCTCCTTGAATGCCAATGGAGACGGTTTTCTCTGCTTTGGCACGGACGCCCAGGGGGTGGGCTACTCGCAAGACTTGATTAATTATAAAAACGTCGGCAGCCTGCTGAGCCGGATAATGGAGAGCTTCACCAATGTCCAGTTGAACCTTCCGGTTTTGAAGGATCACAATCTTTCCGGCGTGACCTGCGCTCTGAAAAACTTTTTTGGCGCCATTCATAACCCGAATAAATATCATGACGACGGATGTGATCCGTTTGTAGCCGACTTGAACCAGGTGCCTCAGATAAGAGAACAACAAAGGCTCGTGGTCTGCGATGCCCTGCGGGTGCAGTATAATGGTGGACCTTCATATCATCCCCAGTGGGCGGAGAACTTCGGGGGCATAATCGTAGGAGACGATCCGGTGGCAGTCGATTTCGTCGGCTACCAGATCATAGACCGGATCAGGCGCAAGCACGGCCTGCCGAGCTTGGAAAAGGCAGGCAGAAAACCGAAGCACATCTTCACCGCAGCCGATGAGCAGCACAGGCTGGGAAAGGCTAGCTCAGAAGAGATAGAGCTGGTGGAAATGAGGGTCTGAGATTCAAGAGGATAGAGGAACGGCTCCATGAACAAACTTGACCGAAGACGATTTCTGAAATGCTCGCTGGCGGCAGCCGGTGGGATGATGTTGCCCCGGGTCCTGCCGGGAGGATCTATCCTCAACTCTGGCGGGGACGTTTCGGCATCGGTGGCGCAGGCTGGCCTTTCTCAGGTAGAAGCCAGGTACTACAAAAAACTTGAACACAAAGAGATCGAATGCGAGCTCTGCCCCAGGGAATGCAAGGTAGGGGATAGGGAGAGGGGATATTGCGGGTGCAGGGAGAATCAGAACGGAACCTACTATACCCTGGTTCATTCCTATCCCTGCTCGGCCCACGTGGATCCCATTGAGAAAAAGCCCTTGTTTCATTTCCTTCCGGGAACCAAAGCCTTCTCTATCGCCACCGCAGGCTGCAATATCAATTGCAAGTTCTGCCAGAATTGGGAGATATCTCAGGTGAGACCGGAGCAGGTGAGGACTTACTACCTTCCCCCAGAGGACATAGCCGCCTATGCCCAGGAGAGCGGGAGCAAATCCA
>JBAUFO010000151.1:0-4529 GCA_049679185.1 Candidatus Zixiibacteriota bacterium
GTCGAGGATAGTCCCCTCCATCGCCGCGGCCACGGTTCCGGAATAGGAGACGTCGTCACCCATGTTGGGTCCGTGATTGATGCCGGAGATGAGGATATCGGGTCTTCTCTTCAGAATCGCGTGAACCGCCAGCATCACCGCGTCGGTGGGGGTGCCGTCTACGCTGTAAAATCTCTCCCCAATCTTGTTTATGCGCAGAGGGTGCTGCAGGGTTAGGGAATGGCTGGTGGCGCTCTGTTCCCTGTCCGGCGCCACCGCCCAGACCTGGCCGATTCTGGAGAGCTCCTTTTTTAGGGCCAACAGGCCCTTTGCGTTTACTCCATCATCGTTGGTGAGCAGGACTATCAATCTCCCCTCCTATTGACAACTCGAAGGCAGGTTTCCGACCTTCCAACCGAGCACATAACGTTCCCTGTAACATACGTTTTTGGGAATGAAGGCGAAGCCTAACTTTTGCACAGAAATCCCCGGATAACGTCATCCTGTTCGACTCACCACCAGAGACTTCTCCACATCAATTTGATGAATCGGATCGTATCGACCAGGGGATTGATGAAGCTCTTCCCTCCAGCGTAGATGGTCCTGATGGGGACCTCGGCAATCTCAAATCCCTTTCGTTTTGCCTTGATCAGAATCTCCGACTCTAGATCGTATTTTCTCGATTCCAGTTTGACGCTTTTTAGAACCTGGGTGGTGATTAGCCTGTATCCTGACTGGCTATCTCGTATGGATTGACCGGAGAGAACGGAGACTATGATCGACGTCAGATTATTGATGAGCCAGCGGGCAAAGGGCATGACCTTGAGATCTCTTTTTCTGGTTCCGATCATGATCCCGCAGAAGCCGTTGGCCTTGCGGACAAAAGCGGGAATGGACTCAGGATCATGTTGCAGGTCTGCATCCAGGGTAATAACGGCGGGGTATTCTTTCCGCTGCGCGTGCTTAAACCCGGTCTTTAAGGCCTCCCCCTTGCCTTTGTTGGCTTCGTGTCTTAAGACCACCGCGCCAATCGCCCGAGCGGTCTCAAACGTTTGGTCACACGAGCCGTCGTCGATGACCACTATATCCCCTCTGCTTACGAATCTCGAGGTCCTCTCAATCAATTCCCCGATGGTGGAGCCGGCGTTGTAAGCCGGGATGATCACCGCGATTTTGTTCATGCGAGGACGCTGACTCCTGGAGAGCCCCTGGTTGGAATGTGAGTCAAAGGACTCTTTTTCAAAAAATCGGGGCGAGCCGATTTGAACGGCCGACCCCTTGCACCCCAAGCAAGTGCGCTAACCAGACTGCGCCACGCCCCGATTCGTTACTCCCAACATAGTCATTTTCCGGGAAAAATCAAGACAAAACTTCAAGCAGCGCGGAGAGTTCCTTTCTTATTTCAGCCAGAAGACTCTCAAGACGCATCTTCTCCGCCACCAGAGGGCCCTTATCGTCACGCCTGAGGCCCTTCAGCTTCGACTTAGCGCCCTCGATGGTATATCCCTCCTCGTACAGAAGATGCTTGATCTGACTGATCAAATCGATGTCCTTCTGCTGGTAAGAACGATTTCCGGCCCGGTTCTTCTTGGGCTTGAGCAGACCGAACTCCTTTTCCCAGAACCTCAGCACATACGGTTTTATTCCGGTTGTCTGCGCGACCTCACTTATGGAGTAGTAGAGCTTATCTTTATTTGAAGCCTTCAAATCTTCCCCTCACCTTTCGAATCGCTTCCATTCTTCAACTTCCATATAAAAAGATATGGACTCCCGCTTCCTAAGTCAACTCCAAATTTCCGATTTCGGATCCCTGGTCATCAGCTCGATCATGGCCTCTTTGGGCCTTTTGTTTTCAAAGAGAACCTGATGCATCTGTTGGGTGATGGGCATTTCAACCTGATGCTTTAGGGAAAGTTGAAAGGCTGACCGGGCGGTCTTTATTCCCTCAGCCACCATGGTCATGCCGCTTTCAACCTCTTTGAGTGATCTCCCTTTGCCTATCTGTTCTCCCACGAATCTGTTCCGGGAGAACTTGCTGATGCAGGTGGTCACCAGGTCGCCCAAACCGGAGAGCCCGGCAAAGGTCTCTCTGTTTGCTCCCAGTCTTTCTCCAAGTCGGATGATCTCCGCCAACCCGCGGGATAGCAATGCTCCTTTGCTGTTGTCACCCAGGCCCATTCCGTCACAGATCCCCGATGCGATGGCAATGATGTTCTTCAGCGAACCGCCCAGCTCGACTCCAATGAGGTCACTGTTGGTGTACACCCTGAAATGGGGGCTCATGAAAACGTGCTGAACTTCTCCGGCCACATCCTCGGTGAATCCAGCCACCACCACGGTGGTAGGGACCTTTCTCGCCACCTCCTCCGCATGGCTGGGACCGGAGAGGGTGGTGATCTTACTGTGAAGCACAGGCGGCAACTCCTGTTTCAACACCTCTGACATCCTGAGAAGAGTATCGTTTTCGATCCCCTTGGCTAAGTTGACCACGACCGGATCCCTCAACCGGATTCCACTTACCCTTTTCACCACCTGCCTTACCGTATGAGACGGGAGCGCCAGCACCAGCATCTCCGCGCCGGATATTGCCGGCTCAAGCTGATTTGTTATTTCCACCTCATCCGGTATGATGACGCCAGGAAGTTTTTCCTTGTGTTCTCTCTGGGCACGGAGCCTTTTCATCTCCTCTGGGTCGAACTCCCACATGGTCACCTTGTGTCCGTTGTGGCTCAACAGGGTGGAGACGGCAATCCCCCAGCTTCCTGCACCCAAAACTGCAATTTGCGCCATGACCGTCAGTCCTCCACAGAATGAAAACCAGCGCAGCTTTTTTGACTTGCGCTGAACTCAGATCGAGAGAAAGAGTCCGTGTCTGCTTCTTTCACGATAAGATTGTCTTACTTACTCCCGTCGGCTTTGCGCAAGGCGGCATCACGCATAAGGTGAGTTCATCCGGTTGTCCTCTCAGCTTGCCTCGCGTCGTTTCCGACCAAATTTATTCTCCGTGCCGGTCAGTAACCGTCTTATGTTGCCTCTATGATTGAAGAAGACAAAAACAGCCAGAATAAACATCGCAAAGATTAGCTCGCTTGGCACCTCGCTTCCAAGATAATACCTTTCGAACAGCAATGCAAGAAAGATAAAGCTTGCCGCAGAAAGCGAACCCAACGAGACGTATCTGGTGATCGCCACTATCAACACGAACAGGACCAGGGCCAGGGCCGCTTCCAGAGGGATTATGGACAGAAGTGAGCCCAGGCCCGTGGCGATACCCTTGCCCCCTCTGAATCCGGCAAATACCGGAAAAACGTGGCCTAAAATGACGCAAAAGGCTGCCAGGATCTTGACATTCACTGGGCTCAACGGGGCCGGGTCAGCAACAATCTGAGTTAGGAGGAGCACTGCCGCCATACCCTTGCCGATATCAAGGATCAGCACGATGGCAGCGGGCAGGCGCCCGATGACCCGGTAGACATTGGTGAACCCGGCATTCCGTGATCCATGCTCCCTTATGTCTATTCCCTTCCAGATTCTGCATATGATTATGGCAAAGGGAACCGAGCCCAATAGAAAACTCAAGATGACGATCGTGGCGATGGGCAGCATGATCATTCAGCATCCTCCGGCATCTTTATCCTCAGACTCTGCTAATCAACAGACGGCGTCCGCGAGGTCTTCAGCATTAAGCAATATAGGTATTTGTTCTCGTTTTCCGATATCGGCACCGTTAAGACACTCGCCGTGTATCCGTTTCTCAAGAACAGCTCACTGAAGTAGCCCCACACCCCTCTGGTTTGTTTGAACTCGTTATAGAGTTTGGGGTGCCCCACGAAGTAGGTGGGCCGTTTGGACAAAAGGAATACGTCGGTCACCCTCTTCGAGTGACCGGCTCGGTGGACCTTGCGCTCCTTCAGACCACCCAAAGACGCTAAACTCAAGCCCAGCTCGTCGATGGTGTAAAGCCCGGAGTAATAGGGTATTGCCCCGGCGGCGCTGGTGGACAAGGTCTCATTTGGCTTTGCCTTTTCTCTGAACATAAGTCCCACCTTTGACCAGAGAATGGCGGTCTCCCTCAACATTCCTATGCTGTCAATGTCCTTCCGATGCCACACCCTGTTGGTCTCCTTTGACGGAGAAGCCAAGACGAACAGGGTCAGCCCCACCAGGAGGATCTCCGTAACCACCAGGCTCATCCTCTGTTTCCTGTTTGAAAATGGCTGGGGATAACGGTACATCCCCCTGAATCCCTCCTGAATCAAGAAGAAGAGCAAGGGTAAGATGGGCACGAAAAATCTGAACATGTCCATGAAGTCCCCGCCTACATACACCACGTAGCCAGAAAAGACCAGTATCATGGACGTGAAGTAGAAGACCACGATTTTGAGGTTTGCATTCAACTTCATGCCTTTGCCCAAAAACAATAGGGGGATCACCATGAACCACATCCAGAATCTTTCAAGGAAATCAAGAAGATAGGAGAACCCCTGTTGATAATATGTGGCCCCAGCCACCTTTATGTAGAATGTGTTGGGCAAGAGCTTTCCATAATA
>JBAUFO010000152.1:0-14244 GCA_049679185.1 Candidatus Zixiibacteriota bacterium
GGAGGGGACGTCACAAGATGCCAAAAGAAAAGAAAAAGAACAGTTTGAGAAACCATTTCAATCCATTTTACAAAGGAGTTTGTAAAATGAAACTCTTACGCGTTTTAATGGTGGTGGCGCTTCTGGCCGTGCCGCTTTTTGCTTCGGAAGCTAAAGCGGACTTCACCGCGGGTTTCTACGAGGTGGATTTCGCCAGAGTGGGCGCTAACACCGTCGACCAGCCAATAATTGGATTCACCATCCCGTGTAGCGACACCGGGGCGGCGCCGACGCCCGACACCCTGAAGACCGTGGCTCTAAAGAGCTACATGGAGAGAGCCTACTCGGTTAGGCTGGTTAAGCTCTGGGTGGAGACCAACGGCACCGCTGGCTGGCAGATTGGAGACACTCACTTACAGTTGGTCAACACCAACGGTGCTCGGTTTGAGACTCAGGACACCATCGTGTTCGCCGGGCTCAATCGCGTACTCAGGGACTCCAGCGCTGCGAGCGAAGACACCTTCTACATTACGGTGGACGCCCACACAGACAGCGTCAATGCCTCTGCCTATTGGTACCACGGGCACGGTCTGGAGGTGGTGATCGAGCCCGGGTACATTCATTTGGGACTTAGCTCTGGTGAGGTGAATACTAACATAGTTACCAATCCTGGTTACGACCCTGGATCTCCACCAACCATCCCACCATATTTCACCGCCTTCAAGCTGGTGTTTGACACCCAGGGTCCGCCGTTCACCATTGATTGGTGTTTCGCCTTCGATGGATGCAAGTCCGACACCATTGACCAGTTAGACTCACTCTGCATACAGGCCGATACTACCGCGTTCGCAGACGCGGGAGACGCAATTGACGGGAACATCGAGATCGACTTATCCGCGTTCTGCCTGGCATCCGACTTCGGGCTTAAGCTCGGTAGTGATTTTGGAGATGACTGCTTCGGTGGGAACGGGGCAGTGGGGTGGGATTCCTGCTTCCTGATTCCGGATACGCATTGCGGCACCTGCATAGATGTGGACTCAGGTTATGTCATCTATGCGACGGCTAAGGATAGTGCGGGAAATGAAACCACGATGCCGCTCTACTTCAACAAGCCCATCGACACCTGCAAGCCCAACATCGACTCGATCCACTTCTTCATCACCTACGACCAGAACGATGACGGCATAGCCGCCATCGGCGACAGCCTGGCTATCGTGGCCTGGGGTTTTTCCAACCCCGATTTCGAGGTCGACTCCATGATAGCCAACCTGACCGCCTATTTCTCCACGCCAAGCTTGCAGTGGCGTCAACTGGATGACGTTACCAACAACAACCGGCTCTTCCGGTTGAAGTTCATCTTGACTGACGAGCTGCCCGTGGAGATGGCATCCGACAGCTCGCTGAACCGGATCACCATCTGGGCATGGGACAATGCCTGTAACTACGACACCGCGCAGCAGATGCTGAACGCGCGGGTGGACACCAGGATTCCGAGCTTCACCGACTGCTACTACTGGTACCACTGGGACGCGAATGATACCCTTGACTGCATAGGAATAGGGGATTCGGTCAAAATAGGCGCGGACCTCGCCGGCAACACCGATCTGGTCTCAGTGACCTGCGACTTAGTCGAGGCGGGAATTAAGGGTTCAAGCCTACAACCTCTGTTCGACGACGGCGACCTCCCGGTTCACGGTGATGCCGCTGCCGACGATCAGGAGTACAATCTGCTGTGGGAGGTGGGTGAGCCGCCGATCGAGGACGGCAAGGATACAAACAACACCAACCCGCCCAGCATCGATTATAACTACACGGTGCTGCTTACCGCCACCGACGAGGCCGGAAACTGGGATACCTGCAGAACACCGAGGTTGAACCGGATTCTGGATACCCGGCGGCCGCGGTGGAGCAACCAGGACGATCCCGGGTTCTACATCAAGCAATTGCCTGATGCTAAGTTGGCCATCTTCTGGCCCACCAGCGACGACACTCCTGCCAACTCCTGCAACGAAAAGGATGCTGTCTTCTTCTTCGTGTACCAGGATGCCGGATCGGGCTGGGAGACCGACCCCACCGGAGCCACGTTCGACACTGAATACAAGCCGGACACCAATATGTGGAAATCCGAGACGCTGGAGGACGGCACTTACTATAAGTTCAGGATGACGCAAGAGGATGACTGCAACAACCATAGCGACTACAGCAAGACATTGGGTGCGGTTGCCGACGGCACTCCCCCGCACGTCTGCATAGCGCTGCCCGATTCCGGGCTGACCTTCGGCGCGCCCTTCCCGCTTAAAGCGGTGGCAGATTCAGCGTCTCACGACGTGGATCACTCTTGCCTGTGGTACAGGTTCCGCCGCGATCTGGAGGATCCGCTTCTGCCTCCGGGAGAGTGGAATTTATGCGGAACCTGCATGTATCGTCCGGGCGACGGTTATGTCTTCACCGACACGGTGAGTTGTATTCAGTATCAGGGTTACCGCGGATGGGTGGAGATCATCCCCGTGTCCTGTGACATAGTCGGCAACTGCCAGGATACCACCATGGGCTACGACGATGCCTGCCTGGTGGAAGGCGACCTGTTCATGCCCGGACATTTCCTGTTCTACTGGGATACCCTGGCTCCGGGAGTAATGGTGACGGAAGTCAGTGGTTCCGCCTCGCCTCAGACCGCATGCGGTTATGACGTCGAGCGCGGCGAGATGAACTGGGTAGTCATTGACGTGGACGGAGCAGAGGAAGGCGAACTGTTCGAGGTCGACGTGCGCGCTATGGGCACCAGTCCTATGCAAGATAGGATTTTCCATCAGGACAGTTGTGCCATGCCTTGCACCGTCTGGTTCAGCGTGGATGGCTGGCCGGAGGGTACCCAGAATCTTTACATCTATGTGAAGGATTACGATACGGACATCGAGAGCAATATGCAGGTAGAGCTCTGCGTTCCCGAGGCGCCCCCCGAGCACTGTATCTACATCGACTGGCCGACGGAGTGGATGCGGATTCCTTGCACCGGCACCAGCGGCTACAACTGCGTTGAGATTTCAGCCTCGATGTACGAGCATTCTCAGTGTGAAGGAGTAACCTTTACCGAGGTCCTATTCCAGTGGTCCTCCACCGGGACAGATCCCTGGTATAAGATCGACGAGGTAATCGGAACCGGGAATTGGGGTACCTGCTGGGACAACACCGACCTGGTGGAGCACGGCGATACCGTATACCTGCGGGCAATCGCCCACGACGAGCACTTCTTAGCCGACACCTCTTATATGGTCAAGGTGTTTGTCGACTGCCAGCAGCCGGACGTACAACTCCGCGTCGAGGAGTTGTACTACACTTGCGGCGACGGGGTCCCCAAGGTTCCTTGTGCTCCGCTGATCCTGAAGGCTGTAGTGGGAGACACAGAGATCGACATAGACCGGACTCGCTTCTTTGTGAAGAGGCATTCCGATCCGGACATTCACGATTTCTGGCATTCCATCAGCGTCGGCGAGCCGGCCTGGAGCGACAACATCTGGATGTACCTCTGGGAGGACCCGTGCTGCGATATAGAAAGGGCTCCTGGCTCAGCGGCCAGGGACGACTGCATGTGGCCCCACGATTTCTGGGACATCCGGATCGCGGCCCGCGACATATCGGGCAACTACATGTTCGACTACGATCACGACGGTTTCTTCGACGATTCCACCTTCAACGATGCTGTGGCGGCGAATGCGGGACTAACGGTGTTCGTGGATGACGAGGCGCCGGAACCTGCCTTCACCAAGGTTTGTGACATGGGTCACGAGCCTCCCATATGCATCGTCAACCCCAGCGGCAACGTGGACGGAATCGACGAGGCTTACGTGCAGGCCGGAAACGACATCTACGTCGAGATCTCGCCGCTGCCGTCCGAGGATACCTGCACGGTGATGAAGGTGGAGTACTTCCTGAAAATCATGGGCGAGTGGGTCCACGTGGGAACCTCCTTCGATCCGAATCACTGGTCGATCACCTTCAATCCGCTGGCTGACGGGCTGATCCGTCCGGTCTTCTTCGAGAACGGATGGTGGAAGGGCGACTTCAAGGCCGAGCTTTACGACAGCCTGGGTAACAACGAGGAAGACTGGATCGACCTCTACATCTTAGACGTGACCCCCACCCAGGCGGTCATCATCGAGCCCTTGAACGATTCCTACGTCTCGGGCGACGTGACCCTGAAAGTGGCGGCAATCAACAGCTTTGACATATGCAAGGTTTGCTACGAATACAGCTCTGACGGCGAGACCTGGTACCCGGTCAACGGCGGTTATCCCAACGCCTGCGTCTATGACGACGGCGGAGCGCCGGGAGCGGGTACAGGCACCGCGTTCTTCAACCATTTCGAACTCACCTGGTACACCCAGAACACAGTGCCTGACGGAGAGTACTTCCTGCGTGCGGTTGCCACCGATTGCGACAACAACGTGGACGACGATCCGCACACCATCAAGGTGACGGTGGCCAACGAGCTGCCCGTCGTGGTGCTGGATGATCCTCGCATCTGCGAGCGCACCTGTCCGGACGGTCCGGAAGATACGCTGGGCTACGTGGGTGGCACGGTTACGCTGTACGCCACTGCCACCTCGACCGTACCGATCGAATATGTGAAGTTCTGGTACAAGGATGTGTTCGATCCCAAGTTCTTCTTCACGGAGATTGGTCGGGACTACTTCCCCACCAACGGCAAGTACTCGGTGGAGTGGAACACGAACGGTCTGGCTGACGGACGTTATCAACTGAAGGCCGAAGCCCACAATGCGGCCGGCAAGTGGGGCCAGTCTCTTCCCCCCACAGTGGTCAGCGTGGACAACAGCGGTCCGTTCACCCAGATCACATCGGTCATGGGTGAGCCCGTTCCTCCGGACGGCATCAACATCACCTATGGTGACGTGATCGACATCGAGCTGGTGGCCATCGATTCCACCTCGGACGACGGCTGGACCAGATGCTACAATTCTGGTCTGGTAGGCATCCAGGTGTGCATCGAGAGCTGTGAGGAAGACAACGAATACACCAAGTGCTTCGAGGTCAGTCCCGTCTATGACGGATTCCACACCGTACAGTGGAATACCTCGGGCCTGGAGTTTGACGGTTGCTCTGGCTGCTACAGGTTCTTCGTCGAGGCCTGGGATTGCCTCGGAAACGTGGGCCAGTCCAGTCCTGTGACGGTGTACGTCTCCGACGTGACCGCTCCGATAACCACCATTGGCGGATTCGATGGAAGCTACATATATGGATACAGTTCAGAGCAAGTCACTCTGGTGCAGTTCCAGTATGCCGACTCCGGTTCCAGCAACTGGATACCCATTGGCTGGTCGTCTTACGTAGGTGCTTACTGCAACTACCTCTATAAGACCTCCTGGGATCCGCTGGCTCTGGATGACGGCACCTATCAGGTCAGGGTGATATCTCATGACGAGTGCTCCAACCAGAATGACGATATGGCGCCGATAGGCTACTTCACCAAGGATGGCACCACCATAACGCCGTACAATCCCGGAGTTCTGGGAGCCATGAGCTTCGTGAAGAACTGGTGCACCGGAAACATGCAAGGTATCGTCCAGCAGACCTCGGAGGAGGGAACTCCGGTGGTCATCGGCAAGTACGGCAGCAGCTTCGAGTGCATAGACATGCAAGCTCATCAGCAGTATTCCACGGAGTATGCAGGCTCGTTTAACGCTTCCGCCATCACTTCGGGAGGAACGGCTAAGTTCCTCAGCTCGGTTACCGTGGCTGTGTCTCCTCCGCCCATGACTGGTGTGGACAAGGTGACCTACTTCCATCACGGTAACTTCGATGTCGGCATTGTGAAGACCGATCTGGGAACTCACGGCGTCTATCAGGAGGGCTGTGTGGAGGTTACTATTCCGGATGGTGCGGTTGACGACGATCGCTACATCTGGGTGGCTCCCACCCTGATGGAGTGGGCACCGGTGACTCAGCCGGAAATACTGCCCATTGGTGATGCCAACGAGTACGCCACGCACATATCCTTCACCGACTGCGGCTACTGCTGTTGGTGGGTGAGTCCCTTCTTCGAAGGAGGCGGAATCCAGGCGGCTGGCGCAGGCGCAACCAACGGCGACACCTGCTGCTTCAACAGCGGCAAGTACGCCAAGATCAAGATGTGCTACAACCCCGAGGTCGACACGGATAAGGAGCATCTGGCAGTTGCCTGGTGGGATTGCGTTGCCGGCGTCTACAGCTTTGACAAAATCTACTATCCCGCCACGGTGGAAGGATTCAACGTCGAGGAACATACGGTTGAGTTCGCCACCACCTGCCTGAGCGGCCCGTTCGTGGTGGTCCAGTTGCTGGAGCGTCATTGTCAGGGTAGCATATCGGTCAACATGCTTGAAGTCGAGCCATACTGCAACGGATACACCAACAACATGCCCACCTTCAAGGCCCTGATCAAAGACAACGTGGGCGGCACGGACGTCATCGATCAGTCCAGCATACAGTTCAAGGTGGATCTGTTCACTCCCGGCAGCCTGGTCAGAATCTATAACGGCAGCGAGGAAGACTTCTGTGACGTGTGGTCGCCTGGATTCGGCAACTTCCAAGCGTCGGGCTATGACGAGGTCTCTGGAATATTCAGAGCCGGGTGGAACGATCCATTGTACGGCAATTCGTACGATTGCGACTACTGCAGTTACCGGTACTACAACGGCAGTTATTATTACTTCTGCGATCCGTTGTATCCGCTTTCCGCAGGTAGCCATATGGCCACGGTGACCGGCATGAACTACAGCATCCAGACCTGCACCGACACCATGGAGTTTATGGTGGATGCCGCTGCGCCCAAGGTCAAGTTCGCTTACGTTAAGGGCGCTTATGTGGCCGGGAATCCCCACTTCTGTATCTACTTCACGGACGCTGGAGCCGGACTCGACAAGAGCTCCATCTGGATCGACCTATGGGGCGACGAGACCACTACCCCGGATCCGAACAACCACTCGCACATTGGCACCATAAGCCCAGCCATGCTTGACTGGATCGACGACACCACGGTGTGCATAGACGGCACCTTCGATTACTCCGGTGGATACCTGCATGTTTACGTGTACGGCGGCGATGACTGCCTGTGCTACGACTGCAACTCCCCGCAGTACTACTACTATGAGTGCGGAATAGCCGACTGCGTGGGCAACCACACCAACGTGTTCTGGCAGTACTTCACGGTGGACGCGGACGGCCCGAGCATCACCTTGGATTGTGAATCTTCGAACGGGGGACCAATCAAGATCACTATCCACGATACCCAGTCTGGAGTGGATTGGTCGAGCCTGGAGTTCTACGAGGATGGCATCCTGCTTTGTGAGGGCCTGGGTTGCATCGATGAGGAGTCGATCAGCCTCGACACGGATCGCGGGATTCTGGTGTACACCCCGGATGCTGATGGAGTGGGCGTGG
Source organism: Candidatus Zixiibacteriota bacterium (assembly GCA_049679185.1). Lineage (GTDB taxonomy): Bacteria > Zixibacteria > MSB-5A5 > MSB-5A5 > SM1-73 > SM23-73-3. The sequence continues at coordinate 7,417 of JBAUFO010000152.1, forward strand.
AGATCCGGATCAGTGACAATCTCGGCAACTTGACCGTAGAGTCCTGCGACGTCCCCGTCGCCGAGGAAGATGTTCTGACCCTTAATCCTCACAACTATCCCAATCCGTTCGATCCGACGAGAGACGATGGTCTCACTTACATCGTTCCCGGACTGAGTAAGACCTGCCATTTGACGGTGAAGATCTACGACTTCGCCGGCGAGTTCGTGACCGAGCTGCAGAACGCCAAGGAGACCAGCACCAGTGAGAAGATCAAGTGGGACGGGACCACGGATGGCGGCACCGAGGTTGCCAACGGTACCTATCTGTGCTACCTCTACGCCAACTGCGACGGCAGCACCAAGACAGCAGTGATAAAGATCACTGTGCTAAAAGAGGATAAATAAAGTTTCGATGGGTGGGCCCCCGTCAGTGGGGGCCCGCCCTGATGGATATAGAAACTTTGTTAATCTCAGAAAAGCGAAAGGAGACGATTGAAAATGGTTAGCAAAACAGCAAAATTCCTAGTGGTCTTTTGCCTGCTGTCAGTAGTGTGCATCTCCGGCGTCTGGGCCGACGACAACCATATGCTTCCTATGTTGAGGATGGGAGTTGGCGCCAGGGCGCTGGCCATGGGAGGCGCGTACGTGGCCGAGGCTCACGATGCTACGGCCGGCTACTGGAACCCGGCGGGCCTGACGGATATCGAATGCGTCAGCTTTACCGGAATGTATGCCGCAGAGATGTCCGTCGACCGAACCTTCAACTACTTCGGGTTCGGCTGGACCCCATCCCAGGTTACCAATTATGGGACCTTCGGCATATCCTGGCTGAATTCAGGCATCAAGGATATTCCGGGGTATGATGAAAACGACAACCCAACCGCCCTCTTCGATGATATGAACAATGTCTTCCTGGTCTCTTGGGCTTTCGGAAACGAGTTCAAGGAGAGGATGTTCTCGTTTGGGTTCAGCTTGAAGGTGGTCAGCACGAAGATCGAGGACGTCAGTGAGACCGGATTCGGCGGAGACGCCGGCATTAAGTTCGCCATCGATCGCAGGGTTTCGTTGGGCTTGATGGTTCAGGATATCGGCACCAAGGTGGCCAACGAAACGGTTCCTACCACTATTCGTATGGGACTGGCCATCTATCCTCTGGGAGAGGATCATTCTCTGGTAATACCCGTAGATTACGCCACAACCAGACACCGGAGCGATGAGACCTTCCATCTCGGAGCAGAGTACTTCTGGGAGTTTGGCGAGAACTGGGGTGCCGGGCTCATGGCTGGTCTAAACGATGGAAACTTCGCCATCGGCACGGGCTTGAAGGTGTCTTCCTGGTTCAGATTTGACTACGCCTATGTGACCGACAAGGAGGACTTCTTAAACGAGAACCATCGACTCTCGTTGTCAGCAGACTTTTAAGCTAAATTTACAGGCAAACACACTAGGAAAAGAATCAAAAGCCCTCCCCGCCTTTGGCGGGGAGGGCTTTTGATTTTGTGGGCTCGTTTTTTCCAGGTGGGGAGAGGTGGTTCCCTCTCCCTTGACGGGAGAGGGCATTGAGTGTCATGTTAAGCGGGCAGATGCCCCCGTCCGGGGAGCGAAACATCTCCGTCGCAGGATTTGTGACGCGCACGACGAGATTCTTCGCTGCGCTCAGAATTACAAAGTGTAGAAACCTCTCAGGTTCCCTCTCCCTTGATAGGTTCGATCAGCTCACTGCAAGTGGGAGAGGGCTAGGGTGAGGGTGACGTGGCGTTATTCCCCGTCTCCTCCTCTGGCGGGACGAAGCAATCTCTCAGAGTCGAAGGGATTGCTTCGCCTCCGGCTCGCAATGACAATGCAGAGATCGCCTGGGAGTGAGGAAAACGAAGGAGATGGGTTAAGCTTGCTGGCGAGGGATATCAATGCCGTGCTTCTTTATCTTGTACCTAAGCAAAGCTTCGTCGATGCCAAGGAGCCGGGCAGCCTGGGTCTTGACTCCATTGGTCTCGCCTAAAGCCCTTTCTATCTGCTCCCTCTCATATTCTGCCTGCTGTTTGGGAAGAGAGGGGAAGCCGTCCGAGCAAGTGGTTTTTGCGTTTTTGAACTTTTCCAGGTTATTGTCCAGATGGTCAAAGCGGATTGTTTTCTCCCCCCTGGAGGCAATTAGCAGCTTCTTGACCTCATTTTCCAACTCCCGGATGTTTCCGGGCCAGTGATAGCCTAAAAAGAGCTCCAATATCTTGGGATCGACGGTTGGAATCTCTGATGGAGAGAGGTCATCATCGGTAACGGAGTCTGTCCTCATGCCGTTCAGAGAGTATTTTTTCAGGAAATGTTCCACCAGAAGGGGGATATCCTTCCTTCTCTTTCTCAAGGGGGGAAGTTTGAATCTCATAACGTCCAGGCGGTAGAACAGGTCGCTGCGGAACCTCCCCTCCTGCACCATCTCGTCTAAGTTTCGATTGGTGGCGGCTATCACCCTGAAATCAACCTTTCTGGGTTTCACCTCCCCGATGCGCATGATCTCCTTTTCCTCTATGGCTCGCAGGAGCTTGACCTGAGTGAGCAGAGGCACCTCGGCGATTTCATCCAAGTACACGGTTCCGCCGTCAGCTTCATGCAAAAGCCCCTTCTTGTCGGCAACGGCTCCGGTAAAAGAACCCTTCTTGTGACCAAAAAGCTCGCTCTCGAAAAGGGCCTCAGGAAAGGCAGCACAATTAGCCACCACAAAGCTTTTGTCTTTACGATTGCCAGTACAGTGTATGATCTTGGCCAGAAGATCCTTCCCGGTCCCCGTCTCACCCTCCAGCAGAATGGTTATGTCCATGTCCTTTATTTGCCGGATGCTCTCCAGTATGTCCAGAGTCGTCCTATCCTGGGTGATGATAGCATCGAGGGAGAGATCCTCAGAAGAGTCCTTGCAGGTGACTAGGCTTGCGGGACGAGGCGCCTGGATCTTCTTCTCTAAAGCAGCGAGCACTTCAAGATCGCCTTTTTCGTCCAACTCCTCGAATACGCTCTTAGCCTTGCTCAAGAAATCTTGCGCAGCAGCGGGTTCTTCGTTCCGGATGAAGAGTTCGGCAAAGCCGAGGTGGACTAAAGCCAGATAGTAAGGCGGGTCCAGTTGAGATGCCAGATCCTCTGCTCTTCCCAGAAACTTCATCTTCTCCCGGAGGTCGAAGGCGTCGCACCTGCTCATATCAAGATAGGTCCTTGTCAACTCATACTTGACTCCCATCTCTTCCATCATACGAGCGGCACGGTCGAAGTTTTCCCTCGCCTCAGCCGGCGAGTGACCATCCTCGCTCTGAACTCGTCCCAGGATTCTGTAGACTACGGCCTCCTCGATTTTCTCACCGATGTCTCTTGAGACCTGGAGGGATTTCTCGCAGGAGGCCAAAGCCTTCTGGTGGTCGCCCTCTTCCGCCTGGAGGTCTGCCAGAAGCCGATACGCCTGGCTTATAATGGCGCTTCCGGGTGCGATACGCTCTCCGATTTCAATCGCCTTACAGAAGTGGTTACGTGCTGCCTTGAAGTCTCCCCGGGCAAATTCAAGGTCCCCCCGGTACTCGTGGTAGATTGCCAGTTCGCGAACGAAGTTGTTCTCAGTGATCAAAGCCAGAGCTCTCTCAAGGTATTGCCGGGATTCTCCAGATTTCCTTGCCAGGCAGGAGAGGTTACCCAGGGAGAGCAACGATCTGCAGACATTGATGTCATCCTTCAAGGCCTGGTTTGCCTCAAGGCTTGACAGCAAACTCTTTTCGGCTTCTGCCCATCGATCTTTCAGCATCAGGATGGTGCCGAGGTTGCCGTGCAGACGGGCCGCCATTTTCTGATCGCTGGTTCGCCGGCAGAAGTCGAGAGCATCATTTATGTACTCTATCGCCCGGCTAAAGTCGGAACGCAGAAAGCAGATTCGAGCCAGTTCGTTATAAATCTCTGCTATCCCCTTTTCATCCTTTATCCGTCGATAGATGGATGCGGTGTCGATAAATTGGATCTCCGCGCTTTTTAGCTCTCCCAGGTGGGCATATATTATCCCCATTATGTGTTGAATTTGAGCCAGTCGTTTGTGCTTTTCGGTGTTTCTCAGAATCTCGTAAGCTTTCTTTGCTCTGGTAAGAGCCTCATTCAGCTTACCCAGCTTGTCTAAGGCAAACGCACCCAGATAGGAAAGCTCGCCCGCTTCAGCAGAGACGTCGTCTATCACCTTCTGGTTTTCCAATTCCCTTATCTTTGCCAAAGCCTGCTTGAAATCGCCTCTGTGCAGCAGAGACTCAACCAAGCCAAACTTGATGTCCAGATTTTTGATGTAGGTTTCCAGGTTCTTGGGCATCTTGTACTTATCTTGGGTCCGTTGGATTTGAACAGTCACCCATCCCGTTAATCCTGGCTGGCGTGGGTCGAACTTCAGGCGCCTTAATGATAATGATCTTGAGAGGGCCGATCAGAATCAATGTCGGACACGCCTTATCCGGCACCAGTGTATCCGCGTCGGGCGGAGCATCATGATCCTGCCAGGGATGTTCGTTGGGAGGGCACAGGTAATTGAGGTTGTTCTTGCGGCTCAACGCTGCTTGACCCGGGCTGACTGTGCAAATAATAAACAACAGCAAGCCCAAAACCACGAGGAAGGTTCGAATCCTCATTCTAATCTACCTCCTTTGCGACAGTATATGTTCTTCAGGCTTCTTGATACAGTGACTTGAGGGGCGGCCGATGCTCAGAAAACAGGCTGCAAAAGGGCAGTAGACGAAAGAGGTGAAATCCTATGCGAATAAGAGGTAAGCCCTTATCCTTAGCCTTGGTTGATAGCAAAACAGCTCCCTTCCACCTAAAGAAACGTTCTTCCAGTACCGTATAGGGGAAGAGCATAAAAAATGCAAAACCGACAGCATTCCCCTCTCAACTGTCATCTTCAAGATAACACCCTATTCCCCCCTGTCAAGAGAAATTTTCGTAAATTTTTGCGTCTGCCGAAACACTTCGCAGAATAGGCCTCGTGTATCGCCCACGATTCGGGGAGGAATGTCAGATAACCAACCATTGATCAACGGATTATGATGCATGTCGGCCGGGTGAATAGCTGTATGATTGGCGTAGGTGATAGCATGTGGCGATTCCAATAGCCGGAATACGTGCCACAGAAAGATCATTTTTAGGCAGAAAATGCTTGACATAAATTTGAGGCGAGGTTATATTTACGTCGAATCAGTTGGAGAAGATAGACATTCTGAAGGGCTGTTGGGCCGACCATAAGAGTCTGGTCGCTGGATTTTCCATCTGCGGATAAAGCTTCTTTAAGATTGTCTGCAGCTTGCCGGCGGCAGCCGCGCATGGATCGGTATCCGGTTCGCGGAGTCGGACTCTCTGTCAAAACTTAAGGAGAGCTTGTGGCTCAATCTGCCGATTATCCTCAGCGTGGCACAAGGACTGCTGTCGTCACTGCGGTCTCCCGTCGTAGTTTCAATGAGCCGGTCCTGGCCACATGGGCTGAGAGTTTCATCTTCGGCGGCGGCTCTGCGCTTCTCTTGCTGATGGCCAACCTCTTCCCCGACTACTGGTATTTCTCCTTTTTCGCGCTAACTCCATTTCTTTACAGAATCATCAAAGCCACGCCTGGTGAGTCTTTTCGGCTGGGCCTTCTGTTTGGTCTTGCCTTCTTTGGCGCATCGGCAACCGGATGGCCAGGGATCCCTCCTTTTGTTGCGGTGATCAGGCTGCTTTGCGGAACCGCCCTTTTTGCCCTCTTCGGCTGGACGGTTGGCCGGGCTCGTCAACGCTGGGGCTTCAATCCATCCATGATTGCAGTGCTGTGGGTGGGACTGGAAATGGGGCTGGCCAAACTCGGGTTTGCCGGGGGACTTTTCGGGAAAGCTGGATTCTCTCACCCGTTTTTGCACAGTCTGGTCGGTCTTTTCGGTCTCCTGGCAGCATCGGCCATCATCGTCCTGCTAAACTCACTCGTAGCTCTGGCCCTCACAAAGGCCGTTGAGGCGACAGGAAACAGGGTTACGAAAACCACCGAAGATCCGCGAACATGGGATATTCTTGTTTCTCTCGATATTTTCACCGGAAAAACTTACCTGGTGCCAGAAGGCCGTGCCCCGCCGATTCTGACCAACGGTTGTCTGGAAGAAGTTTCGCGGGAAACAGATTGGAAACCCCTGTGCGGTCCTTGACAGATCACTTGTACCGCTGGACGGCTTCTGAGGCAACCGCACAACAGAAACGATGACGTAGTAAACTCTTCACGTGACAATCAGGATTGGAGGAATAAAAAATGAAGACAAGAGGGATTGCTGTGATCTTGGCGCCGGTTCTTGTGTTGCTGATTCTCGCGGGCTCCGCATCGGCACAAACAAAGGGAACAGCAATGAACATACAGTTCTGCAACAAATCAAATGCCCCCGCCCACGACCTGAGAGTGGTTTTTAATGGTCCCGTCAATGTCCCAGGCGATGTGACCGGGGATTATAGTCCCTTCACCTACGTCACCAATCAAGGCACAAACGTGGTGAAGTTCGCGGACCCTGTTCCGGGTCCATTAGATACCGGCTCGTGTACCGGGGCTATAACATTCACATCCACTATGGACAATCTGCAAATCGATACAGCGTACTGGTCGGATCAATACGGGAACTTGTACTGGATTCTGGGACCGACTGAGATGCCGCCTTGCGGCATTGGCCCGTCTCTAACGTTCTGGGGACTCATTGTTCTCGCGGCTCTGGTCGCTGCAAGCGGCGTAGTGCTCATAAGGCGAAAACGCAATCTCGCGGCACTGAAGATCTAAACGGCACGGAGGAGCATTCCTATCTGTGAAGGGCTGGAGTCGATTCTCTACCTATTCAGGGAGATC
>JBAUFO010000153.1:0-5648 GCA_049679185.1 Candidatus Zixiibacteriota bacterium
TCATGGAACCGCACCCTTATCTTCTGTTCGCCCTTCTCGTCTTCCCACCCGCAGGAAAGGACCGACGGTTTTTGATCGAAGATCAAAGAGAAAACCAAAACCGACAGGTTCCCGGACGCGTCGAAAACTCTGATTTCTGCTCTGTGTGAACCCGGCTCAAGGGTCTCCGTACTCATTCTTCCCCCGGCCGGATCGTATATGGGGAGATCATTCTCCTCCTCCACATAAAGCTTGTAGAAACTTCTGTTCTGCCTTTTCCTGAACTCAAAATCACGGTCCAGCTCGATCTTGTGAGTATTCTCAAATGAGAACTCATCATATTCTGAGGAAAAAAGCAAGCTGTCGTCCAGCCGAAACTCAAGACGGTAAACTCCGAAGGTGAAAATGGAGTTGTCCATTTTGTCGCTGGTCGACAGTGCCAGACCGATCTCTCCCTCAACCACCGGTATCTCACGCAGCTTGTAGACGTTTTCATGGGGGTCAAGAATCACAGGAAACACCACCGGCTCAGCCGAACCGTTAACCCTTGCTCCCACCTTCAGTGGCCTTATTGCCAGCGATTCGATGCGGGGCGGGAGTTGGTCCTTCACGGAAAAGCCTGAGGTCAGGGGATTGATGGGATGCCCGGTTGAGTCTCTCAACTCGAAATGAAGATGTGGCCCTCCCCACCCGGTTTCCCCCGAATAACCGATGACCTCCCCTTTCTTCACCCTTATTTCGTCTTCCTTAAGAAGTAAATCGGTTTTATATCTCTTGGCCTCGACCTGTCTTTCGGTTACGATTGTCGAGAGTGCCGGCGAGAAATCCGAAAGATGGCCATACACGGCAAAACGACCGTCATCCAGCTTAAGATACACCGCCTTGCCATATCCCCGCCAAGAGGTGAAGAGCCGATAAACGTAGCCCGACTGGCAGGCAAGTACCGCATACCCTGTCTTCCCCTGGGTGGGAATGTCGATCCCGGAATGGAAACGGAAGTTGCGGTAATCTGCAAACAGGGAGGATAGTCTCCGCGCGGCCTCAATGGGCCAGGCATATCCGCGATCCTCTGTCTGGGCACGACATGGCAAAAGCCCCAGGGGGAGGGTATACAAGATCACTGATACCAACCAGATGCAAGCCATCTGTTTCATCGCACAGGGATAGTAAGGGATTGGCCCGGGTTTGTCAAATTCTTTGTGGCGGTGTGTGTTAGAAACGGCCCGGTTGGATATCGGAGGCCCGATGGGATAGAAGTGGGAAGTTGAGAATTCTTGTTGAACGAGAAAGTGACAACTCAAGTCCGTCTGAACTAAACGTAGGCAAGGGGTGGGCGGCACCACGTCGTTGCAACTGGACTTCTTTATCTTGCATCGGTGATCGGCGACCCGCGGAGCCGTCACTGGCAAACCATAGACTCTTACTGCACCTTTTCTTCTGCGGGCGCCGTTCTCCGACTCACGCTGGAGGATTTGTCTATATCCACTATCCTGACGTTTTCGGCATATTCCTTGGTTCTGTAGCGGGTGATATGGCCGATCTTCTTGACGATCTCCACCATCCGGTCTACCTGACTCAACACCTTATTCACTCTCTTCGCCAGGGGATCTCCCTCCGGAAGCTTGGCCATGACCAGTTGTAGGTTTCCCAGGATGGCGGTCAGCGGTTGGTTCAACTCGTGGCTGGCCGCTCCCGCCATCTCCACCACCGCGGATACTTTCTCTTTCTCGATCAGCTTCTCCTGCGTCTTTTTTAGCTCGCGGTTGAGGTCGGCCAACTGGTCCTGCATCTTCTTTGATTTAATCAGGTTCCTTACCTTCAGGGGCAGCTGAAACCTTCGATCGTCGTCGCTCAAGGGCTTGGTGAAATAATCATTTGCCCCCAATTCCAATCCTCTTTCAATCGCCGCCGAGTCTTTCAGAGCAGAGGCGATTATGACCGGAATGAAATCTGTTGAAGGATTACTCTTTACACTCTCCAGAACCTGGAAACCATCCATTCCGGGCATCATCAGATCCAGAACGATCAAATCAACCTTTTCCTGTCCCAGAAGCTGCAGGGCTTCTTCCCCGCTTTCCACCTCAAGGAATCCATACCCCCCTTTTCGCAGGATGGTTCTCAATAACTTCAGGTTCATCCTCTCGTCGTCAACCAACAGTATGCTATCCATATTTTCGCCCCTTTAAGGTCGTGTTGCCAAATGATCAGTTAGAATGCCTAATCTACACCCAGCAAACGTTGATTCCGTTATAATCCTTATCGGCAGATGTCAGCGCAATTTTTCAGGTTTGTTCGTTAGAATCGCGGCTGCCTCTGTCGGAAAGCCACACCCTAAAGAGGTCCCGTTGCCTGTGCGATCGGGGCGAACGCCAGCCGAGCTTCTCGCTTTGTCGTGGAGGAACTATCTTGGTCATTGCCGTCACCCGCCATAGTGCTTCTCTTACCCGAAGGTAGTCGTCAGTCAACCTCACATGCTAACGCTTCTTCTTCCTTTTTCCTGGAAACGGTTCTGATCTTTTGCAGTAAAACCTTCTGATCAATCGGCTTTGAAAGAACCGGTGGTGCGGGGTCAAGCTCGATTGTGGACAGCTCACCCTTGACTATATCCTGGTCCTGGCCGGTGATCATTATTATGTTGGCCTCCCGAGTGGCCGGGTCTTTCAGTAAAATCTGGGCGACCTGTCTGCCGTCCTTCAGTTGACCTCCCATCTTTTGGGGAAGAGAGTAGTCCAGAATGACGGCCTGCGGGTGAAGGTCCTTGGCCAGGCTAACGGCGTCATCCGCGTTGCCGGCCAGAGCGGTTCTGAATCCTTCCGCTTCCAGTACGTTCTTCAGATACTCGCCGAACACCGGATCATCTTCCACGATCAAGGCCAACGGGTCTTCGCCCTCGCCCCGGATCTGCCCGAACGTCTCAGTACCATGGAGAGGCTCTCCGTTTTCGTCTTCCCGGTACAGCGGCACGGTGAAGCAAACCTTGGTTCCTTTCCCCTTCCCCGGGCTCTCCAGCCTGATCTTTCCTCCCATTATCTCCACCAAGTTCTTGGTTATGGTCAGCCCCAGCCCGGTTCCTCCGTGCTTCCTGGTGGAAGACCCGTCCACCTGTCTGAATTTCTCGAAGAGTCTCTTCTGAGCGCCGGCGGGAACCCCTACGCCGGTATCTTCAACTTCGATCAGCATGTTTCCTTTTTCCTTCTGGACTCGGGCTCTTACCGCTATCTCGCCCTCATCGGTGAACTTGACGGCATTGCCAACCAGGTTTATCATCACCTGTCTCAGTTTTCCGGGGTCTGCATACACTCTGGGGGAAGGATGATTCTCGCAAGTGTAGGAGAGTTTTAATTTCTTCTGCTGAGCTTGCACCTGAGTCAGCGACCGCACCTCCTCAAACAGGCTCTTCAACTCGACCTCTTGCAGCTCCAACTCCATTCTGCCCGCCTCGATTTTGGCCAGGTCCAACACGTCGTTGATGATGGAGAGCAGCTGCTTGGCGCTCTGCTGCGCGTTGCGCAGGAATTCTCTTTCCTCCTGCCTGTCGACGCAGTAACCATCCAGAATCAATCCCAAAAACCCGATGATTGAATTCAGTGGCGTGCGAAGTTCATGGGAGGTGTTGGCTAAAAAGTCGCTTTTTATCTGGCTTGCCTCTTCCAACTTTCGATTCAGTTTCTGAAGCTTCTCCCTGGCTCGCTCCACGTCCTCAAAAAGCAGGGCATTGTCCACCGCGATTCCAATCTCGTTCCCCACCGAGGAGAAGAATTTCAGCTCCCTTTCGGAAAACTCTCTCTCGGACTGCCAACCCAGGTTCATCACCCCTAAGACCTCGTCTTTCGATTTCAATGGTACGGCCAGATGATAATCCAATTTCTCATCAGGGATGGTACAACCCTTTGACTTAGGACAGCTGGCTACATCCAGAACTCGAGGCTGCCTGGATTTCACCACCTCCCAGCACAGGCAGTTCTTGTCTGCGAAGTCTGCTCCCTCCTCTTTGAACCTGCGGGATAATCCCTGGTGAGCCACCAGTTTCATTCTGGTTTTCTGTTCCTGATCTAACAGATACACCCAACCGGCAGAGCAGCGTGTCAGATCCAAAATGGTTTGTAAACTTCGATCCAGGATCTCGTGTAAATTGAGGGTCCGACTCACGGTAGAGGCGATGGTATTGAGAACTGAAAGTTCCCGATTACTGCGGAGTATCTCCTCCTCCAGTTTCTTCTTTTCACTTATGTCTTGGCAGATCCCCAGTACGCCCATCGGTCTGCCGCCTTGATCCTTGATCAACGAGGCTGAGATCTGTGCGGGAAACGCGCTTCTATCTTTCTTATGTAACAACAACTCACCGGCCCAACTGCCATCCAGGAGGATCTGCTGCATTGCCTGTTCCACCAGCGGCCAGTATGATTCAGGGAAATGGTTCTTGAAGAACTTCCCCCTCATCTCGTATGAACCGTACCCGTGCATTAAGGCCAGCGCCCGATTGACAAAGACGATCCTTCCATCCAGATCAATGACTGCAATTCCATCCGTAGCGGATTCCACCGCTAGCGAAAGCAGGTGAATGTTCTTCTCGGTCTTCTTCTTCTCGGTGACGTCTTCGACGATAATCGTGTAGCCGGTAAGTACTCCCTGTTCTCCCATCAACGGCGTGATGGTGACGATGGCCGGAAAGACCTGTTTGCTGCGTCGAATCAGCTCGGCCTCACCTTTGTATATCCCGGCCTCTCGGGTATGCTCCAGCAAGATGAAAACGAAATCGTCATCCTGGACGAAGAATTCCTGGACCCATTTTTTGCCCACCACCTCCGAAGCCTCGTATCCGAAAATCAACTCGGAACTCTTGCTGTAGAAGCTCACCATTCCCTCGATGTCGATGGTGATTATGGCCCGATCCACTACGCTCTTGAAGATGCTCTCCAGTTGGTTCTTGGTCCGGGCCAGATCCCGATTCACCGAATTCAGATCTTCCAGCATGGTGGTGATGGTGGTTTCGTGCGCGGCAAGCTCCTGGTTTGCGCCACGCAACTCCGAGGTCCGATCCTCGACCCTTTGCTCTAAGGTGCGACTGTATTCCTCCAGTTTCTCTTTGGATTCCTTTAGATTCCTGCTCATCCGATTGAAGGCGTTAGCAAGAAGCCCGATCTCATCCGAATGCTCAACCGAGACTAAAGTTCCGTATTGACCTTCGGTCAGGCGAAGGGCGGCTTCGGTTAGATTGTAGATTGGGTTGGTAAGAAAACCGGACAGATACCTGGCCACTCCGATTCCCAGTATCAGAAGAAGAAAGTTTAAGCCGAAGATCATCTTTCTTCGCTGAGCTATCTCCATCTTAAGATTTGCCAGGCTGAAACTGAGCGTCAGGGTCCCGAGGGTTCGCTCACCTGCTTTGATGGCGGTTGCCACGTAGAAATGGGTTTCGTTCGTGAAAACCCCAAAAGTGGTGTCAGCATGCTCACGTATGAGTTCAGGTTTGCCTTGGAGGGGCTTTTGTGTTTGGAAGAATAGAGTATCATTGTACTGAGAACGCCATATGCTAATGGAAGAGAGATCCATATCTTGAAAAGCTCCCTCTACCACCTCCTCTATTAGCTGGCGATCGTCGAAGTCCAGGGCAGGGCTTAAATTGTAGGCCAGCATACGCGCTATGCTCTCGGCTTTAATCTTTATTC
>JBAUFO010000154.1:0-24218 GCA_049679185.1 Candidatus Zixiibacteriota bacterium
GGATAAGGAAACTTCGATCGCTTTCCGTGAGCCAGAACCAGTCCTCAACGTACGAGGGGAATTTGTGAAGGAATGTTCTCTCGGTTCCGTCAGTCTTGCAGCAGAAGAGATCTCGCCCCTCACACTCAAAGCCCAGACCGTTGCTGGTAGTGTAAAGGATACGCTTTCCATCAGGCGATGGCTTTGCCTTATTCATGGCCCAAGGCTCGTGCTCCTTCACGATAACGACCTTCTTTCCATCTGGCTGGACGGCGTAGAAATAGCCGTCCTCCAATATGATCTCAGGTACCTCGGCGCCCGCCTCAGAACATGCGAAAGCGGGAAAGAGAAGAACCAAAGTGAAGAAGCAGGCAAAAAGCTTTTTCATTTGCACTCAGACCTCCATCTGTGGTTTACAAACAAAACCCGACAACGTGCACACCCAGTGCACCCTGTTTTGACATCATCTGTGGCGTCTCAATGATCCGAAGGGAGACGCCCATTAGGTGTCGGGTTGGCACGGCTGCTATAGGATCACGCCCCGACAATCTCGAGATTCGGGGCGAGTCATACTATGACGCTGCGGGAACGGGCTTGCGCTCGCTCATAAGCTGCAGCATCTCCACCATTCTGACTGAAAAACCCCATTCGTTGTCATACCAGGAGAATATCTTGGCCATATTCTTGCCCATGACCATGGTGGAAAGACCATCGAAGATGGATGAATAGGGATTGTGAATGACATCGGTTGAGACGATGGGGTCCTCGGTATACTGCAATATCCCCTTCATCGGGCCGGAGGCCGCCTGCTTCATGGCATCGTTTATGGCCTCAACGGTCACCTCTTTGGAAAGCTCACAGGTCAAGTCGATGATGGAACCCGTGGTGGTCGGCACTCTCAAGGCGACTCCGTCAAGCTTTCCCGCTAACTCGGGAAGAATCAAGGCGAGGGCTTTGGCCGCTCCGGTGGTGGTGGGGATGATGGCGGTAGCGGCTGCCCTGGCTCTCCTTAAATCCTTGTGAGGCGCATCCAAAAGATTCTGGTCGCTGGTGTATGCATGTACGGTGGTCATGAATCCGCGCACGATACCGAAATTATCGTTCAACACCTTGGCAACCGGAGCAAGGCAATTGGTGGTGCAGGAACCGATGGTCAGGATCTGGGCATCCGGGTCGAATTGATCCTGGTTCACACCCAGGATGATATTTAATACAGAGGGATCTGATCCCTTCGCCGGTGCCGAGATCAGCACCTTCCTGGCCCCGGCATCCAGGTGCTTTTTGACGTCGGCTGCGGTGCGGAACTTGCCGGTGGACTCCACCACCAGTTCCACCCCCAGTTTCTTCCAGGGGAGGGAAGAGGGTTCTCTTTCCGCGAGCACCTCCACCCTCTTTCCATCTACCAGGATGAAGTTTCCCTCCGCTTTCACCTCAGACTTCAGCACTCCATGCACCGAATCATACTTCAGAAGGTGAGCCAAGGTCCTGGCATCGGTTATGTCGTTCACGGCCACTATGTCAAGATTACCATTTCCCATGGCGGCCCGATAGACCAACCTGCCGATTCTTCCGAAACCGTTTACGCCAACCTTAACTGGCATCTGCTCCTCCTTCTTTTGGATTTTGTCAACACGGTCGCTGTGATTTTTCATCTGCCTGACGATCGATTAAGCGATGGCGGAATATACAATTATCTCTTCCGATTTGCAAACAGATTCTGAATGGAAAATTCGCTTCTAATGTGGGAGGGGTTTTACGGCCTTGCCTTGCCCGGTCGTCCCGTCGAAGGTCCGCCGGAAAGGGTTAAGCTTAGATTCCTTTGAAAACGTAAGCCAGACCGAAAGCGGCCTCGGGTCCGCTGAAATCCTTCAGCCCGCCCACCTCGTCACCGAATCTAACTCCCCGGTATTTGAAGTTCGCGCAGATTACCAGATGCCGGCTCAAGACGAAGTCTATTCCTCCGCCTGCATGCCATCCTAAAGTGAGATAGCTGTTGGTGCCGCTCTCCACAAAGACATAGGGACCGGCGTATCCACCAAGGCGCAGATTCTCGATCCCCGACACCAGTCCCAGGCCCGCGCCGACGTACGGCTGCCATTTGGATCTCTCGGCAGAGAAGAGGGGGTAGTATTTGAGCTCTCCCGACATGGGGTAGATGGTCACGCGTTTCCAGTAGTATCCGTAAGGATCGTTGTATCTGGTCTCCCCGCGGTAGTTACTTCCAAGGGAGAATTCCAGCGCGAACCCTTTCCTGAGCCCCACGCTTCCAAAGAATTCCCCGTATGGCGCAGTAACCTTGGTGAGTATCTCCTCCCCCGGGCCCGCCTGCACGTCTGTCGCCTTAACCGAGTTCCAGAATCCCATACGGACCCCGATCATCTGAACGGAACTCAGGTCAAGAGCAAAAGAGGAATTGACCTGAAGGACGCTTAGTATCAGAAAGCTAACCAGTAAGAGTCTTCTCATCTGTAAAAGAGCGTGTGAATAACCTGGTCAACGGATTAAGCGGATACGAGCATAAGATTCTTTGATCCGATCAGAAAGTGGATTCTCTATCCAAAGAACACTTCCGCAAGTTCATACAGCTCGTCGTCGATGCGTTTGGTTTTGGCGGTGGCCTCCTTCAAGTCTATCGAGCCGATCCTGTTGCCCTCCAGAGTGACCATCTTGCCGAATTCTCCCCGGTGGACGAGATCGACCGCGGCGACACCGAACCTGGTTCCCAGCATGCGGTCAAATGCGGTGGGCGTTCCGCCTCTCTGAACATAGCCCAGAATCACAAAGCGGGTCTCAAACCCGGTTCTTTTCTGTATCTCGGAAGCCAGTACCTTTCCGATGCCTCCAAGTCTCACATGGCCAAAGGCGTCTTTCTCTTCATCCTGCACTATCTCAACCTCTTTGGTGCTGCCGTTGTCGGGTGTGGTTATCTTCGCTCCCTCGGCCACCACCACGATGCTGAAGTCTCGTCTCCTCTCGTGTCGCTTGCAGATGGCCTCGCACACCTTGTGCAAATCAACCGGCCTTTCAGGAATCAAAATGAAGTCCGCTCCGCCTGCGATTCCGGCCTCTATTGCAATCCAGCCGGTGTGACGGCCCATCACCTCCACCACCATCACCCTGTTATGAGACTCGGCGGTGGTATGGATTCGATCTATCGCTTCCGTGGCGATGTTCATTGCCGTGTCAAAACCAAAGGTGTAGTCGGTGCCCCAAATGTCGTTGTCAATGGTCTTGGGCACGCCGACGACCTCAACTCCTTCGTCAAAAAGCTTGGCGGCGACGCCCAAGGTGTCCTCTCCTCCGACTGCGATGATGGCGGAAAGCTCGAGAGCCTTCTTCTTGTCGATAATTCTTTTAACGCCGTCCTCCTCCTGAAAGGGGTTGGTTCGGGAGGTCTTAAGTATGGTTCCGCCCCTGTGGATGATCCCGGAAACCTTATCTAAGTTCAACTCCTGGGTAAGCCCGTACTCCATCAGCCCACGCCATCCCTTGAGTATACCCACCACCTGATAGTCGTACTTAATTATGGATTTTCTCACTACTGCCCGGATGACCGCATTTAGCCCGGGACAATCGCCTCCTCCGGTTAAGATCCCGATTCTTTTGCTCATAATTTTACCTGCCTTTTTCTGTGGTTCGCCAGTTCGCTTAAGGTTTTGAAATCCCCCTTTTCCCCCTACTATTGTCGTCAATTCCTTGGTTTACTTTCATTTCTTTCAGATGACGACCGGGTGGTCGAAGATTATACGGTGGCGAGAAAGCGAAAATTCAAATCTTTCGGGATTATTTCAAATCAGCCAAAAGCAGCCTCAACTCCCCTAACTCGGTGATGGCCAAATCCGGGCCGACGTCATCACAAGGGATCAGCCCTGGATTATAGTGTACCGAGATCATGCCCACATTCTTTGCTCCCAGGACGTCGACGTCAATCAGATCTCCTACGTGCGCGGAGTTTTCCGGCTTGCTTTCAAGCTCACGCAGGGTATGGAGAAAAATGCGGGGATCGGGTTTGCGGATTCCGAGTTCATTGGAGAAAGTGGTGACGCCGAAATAATTTATCATGTTCAGTCGTTCCAGGAGCACTCTTATTGTTCTCCCCGGGGTTGTTCCGGTATTGCATATCAGGCCAACCTTATAGCCTCTGTTCTTTGCGTGGATTAGTATCTCCCTGGCGCCGTCAATCAGAACCGGCGGTTCCTCCAGAATAGGGGAGACGTAGGCTTCAACTAAGTCTGGCACCAGATTAGCCGGCAGCTGCTGCAGCCCTTCGTCGACCAAGAAGCCGAACATGATGCTCAATTGCTCCTCGGTGGAGAAATCGAGATTTTTCTCCCAGGTCTCGGTGCATTTCTCGAACCCTTTCCGATAAGCCTCAGCGACAAGGTCAGATTCAACCTTTCTTCCGTTCTCTTGAAGCACCCTGGTCAGATTCCGGACCCTTCTTTGCCTGTACTTGCTGTAATCCTGCGGAACGTTGGAAATCAAGGTGTTCCACAGGTCGAAGGTGACGGTGTCAATCATCAAGAAACCCCTTTCGGATAAGGTCCCCGGCCTTGCCAAACGCCCGGGCCCGGTGGCTGATTCTATTCTTTTCCTCGAAGGAGAGCTGGGCAAATGTTTTGTTCAGATCCGGCAGGTAGAAGAGCGGATCATAACCGAAGCCGTTCTCTCCCCGCTCCTTTAAGGCGATTATCCCTTCGACCTCTCCTTTGACCGTCGTGATATTCTCCGGGTCTTTCATCCAGGCCACCACGCATACGAATCTTGCCGTTCTTCTGTTTTGCGGGACGTCGGCCATCAGGCGCAGCAGTTTTCTGTTGTTGTCCGCATAGCTGCAATGCTCGCCGGCGAAGCGGGAGGAGAGAACTCCGGGTGCTCCCTGGAGCGCGTCCACCTCCAATCCGGAGTCGTCCGCCAAGGAAGGCAGCCCGGTGAATCTGTGGATTGCCTCAGCCTTCAAAATTGCGTTTTCCTCGAGAGTCTCTCCGGTTTCTTCTACTCTGGGAGCGCCAGGGAAATCCTCCAGTGTCAGGATCTCTGCGGCCAGGCCCGATAGAATATCCTTGATCTCTTTAATCTTGTGTTTGTTGTTGGTGGCCAGAACGATTCTCTTCATCGCTTGAGCGCTTTCGATTGAGACGTCTATCTCTCAATAGCTGTCTATATCAACTCGTTTCACCTTTTTGATCTTCGCCCTCAAGAATTTCTCTCCCACCTGCACGAATCTATCGGGAACATCAGAGACATAGAACCTCCGAAAGGCCTTCCGTTTTGTGTCTCTAAGCAGGGTGGAGTCTGTTAGAAATCTCTTGACCTCTTTGGCCGCTTCCCCGGCCGAATCGATCAATTTGGTTCCTTTTCCCATCACCCTGGCTATAATGCCCTTCAACAGGGGATAGTGGGTGCAGCCCAGCACCAGAGTGTCCACTCCTTTCTTAACCAGCGGGTTGAGATACTCGAAAGCGATCAGACGAGCAGCCTCCTTGTTTATGTAACCCTCCTCTGCAAGCGAGACGAACAGCGGGCAGGGTATGGCATGCACTCTCAATTGAGGGTTCAGTCTCCGAATGGCCTTCTGGTAAGCGCCGGAATGGATCGTTCCCACGGTTCCGATCACTCCGATCCTGCCGTTCCGGGTCGCCCTGGCCGCAGCCCTGGCGCCCGGCTCAACCACGCCGATCATCGGAACGTCGTACCTTCTTCGCAGGGAATCCAAAGCCACTGCAGAGCCGGTATTGCACGCAACCACGATGAGCTTGACCCTCTGCCGCAGGAGGAAGTTGGTGTCCTGAAAGGAGAAGCTCCTGACGATCCGTTTTGACCTGGGGCCATACGGATATCTGGCGGTGTCGCCGAAATAGATGACGCTCTCGTCGGGCAGAAGCTCAAATATCTTTTTGGCCACGGTCAACCCACCGATGCCGGAATCAAAGATGCCGATGGGGCGGGAGGTTCCCTTATCCGAGCATGATGGTTTGCGCGAAGGAGTCATGGTTATCTCAAATCATTAGTTCCGGTGCGTGATTGTTCCTTTCAGCTTTCCGGTTCAACAGAGATGGCCGGACTCAACTGCCGTCGGCGGCTTCTATTCTGCCGGTTCGTATTTCCTTTTAAAATCCTTGACGCTTTCGAAGATGGCCTGGGCGATCTTCTGCCGGAATGAGCCTTTGTTCAGCAGCTTCTCGTCTTTACTGTTGGAGATGAAAGCCGTCTCGACCAAGACGGCGGGCATGTAAGCCTTGTTCAACACCACAAATCCCGCCTGGCTGACTCCCCGGTCGGGGATAGAGAGCTCTTTCTTCAGACGTTTCTGAATCATGGCTGCCAGATCGGAGGATTCCTTGAGATACTCGCTCTGTACCAGGTCCATCAGGATGAACTCCAGATCAGCCAGGTTGCGGCTTTCGTCACCTGTAAGTTCGTATCTCACAGAGGAATTTTCCAGGGCCGCAGCGGCGCGGGCTTGGTCATTCTTGGCCGTGGCCAAGAAGAAGGTCTCGGAGCCCCGGACAGATATCTTTTTGAAAGAGTTGGCGTGGATGCTTATAAACAAATCGGCACCGCATCGGTTGGCGATCTGCGTTCTCTCCTCTAAGGGAACCAACACGTCGGTTTCCCTGGTCAAGATTACCCTAAGCCCTTCCTCCTTCTTCAGAAGTTCTTTCAGTCTTTCGGCAATGTCCAGGGTGACCTCCTTTTCCAAAAGACCGCTTCTCCCCACCGCCCCCGAATCCGGTCCCCCGTGGCCCGGATCTATGACGATCACATCGATCAGATCGTCCGTCTGCTCGCCCTGCTCACTGAAAGTCCGGCTTGAGCCGAACTTACCGGCATCAAGGGAAGAGGATGCGTGAGCTAACGAGATCTGGATCCGGTGGGGCTCGCTTTTCAATGCATGACTGAACTCAACGAAGGGCTTGGTCAGTCTAAACGAAAGCTGTGCTGAGTTTTCAAACTGATAAGCTTTTATCCACCTCAACAAACCCGGTGCCTTCTTGGTCCCGAAAAACGTTGTGTTCAGTTTTCCCTGGTAGAAATTGACGTTCAGATTCCCGTTTTGATCCTTGAATATCTCGTATTCTAAGGGTTGGGTGAGGAATATCTCCATCAGGACTCCGTTAACTCTCCCCTCGATACTGAAGTCCACTATGCTGAACTCGCCCTCAAGTGATATTCCCAGCTCTTGGTGTGAGCGGGGAGAATGTATATAATCCCAAATTCTCTGAAAACCTGTCAACGGAACGTAAAGGGTGCCTTCTCTGAGCATGGTGTCATAGGTGAGATTGTAAACCTCCGAATCATAGAGCATGTAGGGAGAGAACCAGGTGAAAACCGTTTGGTGATCGCCAGACTCCAGGGCAACCTTTCTCAGCATTCTATGCCAGTAAATCTCAGCATTCAGAATCAGGGCCAGATCATTGACGGAGACGTATCGTATGCCATCCACTTGTATGGTTTTGATCAAATGGCTTTCACCGTCTTCGGTCACCAAGACAGAGGAGGAGGTGGAACCGGGATAGACCAGAAGCGGCGTCAGCAAAAGACAGATAATCGTTGTGAGAGCAAGCTGGTTTTTCATCTCTTCTTAGTTTATTGCTTCTAATTCTGGATATGATATTCAAGCTCGGATGGGGTTGACCAAGCCGAGGATCTCAGCGCTGGCGTTCCTTGAGCGCCCGGCGAACTTCTCGCTGAACCTCTCTGTCTTTTATAGCCTTTCTTCTGTCGAAGAGCCTTTTCCCAATGGCCAGCGCCAGCTCCACTTTCGCCACCTTCCCCTTAAAGTAGATCTTCAGAGGGACGATGGTAAAACCTCTTTCTGTGGTTTTGCCCAGAAGCTTTTTGATCTCTCCCTTATGCAAAAGCAGCTTTCTTGAGCGGGTCGGATCGTGATTGAACCGGTTAGCCTGATCATAAGGGCTGATGTGCAGGCTGTGGAGAACCACCTCACCCCTCTCCACCGTGGCATAACTGTCCTGGAAGCTCACCTTACCCTGGCGCAGCGATTTGACTTCAGTTCCCACCAGTGCAATCCCGGCCTCGTAAGTATCAACGATGTGGTAGAGATGGCGTGCCTTTCGGTTGGTGGCAACCACTTTGATTTGCTTAGGGTCCTTTTGCATACCTGACGAATATATCACCGGCTAAATCCTTCGGCAAGAGAAATTTGAAATAATACTTGCAGACCTAAACAAGAGAAGTTATATTCACCTCCGGCCGAAGTGGTGAAACTGGCAGACACGCTGTGTTCAGGGCGCAGTGCTCGTATGAGCGTGTGGGTTCGAATCCCACCTTCGGCATTTTTTTATCCCATGTGCCCCATTTCCAATGGCATGCACGACTTGGCTCCCGCCGTACCTTCTCGACGGCTGCAGAAAAGGTGACTCCGGCGGTTTTCGTTTCCGGTCACCAGGTATCTTCAGCTGCACCCCTAGAGATCCTCTTGGATTACGACAGAGGGCACTGGAGCCCTTTTGGGGAGTATAAAATTTCGCTTGGAAAAATAGGCGTTTGGGTTATATTGGTTTATGAAAGCAACTAAGTTTAGACCACGAGAGAAAAGATGCTTCTGTTAACGACTTACCACTTACAACCCTTTCCTTAAAGAGGAGCAGCACATGAAAAAATGCGCCATGCTTTGTGTTGCGTTGTTTTTCATTTTACCGACCGCCGGAGGTTCTCATGCGGCCGATGATTGGATTTCTTTTCGGCCGGGCAGCGTGGAGAGCTATCCGGCAGTTACAGTTTTGTCATCGACTGCCGATGAGTTGATTCTCCAGATCAGTTTCCCCGGCATGAAGGCGATGGAGATTACCAGGGTAGGGGACAGCTATCAGGCACTCTCCCTGCCCGGTGGAGGACGCACCCATAACCTCGGATGGGCCGAGCTTCCCACCTGGTCGCGGTTCGTGGCAGTTCCGCAGGGGGCTACCACCGAGGTACAAATTATTCAGGTTGCCTCCTCAGTGCTCTCTGAGTACAATGTCTTTCCTGCCCAGGAGCAGCCGGTGGACAAAGTGGGAGCACAGGAACCGGAGTTCGTCAAAAACGAGGAATTCTACCGCAAGAATGAGTTCTATCCGGACCGATCTGCCTTCGTAAACGAAACCAAGACCATCCGCGGCTGCAGGGTTTCATCGCTGGGTCTCTTCCCGGTTCAGTATAATCCCGCCAGGGGTGAGCTAAAGGTTGCCTCAGAGATCACGGTGAGAGTGAGCTTCTCCGGAGGAAATGGTGTATTCATCGAGCCCAGATACAGGTCCCCATATTTCGAAGGGCTTTTCCAAAACCTGCTGTTGAATTATTCTGCTCTGGGTCCGCCTGCCCCTGTTGGTGGAAAGGACGGCACCGGGTGTGATCTTTTGATCGTAACCCATCCCAACTTCCAGGCCTGGGCAGAATCTTTGGCATACTGGAAGAACCAGTCGGGAATAATCACCTGGGTCCGAAGTACGACCGAAACCGGTTCGGATACCGGATCAATCAGAACCTATCTTCAGAATGCCTACGACACCTGGCTGCCGCCGCCTTCGTTTCTCCTTCTGATCGGAGACGCAGAGTTTATCCCGCTGTTCTATCGAAGCATCCATCCTTACGATGGTTTCAGAACCGGCACGGATCTGTACTATACCACCCTGGACGGCTCGGATTCCTTCCCCGATCTGTTTCCGGGAAGAATATCAGTGGACAATGCTGCGGAGGCGGGGACGGTAATAGGCAAGATACTGCAGTACCAGAGAGACCCGGTCTCAAGTCCCGAGGAGTTCTATGACAAGGTTCTGGTGGCCGGGCATTTCCAGGATCGTGATTACGACAGTTACGCAGACAGGTTCTTCATACAAACCAGCGAGACGGTGAGGGACTTCCTGGGAGCACATCATGGGAAGAATGTGGAGAGATGCTACAATAAGACCTCGGGGAGCAACCCGCTCTACTACTACTACGGTGAACCGCTTCCCTTCGGATTGACCTGGTACGGAAACTATATCCAGATCAGCAACGCCATCAACATCGGTTCCTTCCTGGTGAATCATCGGGATCACGGCGGCGTAAACGGATGGGGCGACCCGGAGTACTACGTTTCACACGTTAACTCTCTTAACAACGCAGACAGGCTTCCGGTCGTGCTTAGCATCAACTGCGAGACCGGTCATTTCGACAATGAGACCGATGCGGCCGGGCACGGCACCCAGGCCTCGGCAGTTTACTTCTGCGAAGCTTTCCAGAGAAAAGCCAACGGAGGGGCGGTGGGGATCTTCGGCCACACCCGGGTGAGCTGGAGCGGACTGAACGATGAACTGTGCAAGGGCTTTTATGACGCCATCTGGCCCGATTTCGATCCCGGCTATCCCGGCGGCGGCTCCACCGAGCCCATTTACAGTCCCCTGTGCCGGATGGGAACCGTGCTCAACTTTGGAAAATTCTGGATGTACGATAAGTACTATCTGACAGGCGGAGAGGGCTATCCCTGGGGCGGGGATCTGGAGACGACCGAGATCAGCTTCGAGATGGGAACCTGGTTTGGGGATCCCACCATGCAGATTTGGACCGAGTTGCCTGCACCGCTGGACGTCTCGCATCCGGACAGCGTCTTGGCTGGTGCCTATTCGGTCCCGGTGGTGGCCACCTCTGGCGGCTCTCCCGTGGAGAGCCTGCTGGTCTGTCTGATGAACGATGACGTGTATCAGACCGGCTACACAGACCTGTCCGGGGGGATCACCTTTGCCGGCTCCACCGTTGCGAACGGAGGCTTACACCTGACCGTTACCAAGCACAACTTCAGACCTTACCTGGGGTCGATTCTGCTTGTGGATGATACCTACGTCTCCGGAGATGCCAACGGAGATAGTTTGGTCAATCTTGCAGATGTGGTCTTTCTGATAAACTACTTATTCAGCAGCGGCCCCGAGCCTTTTCCTTATCAGGCCGGAGACGTCACCTGCGATGGGATGATCGACTTAGCTGATATAGTGTTCTTGATTAACTTCCTCTACAAGGGAGGTCCGCCCCCCAACTGTCAGTAAACAGCCGGGTTGGAGGAAGCGGGGGGGGAGAGAAAATCCATTCACGGGCGTCAAGCTTGACGCCCGTTTTCATCTTATCCGGCCTTAAAGAGTTGAGCCTTTCTTCAAAGCCTCTACGTTGATGTCGATCATCTCCTTCTTGGCGCGTGGAAATACCTTGGGTAGGGTCTTTATGATGCTCTCCAGCGAGACCGCCTGGGTGTGATTTATCAGAGCACCCAGCATAACCATGTTGGCACACTTTACGGTTCCGATCTCCTCTGCGATCTTGTTGGCATCTATGATGGTTGCATTCACGTCGTTTCTCTTGGGTTGGCTGGAGACCAAGGATTTGTTGATCAGAAGCAGGCCCTCTGGCTTTAAGGTGGGCTCAAATTTCAGCAGTGACGGCTCGTTCATCACTATAACCGAATCCGGAGAGGAAACCACCGGTGAGGCCACCTCTTCGCTGGAAACCACCACGGAACAGTTGGCCGTCCCGCCGCGCATCTCGGCCCCGTAAGCAGGGAAGAAGGTGACGTGTTTGCCGTCCACCATCCCGGCATAAGCCAGCAGTATGCCGGCTGAGACTATTCCCTGTCCCCCAAATCCGGACATTATCACACCCTGGTACATTTAACCTCCATCTGTATTACTGTCCATGGACCGCCGTCCGCAGCAAACAATACCCTTATCCTTCTTTTCTTGCCCCATGACCCTCAGCTTGCCGGGACCTTTTTGCCCTCTTCTTTCTTGGCCTCTTCCGGGGACTTGAAGACTCCCAGGGGATAATAGGGAATCATCTCATCTTTCACCCGGTCGATGGACTGAAGCGGGGTCATGGCCCAATCGGTAGGGCATTGAGACAGGATCTCCACCAGGGAGAATCCCAGGCCGTCGATCTGCACCTGGAAAGCTTTCTTCACCGCCTTCTTCGCCTTCACCACATGGGCTGCCGTGTCTACCGCCACCCTCTCCAGGTAAGCCGGACCCTCCAAGGCGGCGAGAAGTTCGCACACCCGGATCGGATTTCCTGCCACCTTGGGGTCTCTGCCAAAGGGACAGGTGGTGGATCTCATACCCGGCAGGGTGGTGGGCGCCATCTGTCCTCCGGTCATTCCATAAATGGCGTTGTTGACGAAGATGATGGTCACGTTCTCGGACCGGGCCGCAGAATGGATGGTTTCAGCCATTCCGATGGAGGCCAGATCCCCGTCTCCCTGGTAGCTGAAGACTATGCAGTCGGGCTTGACCCTCTTCATGCCGGTTGCCACCGCCGGTCCCCGTCCATGGGCAGGCTGGATCATGTCGCAGTTGAAGTATTCGTCCGCAAAGACCGAACATCCCACCGGAGCAATGCCGATGGTCCGCTCCCTGATGCCAAGCTCCACCAAAGCCTCGCCCACCAGCCGGTGAATCACCCCGTGTCCGCATCCGGGGCAGTAGCGCATGGGGATCTCGGTCAATCCCCTGGTTCTCTCAAAGACTTTCTTTTCCATAGGCATTTAAGTAAAAGGTTCAAAAGTTCAAAGGTTCAAAAGTTCGGGACTGCTCGTGTGGTTGAGGACTATTTTCCCTGAATCTTCTTTATGACGTCCAGCACCTCATGCTCAGTCGGTATGCCGCCGGCAGGTCTCCCGTGGAAGAAGACTTGAGCTTTTCCTTCTATGGCCAGTTTGACGTCCTCTATCATCTGACCTGTGCTCATCTCCACCACCAAAATCTTTTTGATGCTCGATGCCAGATCATTAAGGGCCTTCATGGGAAAAGGCCAGACGGTGATCGGCCGCAAGAGCCCGATTTTCAGGTTCTCTTTGCGTGCCAGGGCAATGGCAGCTTTGGAGATTCGGGAACAGCTGCCATAAGCCACAATCAGCAGGTCCGCGTCGTCCACCATGCTGGCTTCGTATCTCACTTCGTTTTCTTCGACCTTTTTGTATTTCTCCACCAGTTTCCAGGTATGCTCCTCCATGAAGCCCGGTTTGAGATCGTACGATCTCACCACCCGGCGCCCTCTTCCGTTCTGTTTGCCCAAAACCCAATCCGGTTGAGGAAGAGTGGGCGGATCCACCGGTTCGAAGTCATATTCGATCGGCTCCATCATCTGGCCCAGAAGTCCATCCGCCAGCACCATGGTCACTATCCGGTATTTCTCGGCAATGTCATAGCACAGCTTGGGAAAGTTGCCCATCTCGGAGACCGAGTTGGGAGCCATTACGAACACCCGGTAGTCTCCATGTCCGCCTCCCCGGGTGGACTGGAAGTAGTCTCCCTGGGAAGGCGCGATGTTGCCTAAGCCCGGTCCTCCCCTCACCACGTTGGCATAGAATATGGGGAGCTCAGCGCTGGAGGTATAGGAGATTCCCTCCTGTTTTAAGCTGATGCCGGGACCGGAGGAGGAGGTCATAACTCTTGCTCCGCAGGCTGAAGCGCCATAGAGCATGTTTATCGCCGCCACCTCACTCTCCGCCTGGATGAAGGTTCCACCCACCTCGGCCATTCTCCAGGACATATATTCGGGAATCTCGTTCTGCGGGGTAATGGGGTAGCCGGAGAAGAAGCGGCATCCAGCCCGTACGGCTCCCTCGGCCAAAGCTTCATTCCCTTTCATCAAAGTCTTTTCGCCCATAACATTCACTCCGTCTGTTCTTCTACTTGTAGGAAAGTTTCTTGTGCCATTTGTCATTGCGAGCGATAGCGAAGCAATCTCCGGTCGGTGTTACTCTGATGAGATTGCGTCGTCGTCCCCCGTACGAATGACACGGTAGAATATAATGGTAAATACATTCCGTAGATCCTACTTGTATACCTCAATTGCCACGTCCGGACAGACAAAAGCACATAGTTTGCACCCGGTGCAAGCTTCCGGTTTGATCATGCATGCCGGATGGAATCCGCTGGAGCTGAAATGCTTCGCCAGCCCAATCACCTCTTTGGGGCACGCCACAATACATAATTCACAGGCTTTGCATCTTTTCTCATCTACGTCAATTCTTGGCATCTAATTACTCTCCCGGATGGTTCAAAAAACAGGAACAAATTCAGAGCCAGAAAGCAAACGACAAACAATGTCTTATAAGTTTACGCAATTTCATTTTTAAAAGCAAGCGAATTTGTAACTTTTTTCACAAGCTAGGTTAACCATATCGGTTCCCAGCAGGAATATTCCCTTCACCCCCGCCTCTGGCGGGATTTCCAACTTAACCGTCCCCCACCAGGGGAGAAGGTACTTTCCTCTCCCTTAATGCGGGGGTGAGATAAACAAATCCTCCCTTTACTGTTGTCGCGGGGTGCCCTTCAGGATTTGTTGAAAAAGCCAACTAATTAGGTAAAGGGGCTCGTTGTGATGAGAATGTAAAAAGCCAAGTTGGTTCGGGAATTGGAATTCCCGAACCACTTTCGTGCGGGTCACCAGGATTCCCTAGACGGGGAAAAATCCCCCGCCAAAGGTGGGATCTTGACGACAATTCCCGCACGAACAAAAGGTTTTTTCAACACTCCCTTCAGGGTGAACCCCGCCCCGTAACTTTTATGGTTCGACCCTTCGATGAACTCGGGGTGCTGAGTCTTCGACCCTGAGCTCAGACCGAAGGGCGAAGTCGAAGCACAAGCTCACAATAAATGGTTCGGGGTAAGGCACCCCGAACCAACGCAAAAAAGAAAAAACCGCCGAAGGATTCCGGCGGTTTGCCACAGTCTTTCCAAAAACGCAGAAGTACCTTTCTGGACGGCTGTCCCTACTTGTGGATCTCGTCGTGGTTGCACTTGCACACGCCGACGTGTTTCTGCCTGAACTTCCAGGAACCGGTGGTGGATTTGTACGACTGGACCAACAGGATGTTTTCGATGGCTCCCTTACACTTGGGGCAGTACTCCACGTGTGTCTCACTCTTGACCTTGTCTGCAAACGTGGTAATCTTTCTGGGCATAGATTATTCTCCTTTCCATTCGCGCTATCTAGGCCTACTCATGATCGTGAGCTACTTGTCTCCTGCTCAAATTTAATATAAAAACGCATTTTGGCAAGGCTTTCTTTGATTTGAAAAGAGTCAGGACCTTCCGCCTAACGAGTGAGAATGGAAGCTCGTCATCTTCCGAGCAGGGATACTCCAACCAGTATCAGGACGATTCCTATCCACTTAAAGGTGGAGAAGGGTTCGGCGAAGATCTGCCAGGAGAACAGGACTATCATAACGTACCCCAGCCCCATCATCAAGGGGTAGGCATAAGATATGTGGACCTTGGACAGAACCACCATATAAAGGGCAACGCTGGAGACGTAGGAAGAAAGCCCCAGGATCACGAAGGGGGTGCTGAAGATCTTGCCGAAGCTCACCCAGAGCTGATCGACCGAGATGGCGCCTATTCTGTTCATCCCCGCCTTCAGAAAAAGGTGGCCACAGACGTTTAGGACAATGGCGAAAAACATCAGGATCATTACCGACATGACGACTTCTCCCTTATATTCGCTGATCCTTCGCGACTTAATGAAAACTGGCGCTGTGCCAATCTAAGACAATCTCTGGGCATGTCAACAGAAAACTTTACGGCAGATTACCGCATCCGTCAAGGCCACCAAGATCTTTGCCCTCGCCGTGGCATCAGAAAACAATTGACAATGCCCATATTCTGCGTATTTTAAAAGAGGACAAAGAATTATGGGCTGTTTTGGCAAGTCCAGAGTAAAAGCTGACGATAATGAATGATGAAGTTCCTCCAAAGCTTCTGCTGCTTTTCGAAAGGAGAACTTGGATGAGGTCTAAGTTACTGATCCTAGCTGCCCTGGCGACAGTTCTTGTCGTTTTGTGTCAGGGTTCTGCTGCCGCGGTTTTTGAAGAAATATATGCCCGGGTGTGGGTGAGTTCCATTGAAGAAAAGGGAGGACTGTTGGGTGAAAGGGGGCTGATCATCGACGCGGCGGGACCCGACTGGGTGGACGTGGTGATCGACTCACGGCAGCTGGATTATCTGGTGGCGAAAGGATATAATGTGGAAGTCATCTATGGTTCGTCCCAAGAAAGAAACATCGCGGTTTTTGGAGCTGATTGGGACCTCCAGTTTCATTCTTACAACGACATGGTGACGGAGATGCTGCAGACGGCCTCAGACCACTCAGGCATAATGATTCTGGACACTCTCGGCTACTCGATACAGGGAAGAATGATCCTGGGAGCGAAAGTCAGCGGCAATCCGACCCTGGAGGAGAACGAGCCGGAGTTTCGCATTATTGGAAATCATCACGGTAATGAATATATGTCCGTGGAGATGGGAATGCTCATGCTGGAGTATCTCACCGATAATTACGGATCCATTCCCCAGGTGTCCCATCTGGTCGATGACCTGGAGATCTGGATCATTCCCATGATGAATCCGGATGGGCGAACAGCGGGTACAAGAGGCAATGCGGCCGGAGTGGATCTTAACAGAGACTATGGATATATCTGGAACGGCTACACTCCCGGGATATTCTCCCAGCCTGAGACACGGGTAATCCGGGAACACGGGATGAAGAACAACTTCTCCATTTCCCTCTCTTTTCACACGTCCGGCGACATAGTGAACCACGTCTGGAACTACAAGGATTTTCCGGTGGCCGACAGCGCCTTCGTGGTCGACATCTCTGGAGAGTACGGGTCATACAATGGATACTGGGTGGTCGAAGGCTATAATTGGTACCAGACCTATGGAGATTGCAACGACTGGAGCTACGGTTCCAGGAGCTCCATCGACGCCACCATTGAGACTGCCAATTCCAACATCACCGCCGTGTGGAACTTGAACAGGGACGCCATGCTGGCCATGATGGAGAGAACGGAGGATGGTGTCAGGGGGATTGTTACCGATGCCAGCACCGGGGAACCGCTGGAGGCGATGGTCACCTGCCTGGAACTGGGGCTTCCGGTGTACGCTGACCCTGTAGTGGGGGATTACCAGAAGAATCTTATACCCGGCACTTATACCCTGGAATTCTCCGCCAACGGATACCGGGATTCCACCCTTTCCGGGGTGGTGGTGGGCGGCGGCTCGCCCACCATCCTGAACATGGCCTTAAGATCCGGTTCGGACCTCTTTGCCGTACACGTGATCTCCTGCTACTTCTATGACCCGTATTCCTGGCCCAACCAGTACCCCAACAATCCCACCAATGCCTCGGCTGCCTTAGGGCTTCCGGACGGCACATTTGCCTCCCTGGGTAAGGGGGGTCACATCGAACTGGACATGGGGGAGATTACGCCCATAGCCGACGTTGAAGGGGACGATTTCACCATTCACGAGGTCGGCACTTCAGACGGCTACGACGTCTACTGGAGTACGGTCCCATACGGAGGGACCTGGTCGTTCGTGGGCAGCGGATTCGGAACCACGTCATTCGACATCTCGTCGCTGCCTACCGACAGCGTCAGATACCTCAAAATCGTCGACGATAACGACGGCAGTTCCACCGAGATGTACCCGGGATGCGATATCGACGCGATCACCCATCCCCGTCCCATCACCGGTCCGGACCTGACTCTCTACATTTACCGGGTGGATGACGACAGCTCGGGCCAGAGCTTAGGCGACAATGACGGGGATGTTGATTTCGGAGAGACCATAGAACTTGGTTTGGTGCTGGAGAATATCGGAGATTCGACCGCTTACGGTGTCGAGGTAACTTTGAGGACCACTCATCCGGAGGTGAGCGTGATCGACAGTCAGACGACCTTCGGCGACATACCAGCAGGCGATACCGCCTCGGGCGCCGCCGACCTGGTTTTCTCGGTGACCGCAAACGTGAGTGACGGAGAAATTATTCCCTTCGTGTTGGACATAGTTGCCGCCAACGGCGGCTGGGATTATGACGGACCCGACCTGGCGGTACATGCTCCTGTGCTGGTCTACTTTTCACAGGATATCGACGATATCATGGGTAACGGTAACGGAAAGGCCGATCCCGGGGAGACGTGTGACTTGAGCATTACTTTGAAGAATGAAGGTGGTCACGATGCGGTGCAGGTGGGGGCGGATCTGCTGTCATATGATCCTTACGTGACCGTCACCTCTGGGATGTCGTCCTACCCCGATTTGCCTCCTGAGGATACCGGAGCCTCCCTGACTCCTTACCAGATCACCATTGAGGAGGAATGTCCGGTGGGTCATTCAGCCCCCCTAATTCTTGAAATGAATGCCCAGGGCCCATACTTATCAGCGGATACCTTTGTGCTCATCGTCGGGCGGATACCCATACTTTTTGTGGACGACGATGGTGGAGAGTCTTACGAAACTTACTTTTTGGCTGCCTTCGATTCGGTGGGATTCGGTTATGACATATGGACCCACCAGACCCAGGGGAGTCCCCCGGATTCCGTTCTCCGACTCTATGAGGCAGTGGTGTGGAGCACGGGAGACGATTACGGCACCATATCGGAGCCCAAGACCCTGACCGCCACAGATCAAGCCGGACTGATGACCTATCTGGATAACGGGGGAAGCCTGTTTCTGTCCAGCCAGGATTTTCTTCTGGACAATAATCCGAACACCTTTATCACCGACTACCTGCACGTCGCAGGCCACAGCGATGACCAGACCGCCGGATCAGTTTCCGGGTTCATCGGGGATACCATCTCCGATGGAATGTCTTTCCCTTTGAGCTACCCGTTTTTCAATTTCTCAGATCACCTGGTTCCCGGAGCAGACGCCGCCGGTATCTTCTATGAGACCGGCAAGGGTTTTTCTGTCTCGAGAGGGGAAGTTCAGATAGACGACAATGGTGTAAAAGGAACGGCAAATCCGGTTGACTATTGTGCCTTGCGTTATCCTGCCACGGGATCTTCAGCCTACAAGATAGTCTTCTCTGCCTTCTCGTTTGAGGCGGTGCCTCAGGCCGGCTTCGATCCGAACAACTCCTATGCGCTTATGAGACGGATCATGGACTGGTTCGGCCTGGGTGCCGAGACTTCTCCCTACATACCGGGAGATGCCAACGGGGACCAGATAGTTAACGTGGGAGATGTGGTCTATCTGGTAGGCTATCTCTACAAAAACGGTCCTGCTCCAGATCCTTTGGCAGCGGGAGATGCTAATTGCGATAGCGTGCTCAACGTCGGTGACGTGGTCTACCTGGTCGACTATCTTTACAAAGGCGGGCCTCCTCCGTGCCAAGAGGCCGGTTAGTTGCAAGGGTTTCACAATACTCGGTGGAGGGTTGTATGAACCAGAAAGCGATTCTAAACTTCGACTTCAGGTCGTTAATCGCGCTGATCCTCTTTGCCCTCCTTATTCTGCCAAGCACGATCCTGGTAGGAAGCCACCCGGCACTTGGCAGGAGTGGTGACCAGATGCTGGTGCGCGTCTTTCTTGCCGATCCGATTCAGATACGGCAAGTGAGGGAGATGGGGATCGAGGTGGTCTCGGATATAGAAGGCAGGACCCGCATAGACGTGATGGCATCGCAACCATAGCTTCATGAGCTGATCCGGAGAGGATTCGACACCGAGATCCTGGCAACTCCCGAAGAACTGAGTAGTTTGGAGATTAGGCTGGATCCCGAATATCATACCTACGAGGAAATGGTCACCGAGCTAACCGCACTTGAACTGGCGTACCCCCAGATCGCCATGATGGAGAGCATCGGTGTCTCCGCCGAAGAACAACGGATCGTCTGGGCCTTCAAGATCTCGGACAACGTGCAGCAAGAGGAAGACGAGCCCGCAGTACTGTATGACGGCGTACACCATGCCTGTGAGGTGATGGGCTTGGAGATATGCATGCGGCTGATAAACGATCTCCTCAATGACTACGGCAGTGATCCGCAGGTTACCTCCTGGGTGGACAACACCGAGATATGGTTCATTCCACTTCTGAACCCGGACGGGCACTCAGCGGTCACCGACAGCATCAGCCTCTACTGGAGGAAAAACGGGAGAGATCTGAACGGCAACGGCACACTCTACGAGTACGATTGCAACGACTGGTGGACCTGCGACACCGAGGGCGTGAATCTCAACCGCAACTATGATTTCAATTTTGCTCAGGGCGGGAGCGGAAGTCCTTGGAACTGCGATTACCGCGGGGCTTCGCCGTTCTCCGAGGACAAGAACGTGGCCATTCGGAATCTGGCCGTCGAGCAGAAATTCCTCATGTCCATTTCCTACCACAGCTACGGCGAAATCGTTTTCTACCCCTGGAACTGGGACGGATCCTACGCGCCGGACGATGTTGCCCTAACCGACGCCGCCATGCAGATTGCCTTCCGAATCACCCAGCATGATGGCTTCGGCACATACGAATGGGGTCGCAACGGAGCCCTGGGGGGGATGAGCGCAAACTGGCTTTACGGGACTCAGGGAACTTTCGACTTCATGATAGAGGTGCTTGAGTGGCCAAACTTCATCATTCCCGGTTCAGAGGTAGATAGCGTGTACCGGGCTAACAAACCGGGCGCCGTGTATCTTCTGGACCGGATTCGCGGAACCAGCATCACGGGAATCATATCTGACTCGCTCACCAGGTATCCGTTAGAGGCGCAGGTTAGGATAATCGAACTGTACTCACCTGACGTTTCTCCTCGAAAGAGCGATCCTCTCTTTGGCAGGTATAGATGGCTTTTGACCCCAGGAATCTACAGTCTCGAATTCTCCAAGCCGGGCTACGTCACTAAGGCATACTCCAACGTCGAGGTGAGCCCGGGTGAGCCGACCGTCTTAGATGTCCAGCTTACCCCCAGGATCCCTGTGCCCGTTCTCTCCGCATGGGGTTTGGCGGTAGTGGTGATGTTGCTGTTGACCTCTGCCGTCGTGAGGTACAGGTTGCGTACGAGAAGATGCTCTCCCCTGAAAACCCGCTAAGACTCGGCAACGAACCGGGGCCGAGAAACTGAGTGAGCTGGATAGGGGAGAGGCAGTGAGTTACTCAGGCAAGCTGATCAGTTTCGATCCGGGGGCGGGTTACTATCTGGAAGACGGAGACATCGAATCAACTGGCGTAACTGTTGACCATCTGAGCTGGTTGAATCAGGGCTCAAATCCCTAATTTTGATCCACCGGGAGGGCTGAGACCTCGGAATCTGATTAGGCGTCCTACCCCCGTAGATTAGGTGCAGTATTTTAACGCAGGGGCTATTCCCCCCAGAATGTCAAGGGGTTATGAGTGTTACTTGATACGCCACTTTAACTGCAGCTGGTTCAGTCGTGGTGCTGCCCTCCCTCCATTCAGCCAGCCCGGCCTTCCTGCTTCAGAATCTTCCGCGGAAAGGAAAACCCTCTGGTTTTGAGACAGACCAGAGGGTTTCGACTTTCTCAAGCACGGTTGAGCCGAGGATTACTTCATCAACGACATCTTTTTCGTCTCACGGAAGTCACCCGCCTGCATTCTGTAGAAGTAAATCCCGCTGCTCAAAGGAGTACCGTCGTCGCGCCTGCCATCCCAGACCACCGTGTGATTTCCGGAATCCTGGTGGCCGTCAAACAACGTTCTCACCTTCTGACCTAGGATGTTATATACGGTGAGCCTGACGTGAGAGGCTGTGGGGAGGTAGTAGCTGATCTTGGTCTCCGGGTTGAACGGATTGGGGTGATTCTGGAATAGGGCGAAGCGCTTAGGAGTGTTAAGATTGTCGGCCCAGTCTTCGACGCCGGTCTCCTCTCTCACCTCCAGATGCACGATAGTGGTGCTCTCCTCCTTGGGAATAGCAATACCTCTGATGAGAAGCTCATACCATCCCAGCGGAGTGGATGGATGGGTCGATATGGTTAAGACTGACGTATCGTTCGGCGCAATCACAGGCGGATCGAAGCTGAAGGAGGCGCTCGGCGGTAAGCCACTGTCAAGGTACAGGGTGCAGGAAGCGGTGTAGCCGATGTTGGGGAACATCACCACCTCAAAGGTGGTATCGTGCCCCGCCGTCACCCACTGAGAATCAGGATAAGCTTCAAGATAGAAATCCCAGGTGCCCAGGGTAACTACTAAGATAACATCCGCGCTGTGTTGCAGCACTTTCCCTCCCACCATCTCGGTTGCTGTCACGGTGAGAGGATAGAACCCTTCTGGGGTTGCTTCTGGGGTTGTATCTGGCACGGATATGTTCAGCTTCGTACTGTCCGTGGGAACCAAGGTCGGAGAGTCGAAGGTACCAACTAATCCTACCGGCAAGCCGGAGACCTCCAGTGTACAGGGCGAGTTGAATCCATTGGTGGAAGTAAGCGTTACAATATAGCTGCTGTCGGTGCCTCGAAGCATACGGAGGGTGTCCGGCAGAACCTCTATGGTGAAATCTTGAGGCGGATTGACCACCAAAACTACCTCAACACTGTGCTCAACCTGGCCCTTGCCTGGAACCAGCTCCATGGCAGTGACCGTGAGTGGATGGACACCAGTTGGTGTGGTCTCCGCCACTGTGATGCTTAGCGTCGAAGTATCCGTGGGTACCATGGTGTCGGGATCAAACGTCCCTGAGGCGTCTTGAGGAAGGCCAGACACGCTCAACGTACACGGTGAGTCGAAACCGTAGAGAGACGTCAGGATAATCTCACAGCTGTCCTGGCCTCCTTGGATAACCTGCAGGGTCTCAGGATCCGCCTCGATGGTGAAATCCGGCTGGTGTACCACCAAAACCACCTGGGTGCTGTGCGAGATCACTCCCTTGGGGGGAACCTCGTCAGCGGTTATGGTTATGTCGTAGGTTCCCGGCGGTGTATTACCTCCTGCGGTGATGGTCATGACGGAGGTGTCGGTCGGAGTAGCAGGATCGGGATCGAATCCAGCGGAAGCGTCTGTCGGCAGGCCGCTCGCACTCAGGTCAAGAGGAGATGCAAAGCCGTAAAGTGACGTCAGAATCACGTCACCGTCGACGGAGCCGCCGGGCCACACGTCCAGGGTCTCTGGCTCAGCTTCGATGGTGAAATCAGGTGGGGGAGTGACGTTCAGTATTAACTGGGCCGTGTCCACTATCCCCTTAGCCATTTCGGTGGCGATGACAAGCGCGGTGTAAACGCCTGCGGGAGTGGTCACTGCCGTGTTTATCTGCAGATTCGAAGTGCCGTCTGGAGTAAGGGTATCGGGATCGAAACTGGCAGAGGCATCAGTCGGGAGATTGGCTATGTTCAGAGTGCAGGTGGAGGCAAATCCGTACAGAGACGTCAGGTTGACGTCGGTGTTACCTGAGCTGCCCGCCTGAATCTCCAGACTATCCGGGTCAAGCGCTATGGTGAAGTTAGCCGCTGGAATCACCTCCAGCACCACTTGGGTGCTGTTTTCAATCTGTGTCTTGGTGAGCTCAGTTGCGGTGACGGTCAGAGTGTAAGTCCCTTCGGGCGTTGCCCCTGTCGTGGTTATCGTCAAGGCAGAGGTGTTCGTGGGGGTTACCGGATTGGGAACGAAATCAGCCGAAGCAGCTGCAGGCAGACCTGTTACAGTAAGTGTACAGGGCGAGTCGAATCCGGCCACCGAGGTCAGGGTAACAGTGTATTCCGTCGCCTGTCCCGGCTCCACGGTTTGAGTGTCCGGCGAGGCCTCGATGGTAAAATCGGGCGCAGGAGGAGGACCGACGGTGAAGCAGCGCGGCAGGTTGTCTCTGGGCACGTAAGTTTTCGCGTCAGACCGGCTGAACATGAAGGTGTTAGTGGGAGGCCAGAAGGTGGTGTCCATGCAGATGGTCATGGTATCTTCTATTACGTAGGTTAGAGTGGCAAGCAGCACCCGGTCTCCCTCCCACCACCCCTGATCCTGTGAGCCGGTGGCAACTATAGACAAACGCGCCCATACCGAATCCGTTATGTAATCGCTCCTTACGTCCACTATGCGCGTATCCCACTCCCTTCCCATAAAGTCAGCCCCCATGAGGGCCATCCGATTGTGCATGAGGGTGTCGGTCGGATCGGCCTCGTTCACCATGTGACGAAATATACTCCTTGGAAAACCGGGAAACACGGTCCAGACGTCGTTGGTATTCCAATAGGCGTCCAGACTGCAGAATGCCGCAGGATTAGTGCGAGTCCAACTGATGGGGATGACAAATCCGGCAATGGAGTCGTCAGGGTCGGTCTGGTCATGGGTAACCAATAAGGGAAAACGAACGTGCCACGGACCGGTGCCCGGAGTTTGTTCGCAGTCCAAACAGGTCACGATGAGGGAATCACATTCCCCCCGGTCAACCGTGTCTTCCGGGCATTGGGCCCAGGAAAACGTGCCAAAGATCAAGATCGAAAATGCAAAGGCAATTGAGACGAGAAAATGCTTCTTCATATCTTAACTCCTTTG
>JBAUFO010000155.1:0-37787 GCA_049679185.1 Candidatus Zixiibacteriota bacterium
TCTCAATTAAAATCCTCTCTGCTTCGATTAGATTCTCCTTTGTATCAACATCTATCCAAAAGGGCTTAGTCTCCTTGCGCATACTTGGGATATAGGGGTCAATTTGTGTGATGTCAAATATCTCAGCATCTCTGTTCTCAACAGCCTTAGCAATACCATCTGTAAGCTCCGTCTTCCCTTCTTTCACTGCTTCTTCAAGATAATGGAATATTTCTGGTGAGCATAGAAATATACCTGTATCTATACAATTTGATTCCTGTATGTTCTTGCCTATATCAATGATCCTCCCTCCCTTTTCCAGAACTTTTGTATCCTCCGGCAGAGGTTTCCTTCTATCAATAGTCAAGATAGCAGGCGTTCTTATATGGTAACCGACAAGTTCCTTCAGAATGCGAGCATCGAAAATATGATCCGCCATCAATAGGATAAAACTCTCGTTTAATAATTCCTTGGCCTTCAAGACAGAAAGTCCGTTTTCTCTTTGATAATCATTATTTTGAACATAGTCTATTTTTACTCCATACCTATTTCCGCTTCCCAATTGTGCTTTTATTTTATCAGCGAGATAACCAACAACTATTACGAATTCTTTGATACCGACTTGTTCTGTGGTCAAAATTATTCTCTCAATTAAAGACAAGCCTAACAATTGAATTAGCGGCTTGGGCTTATCTTGAGTAAGGTTTTCCAATCGGCCACCGTCTCCAGCAGCAAGTATTACAGCTTTCATATACGTCCCTTCTCTCCTTTTGTCTTATTCTATTGGTGTTTCAAAACTTACGCCTAACCATGTTTATATTGATCCGTATAACACTCCAAACATGGCCTTGAGCGCCGTGTAAGACACCTGCGAAAGATGTCTTTGTGTCCCAGTAGCTCGTGAATCGTCCGGATGTCGTAACCCCCTTCGAGCAAGTGGGACCCAATCGCACTTGGACCCCAAGCCCCGATCCGATATGCCCCGACTTGCCTCCTGCAGATATAACCTCTCTTAACAACGAATATTATAGCTGGCAGATTTGCAGAAGTCAAGGAAAATGCTAGGGAATTAACACGGAACCCCCTGAATCCCCCTTCCTGCGGATCTTCGATCTCAGGGGGACATAACCCTCCCTTGCGAAGGATGATCGAGTCGGCGTGGCAAGCAGGCTGACGGAACATGAACTCCCTCTCCCTTAATCCCTCTTCCACAAGGGGAGAGGAAAGATCCAATCAGTCATGTAGGTCAACCATGCCCGCCCTTCGACCCTTCGATAAACTCAGGGTGCTGAGCAAGGTCGAAGCACAAACTCTCCTCGAGTCTGAGCGACCTCGGAGTCGAAGACAGGGTGGTGAGCAAAGTCGAACCAAAGGGCCGCTTGACAAATGAGCTGTCAACGGATAAAACGGATCGAACGGATAGAAGACGTATGACATCCGTTACATCCGTTCAATCCGTTGACAGATTTGTAGGTCGTCCCGTCCTCAGACCGCCCGACAATCAGCTGCAAAACCTACCCCTCTCCTTAGCCGCCCCCGCAGACTAAAGTCTGCGGCTACAAAATCTACCCCCCTGTGAGCCACCCGTCCGCCGCCCTCGCAGACTGAAGTCTGCGGCTACAAAATCTACTCCCTCTCTCCCGCCTCTGGTCTTCGACCCTGAGGGCTCACTTCGTGCCGCACTTCGTCCTGCCCTTCGGTCCTGAGACCTCAGGGTCGAAGGAAGACTCAGTGTCGAAGGAAGCGCACTCAGTGCGAGGCAGACCCGAAGGGCGGGATCTTCGACTTAATCCTCTCCCACAAGGGGAGAGGAAAAGTATAATCACTTAGGGCCGAGCAAGCGGTGGGGCACCACTTGAGCGGCCTGTCGAAATGCGAACACATAGCCAAAGCAGGGGAACTTTTTTCCCTATGTTTTGGGAAGTTCTTTCCGCAATGGCCCTTCGGCTCACTTAAACCGACCCTCAACCTAATCGCATTAACACCTGATGCAGCATATACTTATGTGCAACTGTTCATCCTTCTAACACCATTGGCACGAAGTTTGCAAAAGTTTTCAAGGCTGTGCGAAGAGACCGGAACTGAAAACGAAACGGAACTGAAAGAATCGAGGACGATCTTGGCCTGCAATCCTGCCCCACAACCGAATGAAGCTCATATGACCGTGTCTGGCTCGAGAGTGCGGGCTTTATCCAAACGGATTCTCAGAAGCGAGAATCACTTTCCCTTCATCAGCTTTAAATCAAGCTCCCCCGACAAGGTAAGGTCTATCCATCCCAACGTTGACTATTCAGTCCTACTGATCGGTTTCTGCTCAGAATTAAAGAGCGGGCCGAAACGAGACGATAACTTTAACGATGCCCCAAAATATGCGCTTTTCCGGCCGATGCCGGAAAACTGGGTCGCACAACGTCCGCGTGTGTCCCCGGAGTTTCAACCCTTATAAAGCGAGGTGCGCCAGATGTCAGTCCAGGTAAATTGGGCGCAGTTTAGGAGAGACAATGATCCGCAGGAAAGACAGAGACTCTTAGAACAGTACCTGCCCTTAGTAAAGAACGTGGCCGGACGAATGGCCATGGGATTCCCCAAGTCGGTGGAGCTCTCCGATCTGGTCAACACCGGCTTCATTGGATTGATCGAGGCCATGTCTAATTTTGATCCCGCCCGGGGGGTGAAATTCGAGACCTATGCAGTCCCCCGAATAAGAGGGGCCATCTTAGACGAGCTCCGTTCCTTGGATTGGGTGCCCCGCTCAACCAGGGCCAAATCCAGGGAGATCGACAGAGCGACAAGCAGGCTGGAAAACGAGCTGGGCCGGCGGCCTTCACAAAGAGAGCTTGCCAAGTCTTTGAAGATCTCGACGGGCGACCTTTTCTCCGCCATAAACGACGTCTCCTCCGCCACCGTGCTCTCTTTAGATGAGTTGATCTACAAGGAAGAAGACAATCGACAAGTCCCCCGGGTAGAGACTCTGGAAGATGTACGTTGTCAGAGTGTCTTAGGAGACTTGGAAAAGGAGGAACTCAAGGGTTATCTGGTACAGGCCATAAGCCATCTGACTGAACAGGAGAGACTGGTGGTGGCCCTGTACTACTACGAGGAACTGACCCTCAAGGAGATCGGCGAGGTGATGCAGATATCCGAGTCCAGGGTGTCTCAGATACACACCAAGGCGGTTTTGAAGTTAAGAGGGATGATCAAGGAGAGATTTGCCCAGTAAAGAGGGGAATCCGGCATTCTTATTTGTCAAGTCTGGAGGAATCATATGAGATTTAGCCAAACACCCGAGAACCCGGCCCAGCCCGGGGATCGGAAGGCAGCGGTAATGCAGGAAAAGAGGCCATCTGATCCTGCTGAGAGGAAGACCGAGCTGGCCGCATTACTGCTTTCCATCAACCACAAGTTAGATGAGCTCACCTCGGCAAACCAGGATTTATTCCGAATGATGGATTCCTCGACGCAAGGAGAATTTCCTGTGGATGATTCGGTCACCGACGGATTCGCGCGAACGGCTATTTCGCAGGAGGAGCCGACGGAACCTGTGTTGGCCTATCGGCTCTCCTCGCTGATGGATTTCCTGAGACAACGGCACAGCTTTGAAGAGTGTGCGGTGTTTCTCCTAAAAGGAGGGGACGCCAACCCGGAAAAACTGGTTTCATCCGGCTTGAGCGCGGGAGCTCAGGGTTTGAACGAATTCGAGGACGAGATAAGAGCACTCTGGGAGAGAGGCGATATCGCCCGGGCGGTTGGCGAAAAAAGAAGGCTGGTTCTTCCGGCAAGAAGCGGAGGGGGTCTCCTTATTATCCCGTTTAGGATTCTGGGCCGGGAGGATGGATTCTGGGTAGCGCGCTTCGGGGAGAAATCCTCTCCCCAAAAGAACTCTTCTATGGAACTGCCATTCTGGACCGAGCTAATCTCCGCGTGCATCGAAAATTCTCGTCTGAAAAGACTTTCAGCCCACAACGAAAAACCGCGCTACATCGAGACCGAGAAACTCTTCACCACGTCTGAGATATCCAGAGCGGTGGTGCACGAGATAAACAACTGTCTTCAGGTTATCCTGGGAAGAACGCAGCTCTTGCTAATGAATGAGAAAAAAGCCCCAAAGACACCTTCGAGCACGAAGGTCCTGGAGACTATCGAAACGAATGCCAACCGGGTCTGTTCGATTCTGAAGGACTTCTCGGATCATCTGCACAGGCAGTCCGGCAGGAGCTCCGGCGAAGGAGAAGTGAACGTGCGGCGCATCCTGGAAAGCAACTTAGTTTTCCTCCAGTACATATTGAAGTCGGATAGGATCAGATTGGAGTTCGACTTAGGGGAGAATCTCCCACCCGTATGTTGGAACCCCGGAGAATTCGAATTGGTCATGCTGAGCCTGATCTGGGGGTTGAGGGATCAGCTGCGTGCCAAAGGATCCATCCGCCTGCAAGCGTCCGCAGGGGAGAAGGACCTCCGCGTTAATATAGGTTGCGCTTCCGGGGAGACCCAAGGAGACGACTACCCAGACTTCTCTGACCTGCAGTCCAAGAAGCGGTTCCGGTTGGCCTCCGAAATCCTCAACCGGCACCAGGGAGAGCTGAGGTTCGAGAAATCCGGGGAAAGGAAAGTTCACCTGTTCTTGACCTTTCCCATAGTTCCGGATAGCAAGACAAGCCCGCAGAAACTTCGGGAAGCAGAATTATCATCCTCAGTCTGACAGCGGCAGGAGAGAAAATGCGTCATTTAAATTGCTCACGGCGGCCTTAAACTGCCGATAGTATGACTGAAGGCTTGAAAAGGAGGATACGTCTTGTTTTATTCAAAAGATTCCGGTTCAAAGATCGAACATGAACCCGCGGCTTTAAGAGAAACTCCATTCCCGGTGAAAACGTCTCACGGCCGTAAGTACGTCCGCATAGAGTTGTCGTCGCCGGTTAAGTTTCGCCTGCTGGCCTGTAGCCAGGGAAAGATAAGAATCACCGAGGAAGAGACTTCTGGCGAAATCCTCAATCTGAGTGAAGGGGGGATGCTCCTGCTGACCGATTCTCCGGTGCAGGAACAGGGTTTTGCCCTCATGACTCTGAATCTGAACAACCTGGCGGTATTGGATGGGGTCCTGGGAAAGATCAAAAGGGTGGAGGCCTCAGAGGAAGGGGATTTCCTGGTGGGCGTGGAGTTTACCTCACGAGGGGAGTTGGAGAAGCTCAGTTCCGTTGAGCAGGTGGAAAGCCTGGCGGTGAAAGTAGAAAGCTTCGATCGCAAGATGCGGGAGGTCATCTCCGGATTCTTGCGTACCACCGAACTCGTCGCCACATAAAAGAAGAGAGCTTTTCGTTGCATCCTTAAGAGTGACGGACAAAAGACAGGACGGCTTCGAATAGAAATATCTCTTGCAAAAACTTCAAGGCAATCAGAGGGCGCGGTTGTCGGGGGGTTCGGGTTGTCCTTATCAGCCCAATGGTCAAAGAGAAAGAGAGCGATTATTCTTCGAGGGGACGGTGAATCCGTAAACTTGAACCAAGCCGGGGTGCCACTTAACCGATACCTCAATACACAGGGGGCTCAAGATGAAGCGTAGGGGCAGAAACACTAACAGGAAGGTAACCAAGTCCGCGGGCCACATTAAAAGCAGGAAACCCTCGTACCCGAGCCACGATCTGGATGCTCTGAAAGCCAACCTGGAAGTGGCAACCGGCGTCTGCAAGATGATTGGACGGTCGGGGGAAGGAAGAAAAGGGTTTGAGGAGATGCTGAATCTGGTTGGCAAGTCCGTGGAGTTCAGTCACGCCAGCCTCTTCTTATTGGATAAGAAGAAGAATCAGATGACCGAGGTGGCGTCGGTGGGGAAAAGAGTGGATCTGATCGACTTCGTGAGATTCGAGGCAGGCGTCGGGCTCTCCTCTTGGGTGGCAAAAGAGAAACGGCCCATCGTTCTTTCCAATCTACACCGGAAAAGAGGCGGGGAGAGAATCAAGTCCTTCCTGGCCATGCCCCTGATCCTCGACGATGAGGTGTTCGGCGTGATGAACTTATGCCACGTGGTAGCGCAAGCCTTCGAAACCGACGAGGTACGCTTCTTAAATTTGATTTCCATACCAATTGCGCTAAGCCTGGAGAGGATGTTCTACCATTCGGAGGTGGACAGGCTGGAGAGCGAGCTTCAACAGGCCC
Organism: Candidatus Zixiibacteriota bacterium; assembly: GCA_049679185.1. Classification (GTDB taxonomy): domain Bacteria; phylum Zixibacteria; class MSB-5A5; order MSB-5A5; family SM1-73; genus SM23-73-3. The sequence goes on from JBAUFO010000155.1 coordinate 6,133, forward strand.
GGGAGTGTTCCGCAAAACTCCAAGAGGAGATCAGGCGCATGGAAGGAATGATTCCCACCTCGCAGCTGTTGGAAAACCTAAAAGAGAAGATCACGGCGCCACTTGGCACGGTGGCGGAAAACGCGCAGTTTCTTCTGGAGAGCTTTTCAACCCGGCCGGGCCAAGAGTCCCACAAATCAGGCAGAAGCCGGGATCTTAAGTTCAAACACGGCTTAAGAGAGATAAAAAACGAGGTTAGCCAAATCTCCAGAGCAACGGACAAATTGCTGAAGACAAATCTCATCCGGTAAAAACGAGGAAGCTTCAAGCCAGGGAGAAGCGGTTTCGACCGGCTGAGGTCTCCACGGAGAGATCAAACCTACCTGATCTGGGGAAGAATAATTTGACGGATGCTTTGAGATCAAAGAAGGCCTTCCATGCGCCGGATTCCGGGCAGGCGGATTTGAAGGAACTTCTGGACAACCTGCCTCTAGGGGTGTTCAGAAGCTCACCTGAGGGAACGTTAGAATACGTAAACGAATTCTTGTCCAGGCGCCTCAAGCGAACCGATGGGAATGCCGGAGAGGCGGTGAGGTCGCTGAAGAATCAGATTCTCCGGCAGGTCAAGGCCTGTCTGGAATCTGATAAGCCCGTATCGGTCAGGGCCGCGGGCCCTGCCGATTCGAATCTTCTCATTCGTGTCGTTCCCCAAAGAGATGAAACCGGAGAATCGGCTGGAGCCCTGGGTTGGCTGCAGGATCTATCAGACGTGTCGGACTTGGAATCGAGATTGGAAAAGAAGATAAACGAGCTCTCCATTCTCTGCGAGCTGGGCAGGGTTCTAACCAGCACCCTGAATTTAGAAGAGATTCTTCAGATTGTACTGATTGGAGTTACCGCCGGGCAGGGGTTGGGTTTCAATCGCGCTTTCCTTCTGCTTCTGAACCAGACCGGAAACGAGCTTGAGGGAAAGATGACCATCGGTCCCTCCGATCCGGAGGAGGCAAAGAGAATCTGGGATTCGCTCTCGGCCAAGGAGCAGTCCCTAGAGGAGGTGCTCAGGTCGTACAAGGACGCCTTGAAGGAGAAAGACGTTCTGGTAAACCGGGTGGTGAGAGAGTTGAAAATCCACGTCTCCGATAAAAGTAATCCACTAATTCAGTCGATGCTGAGCAGGAGAGCATTCGCTGTGTCCAGAGGAGAGGAGGAATCAGCCAAAGATCTGTTTGACCTCCTGGGGACCGATCACTTTGCGGTAGCTCCCTTGATATCGAAGAATAAGATGCTCGGCGTCATCATAGCCGACAACCTCATAACCCAAAAGTCCATTGAAGAGGAGGACATTGAACTCCTCTCCATATATGCCAATCATGCCTCGGCTGCCATAGACAGTTCTCAACTCTATCAGGAACTGGAGGAAAAGGTGCAGAAGTTGGGTGAGGCCAACAGGAAGATCGCCGAAAGCAGCCGGAGGCTCCTGAAGGTGGAGAGGCTGTCGGTCCTGGGGCAGATCACCTCGCAGGTGGCACATGAGCTGCGAAATCCCATGACCATCATCGGGGGATTTGCCCATTCGATTCTGAAGAAGATGGATGCGAGCAACCCCAACCACGAATACATAAAGATAATCGCCAAGGAGACAGAAAGGATGGAAAACGTTTTGAACAACGTGTTGAATTTTTCCAAGCCCGAGAAGTCTCATCTTGAAATGGCCAGCCTAAACGATCTGGTGAACCAGACCTTCGAGATGATGGAGCCGGAGATAGATTCCGCGAAGATCACAATCATGAAGTCTGCCTCCCGGAATCTCTCTTCGGTTCGGGTGAATCCGGATCTGATACGACAGGCTTTGCTGAATATCTTCCGCAACGCCTTCTGGGCCATGCCCCGGGGAGGGATACTGTCGGTGTCCACCAGGCAGACCGACAAGTCGGTCAAGATAGAGGTGAAGGACACCGGCTTCGGTATTTCTCATGAACACATGAGCAAAGTCTTCGATTCCTTCTTCACCACCAAACCCGAGGGGTGCGGGCTGGGATTGACCATAAGCTCGGAGATAATCAAAAATCACGGTGGCCACATCGGCGTGGAAAGCACCCAAGGAAAAGGCTCGACTTTTTATGTGGAACTGCCCCTGTCGGATGACACGGTGGTTGAAGAATCGTCGGAAGCTTAAGCCTAATTTTGAAACAGGGAGGAGAGCATGAGAAACAAACAGTTAAATGAAAACCCTCAGCCCAAGCCAAAACGGCGCGAGCGGGCGAGGAACCCGAGCGTATTGGTGGTGGATGATGAAGACCACATTCTCAAGCTCTACCAAAAAGAGCTGACGGAAGAAGGGTACCAGGTGAAAACCGCCACCAACGGAGAACAAGCCCTGAGGATGGCAGAAACAGAATCGCCGGATCTGGTGGTTCTGGACATCAAACTCCAGGATCAAAACGGCCTGGAGATACTGAGTGGCTTGAGAAAGCTGGGTGGAAATACGCCAATCATACTCAATTCGGCATACTCGGTCTATAAGAACGACTTCCAGTCGTGGCTGGCAGATGCCTACCTGGTGAAGTCGTCCAACTTAGACCAGTTGAAGAAAAAGATAAAAGAGTTGATTAGCTTCTGACCGGGGGCTGATTTCTTGGATCTTTAGCAGAACCAGCCCCATAACGAAGTCAAATGTCGGGGAAGGACAATGATCAAGTCACAGGCGACCGAAAAAGCCTCAGACGTTCTAAAATCCTTAGAGGAGCTTGTCGCTCAGGCCAGGAGTATGGCATCCAACTTAGCTTATGCGGCACTAAAGTCAAGAGAAGCGGGGAACATCTCCACCCGGGTGTACGAGGACCTTTTGGACCTGGTGGATCATACCGGCCGCATCACCTCAGACTTAACCAGGATGATCCGGGTGGTAAAAATGGAAGTGGGGAGACTTTACAAACTCTCCAGACACGGCGAAATAGAACTGGAGAAAAACAGGGAACTGGTTGAGAAGATCGAACGATCGTTAGACATGGTCTTAGCCGAAAGCCAGAGGGTGCTGGAGAACGTGAAAAGGTTAAAGTCAGTCTCGGCCAATAACAAACTGATATCATAACACAAAAGCCTCAACGGAAAGTTAAGGAGTCTGAATTTTGTACCGATTCTAATCAAATGTAAACCTCTGGCAGAGTGTCCAATCAGGTTCCCGGGTGTGCGGGGCCCAACGAGTTGAATGAGGGCAGGGGGATATCTGAAAAGAGGGGGCTATGCTGATTTTGACAAGGAAGTTGGGAGAGAGCATCACCATAGGAGACGACATCAAGATAACCATCCTGGGGGTAAGGGGGAGGCAGGTGCGGCTGGGAATAATCGCCCCGCATAAAGTGGCCATACACAGAGAGGAGATTTACTTCAAAATTCAGGAGGAGAACAAAAGAGCTGTCGACAGCACCGTGGTTGAGGTGACCACGATCGCCCATCTGTGGAAGGATAGCCAGGAGCAGCCACCGGAACAAGCGACGGGCTCCGAATTTCCTCAAGCCGAGAGATCCGAAAACAAAAATAATTCCAAACGGGGAAACCGAACAAAGCCGAAGGAATGAGTGATGTTCTTCAAGAAGGGAAACAGAAACCGGGGTGAGGATTTGAATCGAAAGGTGGAGAGGTACAAAAGATGGTGGCAGGACCGGGGGCGGGATGGTTCCCCCGGACGATCGGACTCGCCTAAGAAGACCACCGACGAGGGGAAGCCTTTCGATTCAAGTTTCGTCTATTATGAAGAGGGTTGATTAGCTCACCTTAGTGAGACGATCCTCCAGAGCAGAGCCTCCGCCGGGCGTACCCTGCTCGAATGAAAAACGAGCAGCATGGGAGCGCCGGCGCCGGAGGGTTAAAGTGTAATTGAATGCAACGCTTCTTTAGTCTCTGTCCATGCCTGAAGTTCGGTCATGCCGGGGAGTTGAAATGAAATTCGTTGCCACGAAATTCGGAGAGATCGATTTCGAAGAAAACGAGATAATCGTCCTTCCCAAGGGCATCCTCGGTTTCTCTCAACTGACCCGCTATATACTCCTGGAGAAGGAAGGATCCGGTCCCTTCAAGTGGCTTCAGTCCGTGGAGGACCCCAACGTGGCATTCGTGATAGCAGATCCTCTCAATTTCTTCCCCAATTACAAGCTGGAGATAAATGAGAAGGAGTTAGAAGAACTGAACTACACCAACTCAAAGGATCTGATCACTTATGTGATCGTCACGGTTCCTCAGGACGCCAGCTTAGCCTCAGCCGACCTCTTGGGTCCCTTGGTGATAAATTCGAAAAAACGACTGGCCAAGCAGGCGGTGATGTCCAACACCCCCTATACCACGAAGCACTATCTCCTGGATGAGATCAAGAAGCGGCTTCGGAGAAAACGCCTGAACAAGGGAGAGCCGGCATAGAGTGCACTCTTGTTTTTTTGAGGACCAGGCAAGATCCCAAGACTGATAATCAAACACCATCTGCAGCCCGACTAAGATAGTCTTTCGGGACAAGAAAACATCTTTCCCCTCGCGGATGATCTTCCATAACTCCCTTAAAAAAATAAACGGGAGAGCCCCCTTGAGAATCAGAGATTACCTGGAACTGGATCCAGAGAAAGAGGCTGAGTTGAAAACGGTTGCCGTCTTTCCCCGGGCTGAAGCCGTTCACGCCCCAGACCCACCGGGGCAACTTTCTCCTTTCGATAGGGCCGTGATCGAGAGGTGGGCCGCTGTGAAAAAAAGAACTCCGAACGAGGATGTGTATTACCCGGTCAGCGCCAGCGTGTGCATCTCGTATACCTGCGCCCATAACTGTTCAGGATGCCCCTACGTCAACGACCGCAAAAGCGAAAATATGTTTCTTGATACGGGCAGTTTCGGAAGGCTGCTTTCGCGCTTGCACTCTCTGAAAGTCAAGTTCATTGATCTGCGTGGAGGTGGAGAGCCTACTACCCACCCGGAGTTTCACAGGTTCGCTCAAATGTGTATGCGAGAGGATTTTGAGTTGAGCCTGCTGACCAACGGCACCTCGCTCGATTCGACGACAGCCAGACTGCTGGTGGAGGGCTTTTCATTTCTTACAATCAATCTGGATGCCAACAATGATGAGGTGTGTGATCGGATTCATAATCCCTCAAGTCCAAGAGAATTCCAGAAGGTGCTGGCGAATATCGAAAGGGTGGTCTCGGAAAGGGAAAGAAGAGAATCGAAGCTCATGATGGGAACTCAGGTACGTCTGTGTCAGGCCAACATGAACTTCATGGAGCAGATGACTCGTCTGGCCAAAGACATGGGGATTGATTATATCCAGTTTAGAATTAGCCAATGGGCCTGTGATCGTCTGCTTCCCGATCAGATTGAAAGGGTAAGCCAGTTCATATCGGAATTGAAGGCCAGCTTCGATCCGTTTCCGATATACGGAGAGATAAACAGCCGGAAGCTCAGCGGTGGGTATCCGGCTTCTCTTGCACATATGATAATAGATACTGTCGGCGACGTTTACCCGTGCGCCCATTTTGCCAGGCTTCCACAGGTCACTTCTTTTGGCAATATCTTCACCCTGCCACCAGATGAACTCTGGTTTGGAGTTCAGCGTAAAAGGGCAGTGCAACGGCTGAGAGAATACGATTGTCCTATCGAATGCTGCCGGTGGGGCGTGCACAGCGAATTCCTCCTCAACTCGGGGACCGAAAGTGGACCTATGCCAACGTGACCTCAACTTCTGGCGGTCTCTCCCTGCTTCAAGTCCCTGTGATTTAATCCTTGTCGATCTCCAGTAGAATCGCTATCTTGGGAATGATTCTGACGTGGAGAAATAATATGCCGAAAAGATCATTTCTGATTGTCACAGGCCTGTGCATTTTAGCTGTTCTGCCGTTGATCTGTGAAGCCGAGGAGGGGATGTGGCTTCTTGATTCGATTGACAAACTCCCCATCGATAGTCTTCACGCTCTCGGTCTCGAGCTTGCTCCGGAGCAGATCTACGACGCTGACAAAGGTGGGATCGCCGATGCCGTGGTCAGAGTTCGCGGGGCAAGCGGCTCCTTTGTGTCTCCGGAAGGTTTGATAATAACCAATCACCACGTGGCCTTTGGAGCAGTTCAGAAGCAGAGCACACCTGAGCACAACTATCTAAAAGACGGGTTTTATGCTGAATCGAAAGAGGAGGAGCTTCCTGCAATCGGATACGACCTCAGCGTGCTCAGGTCCATGGAGGACGTGACCCAGAGGGTCCTGGGCGCCGTGGACGAACGTATGAGCGATCTTGAGAGGTATGAAGCCATCGAAAGGATTTCCAAACAGATCATCCGGGAAGCTGAAAAAGACAAGGATGTGAAGTGTAGGTTGGCCAGCATGTACGGGGGGAGCCAATACTACCTGTTCACTCATTTTAGGATCAGAGACGTGAGGCTGGTATTCGTTCCGCCCAGTTCCATCGGTGAATACGGTGGGGAGATCGACAACTGGATGTGGCCCCGGCATGCCGGAGATTTCGCCTTCCTTAGGGCCTATGTGGCTCCGGATGGAAAATCAGCGGAGTACTCGAGGGAAAACGTCCCCTATGATTCAAAGGTGTACCTCACGCTCTCCTCCTCCGGAGTGGCGGAAGGTGACTTCGCGATGTTGATCGGATTCCCTGGAAAGACCAGACGCTATGAAAGCTCCTTTTTCATCGATATGAAGGTGAACCACGATTATCCCAGGGACATTCAGACCCGCAAGGAGGTAATCACCATTCTGGAGGAAGCCTCAGCAGGGGATTCCTCCGTTGCCATCAGACTGTCCTCTACAATCAAGGGTCTGAACAACTATCTCAAGAAGAATCAGGGAATGCTGGAAGGGTTTAGAAGAAGCGGAATCTTACAGAAGAAACAGGTTGAGGAGCGATTGCTCAGTGGATTCTTTAATGGCAGTCGGGACCTTAGAAGGAAATATGAACAGGTTCTGCCTGAGTTAGACAGCCTGTACCGGGAGCGCAAAAAGTTTGGAGACAAGGAATTTGTCATAAACTGGATGATCTACCGCTCAAAATTCCTGGACTTCGCCTCCACCATCTACAAGTGGAGTTTGGAGAAGAAGAAAGAAGATATGGACAGGGAACCGGGCTATCAAGACAGGGACACCCTGGTAACAAGAGAATGGCTGGAAGATGCCCAGGTTAACCTGGTTCCGTCGGCCGACCAGGCAGTCCTGGCTTACTTCCTAATGAAGGCTCTCGAGCTTCCTCCGGATCAGAATATCGCTGCGATGGAGAGGATCTTCGAAGGAAAGCAAGACGCGGAGAAGAAAAGTCTGGTGGAAAAGTTTGTGGAGAGCCTTTACCAAGGGACCCGGCTTGACTCGGTAGGGGAGAGGTTGAGGATGTTCAATATGAGCAAAGAGGAGTTGGAGAGGCTGAACGATCCCTTCATCGATTTTGCCGGGCAATTAGAGGCGGACAGAGAAGAGCTAAGAACTAAACACAAAGAATTCTCCGGCGCCCTCACCAGGCTGGAGCCGAAATTGATCCAGGCTTATGCCGAGTGGAAAGAAAGGAATTTCTACCCGGACGCCAACGGGACCATCCGTTTCAACTATGGTCTGGTGAAGGGCTACGCTCCTCGGGACGCGGTCACCTATAGCTATATAACGACCTTGGATGGAGTGATGGAAAAGGACACAGGTGAGGAACCGTTCGACGCTCCTGACGAACTTGAGGAAGCCTATTCAAAACAGGAATTTGGGTCCTATCTTGATGCATCCATCGGGGACGTTCCAGTGAACTTTCTTTCCACCAACGACATCACCAACGGCAACTCCGGCAGTCCGGTGATGAACGGCAGAGGGGAACTGGTCGGACTGGCTTTCGATGGAAACTACGAGAGCATCAGCGCGGATTATCTCTTCGAGCCGGAAATCACCAGAGCGATCAACGTCGATATCCGCTACGTGCTATTTCTGCTGGACAAAGTCTATCCCGGCGAGAGTCTGCTGGAGGAGCTTACCGTCCGGTAATCAAGCGGACTGATGGGAGTGCCATGAGGATCGGGTTTGTCATCTACCAGGGTATGACGGCCCTAGACTTCATCGGCGTGTATGATCCTTTGACCAGGCTGAAGACTATGGGCCTTATGCCAGAGTTGGAATGGGATATCTGTGCACACTCTTCAGAAGTGAAAGATAGCACCGGGCTTGTCTTCACACCGACTAAGGTGCGAGAAAGCCTGGGAGGATATGAAATGATCATCATACCGGGCGGACTTGGTTCCAGAGAACTGGTTGGTGACGAGGAATTCATTGGATGGCTGAAGAGCTCAGAGCCCTGTCGGCTGAAAGCGTCCGTGTGCACCGGGTCCCTTTTGCTGGGCGCCGCCGGATTTCTGAAAGGCAAAAAGGCCACCACTCATCCAGAAGCATTTGACAAACTGCGTGAGTTCTGTTCCGCGGTGGTGGACCGGAGGATTGTGGATGAAGGTGACGTGATCACAGCCAGAGGCGTCAGCTCCTCCATCGACCTGGGCTTGTATCTCTGTGAGAAGTTGGCCGGACGCGACGCTGAGGAACGGATCCGTCGGCAGATAGACTACCTGAGCAGGTGAAGTTTCCTTGACGTTTCGGCATTAAACCTGAACTCTTCCGCGACTACAGTCGACCGGCACCGGTCTTGCGACAGGGCTAAACCTCTGCAAGGCGTTAAGTAGCCCGTACAGACCAGTCACCCTTGAGAGTCGCTGGGCCGTTTTTCTTGCCTGGTGAGCCCCTTGGCACGTTCCCGCTATTAAGTTTAAAGACTATAGGTCGATAGAATTAATAGAGGGAGAGCAACGAATGGCTGCAAACGCCCGTTGTCTACGGGCCAGGACAAACTCTGAAACGGCTCTCCAGTCGATAGGGAGGATCAGGAATGTATTGGCACACAGCGAGTTAGGGGAGTGCAGCCGGATTGTAACGCAGGTGTGCAATACCTGCACAGGAGAAAAAAGAATGTTGTCGTGCAGCGGGCAAGGAGAATCTAAAGGAAAAAAGAGGAACCCTTCTCTTCGGTCGGAGAGAAAGAAGGACGGGAGAACAACGCGCGGAGTTCAGGAGCCGATCGGCTGGAATGAGAGAATAGACAACGGCGGTGTGGATAGGACTGCAAGAAAGCCTGATTCCCGGGGTATCTCAACTCCTATACGCGAGGAGAAGGTCAAAGAGGCGAAAAAGAGAAAACTAAACGGCGATTACGATAGCCAGGAGGTTTACCGAAAGATCGCCGATAGACTCATGGATCTGTTCGGAATCTAACGGAAAGTATGAATAACGATCAAAAACTTGTCAGGGCCACAAGCCTCTGAAGGCCCGTCCATTGCCCAACAATGGATTTACGCTGGCGACATCAATCTTCAGGTGTCATAGGAAGGCTGGCTTTATGAACAGACCCCAATGTTCCGGTACCACACCTCGAGCATCGACAGGAAAGTCCAGGGCCTGAGGGGCTACCCATTTGTCATTGCAGACTTTTTTGGCTGTGTTTGAATAAAATCTTGACAAAATAATCGTAAGGAAATATATTGAATCGGTTTAAGATGACAGATCAGGGGTTCGGGTCTGAGGCACATAGACGCTGCGAGCAAACCCTTAGATCACGTTTTGGGCGATTAGCTCAGTTGGTTAGAGTACTTGCTTGACATGCAAGGGGTCACTGGTTCGATTCCAGTATCGCCCACCATTGAGGTAACGAAGATCGATGTTTAGCTTTTCATAACAAGTCCGAACGGTGATGGATGCGCCGGGAGGACGATTGCGCCCCAAAAGGACGTGGGGTGATTTTTTATAGCCGTATTCTAAGGAGCAGTGGATGGCAGATAAGGTAAAGGTGATCCTGCCTGACGGATCAAAAAAGGAATATCCAGCCGGCACCACGGCCGCCCAGATCTTGCGGGAATTCGACCGCTCTCTGGCTAAAAATGCGCTGGCCGCCTCTGTGAATGGCCGGATGGTGGATCTGTCTGAGAAGCTGCAGGAGGATTCGGAAATCAGATTCTTCACCTTCGATTCCGACGAGGGCAAGAAGGTCTTCTGGCACAGCACCTCCCATGTTATGGCTCAGGCGGTGCGGGATCTTTTTCCCAGCGTGAAATTAGCCATCGGACCCTCAATCGAAGAGGGATTCTATTACGACTTCGACACCGAAAAACCTTTTGAGCCGGAGGATTTGGCCCGGATTGAAAAGAGGATGAAGGAGATCATCAAGCAGAACCATACTTTCGAAAGGGAAGAGGTCAGCAAGCCGGAAGCAGAGGAGATCTTCACACAACAGGGGGAGAAATACAAGATGGAGCTACTCTCTGAGTTGGACGGAGATAGGGCAGTCTTGTACCGGCACGACGATTTCGTGGATCTGTGCCGGGGACCCCACGTCCCCTCCACAGGAGTAATTAAGAGCTTCAAGCTTTTGAGCGTGGCTGGAGCCTACTGGAGAGGCTCTGAGAAAAACCCCATGCTCCAGCGCATTTACGGCATTTCCTTCCGGAAAAGAGAAGAGCTCGGTCAGTATTTGAAAAGACTGGAGGAGATGAAGAGAAGGGATCACCGGGTGTTAGGGAAGAAGTTGGAGCTTTTTTCGATCTCGGATGAGGTGGGACCGGGGTTGGTGCTGTGGCATCCCAAGGGCGCCATGATTCGCAAGCTGATCGAGGACTACTGGGTGGAGGAACATCTTAGGCACGACTACCAGTTGATCTATACCCCTCACGTCGCCAGACTGCACCTGTGGGAGAAAAGCGGGCATACCGGATTCTATCAGGAAAACATGTTTTCGACCATGAAGGTAGAAGGGGAGGAATATCAACTCAAGCCGATGAACTGCCCCTTTCACATTCTCATATACAAATCCAAGCTCAGAAGCTATCGAGATCTTCCCTTAAAGTTGGCCGAACTGGGCGCCTGCTACCGGTATGAGCGTTCCGGGGTGCTGCTGGGGCTCTCCAGGGTAAGAGGCTTTACCATGGACGATGCGCACATCTTCTGCAAGCCGGAGCAATTGGAGGAGGAGGTGATCAAGCTTTTGGACTTCTCGGTCTCCATGCTTAAGACCTTGGGATTCGAGGAATATCAGATATTCTTATCCACCCGGCCGGAGAAATCGATAGGAGAAGAAGAAAACTGGGAGAAGGCGCAGGAGGCTTTGAGGTGGGCTTTAGAAAAGCAGCATCTGGAGTTCGAGGTGGATGAGGGAGGCGGCGCTTTCTACGGCCCCAAGATCGATTTGAAAATCAAGGATGTCATGGGAAGACCGCAGCAGTGCACCACCATCCAGTTCGATTTCAACATACCGGAGAGATTCGATTTAACTTTTGTGGACTCAGATGGAGGCTACCACCGGCCTATCATGATTCACCGGGCTCTACTCGGATCGTTGGAGCGATTCTTCGGGGTGCTGATCGAGCACTATGCAGGAGCGTTTCCTCTGTGGCTCTCACCGGTGCAGGTTCGGGTGATGCCAATAACCGACGAGCAGAATTCCTACTCAGCCGAAATAGAGAAGAGACTAAAAGGGGAAGGCTTTCGAGTGGAGCTTGACGATAGAAACGAGAAAATAAACTACAAAATAAGAGAGGCGGAAAAGGAAAAGATTCCGTATATGTTTATCGTAGGTAGAAGTGAGGTTCAGGATAAGAACGTTTCGGTGAGAAGGCACAAGAAAGGCGATCTCGGTCGGTTCGATTTAGATGGGATCGTCCAGCAAATGAGGGAGGAGGTCAGGGCCAAAACCAGGGAGCGAGCATCTCTCTGAGAAAGAATTACAGGCAGCAAGAACGAGGATTGAAAAGTTAAGATGTTGATAAATCTGAGTTTGCCGGGGAAGTCGCATCAAACACTTATCCGGTGACGTACGGAAGGTGAGGAAGGAGGTGAGTTCCAATAAGAGTTAAGGAGATCAGGGTTAATCGAAGAATTCGTTTCTCCCAGGTCAGGGTTATCGGGGAAAACGGCGAGCAGATAGGGATAATGGCCACCAGAGACGCGATTAGCATGGCAGCCGAGAAAGGATTCGACTTGGTGGAGGTTTCCCCTCAGGCCAGACCACCCGTGTGCAAGATAATGGATTACGGGAAATACAAGTATGAACTGTCCAAGAAGGCAAAAGGCGCCAAGAGAAAGCAGCGCTTCCTGCAGCTCAAGGAGATGCGCTTCAGGCCCAAGACCGAAGAGCATGATTATGCTTTCAAGATGAGACACCTTCGGGAATTCCTGGCTCAGGGTAATAAGGTAAAGGTGCTGGTGGTGTTCAAGGGCCGGGAAAGAGCTCACATGGAGTTTGGCTACAAAATCCTGGATAGATTGAAAGTTGATCTCTCAGAGGTGGGAGAACCTGCCCCAAGACCGAGAATGGAGGGGCGCAGCCTCACTTTACTCTTTGTGCCCAAGGCTCAGGATAAGACTTCCAGCTCGCCTTAGAATCTCCGGGCAGCGAAACCTAAGCGCTGTACCACCAAGGACTTAGTGGGATCAATCTAGGTTGGATGTCAAACAATTACGGAACACGGAGGGATGGTTAATTGCCCAAGATAAAGACGAACAGAGCAGCAGCCAAGCGATTTAAGAAGACGGGAGGGGGAAAGTTCAAGAGAAGCAAGGCCTATAAAGGGCACCTTTTGACCAAGAAAAACGCCAAGAGAAAGAGAAGCCTAAGGAAAGCAGGGTTGGTGGATAAAGCGGATATCGACAAGGTTAAAAGGCTGTTAGCCGGCTGAGGAGGAGTCTGATGCCCAGAGCGAAGAATGCAGTAGCATCGCGCGCCAGAAGAAAGAAGATCCTGAAAGCTGCCAGAGGATATTACGGAGGAAGAAGCAAGCTTTATCGCACCGCCAAGGAATCCGTGCAGCGAGGGCTGGCCTATGCATACGCGCACAGGAGAAGAAGAAAGAGAGATTTCCGTCGACTGTGGATCGTGCGGATCAATGCCGCAGCCAGGTTGTACGGGCTCTCATATAGCCTCTTCATCAACGGCCTGAAGCGGGCAGGGGTGGTCCTGGATCGAAAGATTCTGGCAGACATGGCTGTTCGAGATCAAGAGGGATTCGCCAAGTTAGTGGAACTGGCTTCAAAATCCAAGGCATCTTAAGAGCTTTCGAGAAGACGCTGGAGATCCATCGGCATCCGGCTCGATAGATTTTCTGGTGTCTCTTTAAGAAGCTTCTTTTGAATTCCCTTTCTGGCTTCACAAGTCGGCTCCTTAAGCCGGCTTTGAGGATATTATCTATCGGATAAGCCCGTCATTAACTTAAGCTTTGGTTTTTACTCTATGACAAGCGCGACTGAATTCCAACAGTCCCTCAAACAAAACCAGACCGAAGCTCTTCAGGAGATCAAGCGAGCAAACGAGCCTGGAAGTTTAGACCAGGTGAGGATTAAGTACCTGGGGAGGAAGGGGATCATCACTTCGCTTCTGAAGAGCCTGAAGGATTTCCCCGAAGCGGAACGTCCTGGGTTGGGGAAGATATCCAACCAGATCAAAGGCCAACTGGAGTCGGCCCTCTCAGAGAGGATGAAGGAGCTGGAGGTCGCATGCCGGGAGAAAGAGGAGTTTTTTGACTACACTCTTCCCGGAAGAGGCGGATGGCAGGGGAAGCGGCACCCGCTCACCCAGGTAAACGATCGGATTGTAGAGATCTTTTACGGGATGGGTTTCGAGATAGCCAGAGGTCCGGATGTGGAGACGGATTATTACAACTTCTCCGCCCTTAACTTCCCTCCCGACCACCCGGCCAGGGACATGCAGGATACCTTCTACATAAAGGACGATCTCCTGCTTCGCACCCACACCTCTCCGGTCCAGGTGAGGGTGTTTGAAAAAAGGAAACCCCCGGTGAGGATCATCGCTCCGGGAAGATGTTATCGAAACGAAGCCATAAACGCGCGGAGCTTCTGTACCTTTCATCAGGTGGAGGGGTTTTATGTGGACACCGATGTAACCTTTGCCGACCTTAAGGGGGTTCTCTCTGCCTTCGTATGGGAGCTGTTTGGAAAGGACGTGTCTTTGAGATTCAGAGCCAGCTTCTTCCCCTTCACCGAGCCCTCCGCAGAGGTGGATATCTCCTGCGTGATCTGCGGCGGGAAGGGCTGTGGGGTATGTAAGTACAAGGGGTGGCTGGAGATTCTGGGAGCGGGCATGATCGATCCCGAGGTGTTCAGAGCGGTGGGCTACGATCCCGAGGTTTACTCAGGCTATGCGTTCGGACTGGGAATAGAGCGGATTGCCATGCTCAAGTATCGGATAGACGACATCAGGCTGTTTTATGAAAACGATCTGAGATTTTTGAGGCAGTTTTAGAATGAAAGTAAGCGTCAAATGGCTTAAGGAGTTTGTCGATTTCGACCTGTCGGTTGAAGAGTTGGCCACGCGACTCACCGACGCCGGCCTGGAGGTGGAGACCATCACCGCCGTGGGGCAGGATTTAGACAGGGTGGTGGTGGGAGAGGTGAGGAAGGTGTCCAAGCATCCCCAGGTGGATAAGCTGTCTGTTTGCCAGGTGGACGTGGGATCGGAGAATCTTCAGATCGTGTGCGGTGCTCCCAACGTAGAGGCCAAAACCAAGGTGCCGGTGGCTCTTATCGGGGCGGAACTGCCCGGAGGAATTCAGATCACGAAAAGTTCTCTGAAGGGTGTGGATTCCCAAGGCATGATCTGCTCCGAGAAGGAACTCGATATCGGGGAAGATGAGGCGGGGATCATGGTTCTGGATTCGGATCTCAAGGTGGGAGAATCTATCTCGTCGGCGCTGGGGCTGGAGGATTACATCCTGGATTTGGATCTTACCCCCAACCGGCCCGACTGCCTTTCCATACTGGGGATGGCCAGGGAAGTGGCGGCTCTGTGCGGAAGCCAGCTCCAGAGGATAGAACCGACCCTGCATGAAATAGCCGAGATGGCCAAGGATCGGGTGGAGGTGGAAATTCAGGACACCCAAGGTTGCCCCAGATATGCTGCCCGGGTGATTGAAGAGATCACCATAAGAGAATCTCCCTTCTGGCTCAAAAGAAAACTCTATTCTGCCGGGATGCGTCCCATAAACAACGTGGTGGACATAACCAATCTGGTGATGCTGGAGCTGGGACACCCCCTGCATGCGTTTGATTATCGGCTCTTCAAAGGGAAAAAGGTAGCGGTCAGAAGGGCAGAGGAAAAAGAGAAGTTCGTCACATTAGATGAGGTTGAGCGCACCCTGAACAAAGAAGTCCTGCTGATTACCGATGGGACAAAGCCGGTGGCCATTGGGGGCATAATGGGAGGAGTGGAGAGCGAGGTCAGTCCGGATACCCGGACCGTGCTTCTGGAGAGCGCTTACTTCGATCCCAGAGTCATTCGGAGAGGACGGATGTTTCTGGGCTTATCCACGGAGTCATCTCAGAGGTTTGAGAGAGGAGCCGATCCCAATGGCGTGGTGAAAGCCCTCGATCGGGCGGCTGCGCTTATGGAGAATCTGGCTGAGGGAAAAGTGCTCAAGGGTGTGGTGGACAACTATGCCTCTCCCATCCACCCGGTGAAAGTGACTCTCCGACCGGAACGGGTCAACAAAATCTTGAGCACCGATATCGAGACCGAGCGGATCAAGAACATACTGACTTCACTGGATCTCTCGGTTAAGGAGAACGGTGACCTGGAGGTTGAGGTCCCCACCTTCAGGCCCGACCTTACCCGGGAGATGGACTTAATCGAGGAGATAGCGCGCATCCACGGTTACGACAATATAAAGACCACCTTAAGGGCTGGAGGGGGATTGGTGACGGAGATTCACTGGGAGGACCTGGTATCGCGAAGAGTTGAGGGATTCATGGTGGGAATCGGATTCTTTGAGGTGATCACCAACAACCTGGTTGATCCGGAAGCGCTGGGCAGATTGAATCCCGACATCACCCCGGTCAAGATAAGGAATCCTCTGAGTCAGGATCTGTCAGTTCTCTCCACCACACTGGCCTACAATCTCCTTTCGGTGGTGGCTCGAAACAAGAATCGCCTGGAGAAGGATCTAAGGGTATTTGAGCTGGGAAAGGTGTTTTGGCTTGAGGCCGACCGGCCGGGGGAAAGACTCCATCTAGGGATAGCAGTCTCCGGGACCAGGCAGCCCCGGCATTGGGAATCCGAGGAGGCAGTGGTGGATCTGTTTGACCTGAAAGGGATGCTGGCCGGACTCTTCAAAGAGCTTTCACTGCCCTTTGAACTGAATCCCGGCGATGACGTCCTTCTCCAGCCGGGCAGGTGTTATCAGGTTCGAATGGCGGATGAGATGATTGGTTTTATGGGCGAGCTGTCCGGAGAGGTTATGGACGTCTTCGGAGTCAAGGACAAGGTCTTCTGGGCGGAATTGGATTTTGAGAAAATGGCCGCCCGCGTGCCGAAAACCCAGCGGTTTTCTTCCTTACCCAAGTTTCCACCGGCGGATCGGGACTTAGCGGTGGTGGTGGATGAGTCGCTGCTTTCCAAGGTTATCGAAGACAGAATAAAAAAGGTGGGGGGAGGTCTGATAGAAAATACTGTTCTGTTCGACGTCTACAAGGGAAAACAGGTTCCTGCGGACAAGAAAAGCTTAGCCTACTCCATCTGCTACCGCTCGCAGGAGAAAACGCTAACCGACGAGGAGGTGGATGAAATTCACCGAAAGGTAATCTCGGAGTTGGAGAAAACCTTCGGCGCCACTCTTAGAAGTTGAGGGGAAGATGCTTTTTGTCTTGCGTCTCGGTCTGTTTGGGCATATGTTAAGGCTGTAAATACGGCACGAACGGTATCCTAAAAAAACCATAGCTACAAGTTATGCAGTTAGAAAATTTTGACAGGCTGGAAGAGAAGATCAGACGGACGGTGGAGTTGATCAACAAGCTGAAAACGGAAAACCAGCAAATCACCACTTCTTACAGACAGTTAGAAGATCAGATAAGTAATTTCCAGAAGGGCACCAAAAGCTCAGACTCAGAGGCAGAGAGACTTAAGAAAGAGTCTGCCCGCAGAGAACGCGATTTTGAAAGGAAGAAGAAGGAGATCAGAGGTCGGCTGGAGAAGCTCCTGGAGAGGCTGGCGCCGTTCGACACCTGAGTCGCCCTCCTTGCTGTGATGACACGGCGAAAGCGGCTTTGGTGCAGTCGGCACGCTTCACCACCGAGTTTCCTTGGGCTCCGACAATTTTGCTTGACAAACGATGTGGTGTTTTCGTAATATGATGATTGAGTGTTACTGATGTATCGACTGGTGGGGAAAGAAAACAAATTAGATTTTAGAACTCTTCTTTTTGACTGACTTGGTGTTATGCAGGATAAGAAACAATCGGTTAAAGTGAATATCTTTGGCGAAGACTATCCTATTAAAGGAGATGCAGACGCTGCTTATATCCAGGAGGTTGCCGGATACGTGGACCAGAAGATGAAGGAAGTGTGCGAGAGAATGTCTAACAAGCTACCTTTGAGGGTGGCGGTTCTGGCAGCCATGAGCATAACCGATGAATTGTTCAAGGAAAGAACAGACAGGGATAAGGAACTCCTTGGCGTAGAGGAGAGATCGCAATCCCTTCTTGAACAGTTAGAGAGCCTGGTCGATCAGAAAGACGTCTAAAGTTCTTCTTTGTTTTTATCCCCACTTTTTGCTTATCTGATTTTGTCTCCGGAGTTCTTTTGAGGGCTCAAATGGCCTGGTGGAGGCAAAGTCAAAAAAACAAGTGGGGTTTTTACATATAGGATCCTCGTGATCCACCAAGAAGGAGAAGCAGGTATGAGCAATGTGACAATCATCGTCGTAGCGGCAGGTGTGGCGGTTCTGACCTTCCTATTGGGATGGTTTATCAGCCGCAGGATTGGCGAGATAAAGCTGGGGAAGGCTGACGAGCTGGCGAAAAAGATCGTTGAGGACGCGGAAAAAGAGGCGCAGATCAAGAGGAAAGAGGCGACTCTGGAGGCCAGAGATGAGTGGTACAAGGCTAAGGTCAATTTCGAAAAAGAGCTTCAGGCAAAAAAGTCTGAGTTTAGCCGTTTGGAAAAAAGGCTTGCCGATAGGGAAACACACTTAGACCGCAAAGTGGACATTTTGTCCAAAAAAGAGAGAGAGATACAGAACCGGGACAAGGTACTGTATGCCAGGGAGAAGGCGGTTCGACACAGAAATGATGAGCTGGAGCGGCTGATCTCCGATCAGAACAAGCAGTTGGAGAAAATAGCCCAGATGACCGCCGAGGAAGCCAAGAAACTCTTGATGGAGAACCTGGAGAGTCGGGCCCGCCAGGAGGCGGCGCAGCTGATTAAGGAGATCAAGGAACAGGCGGAGCAGACCGCAGAAAAAGAGGCCAAAAACATCATCATATCGGCCGTTCAAAGATGCGCGGCCGATCACACGGTTGAATCAACCGTATCCGTGCTCAATCTTCCCAACGAGGAGATGAAGGGACGCATCATCGGAAGGGAGGGGCGGAACATTCGCTCCTTCGAGACCGCCACCGGTATCGACGTAATCGTGGATGATACGCCAGAGGCGGTGATACTCTCAGGGTATGACCCCATAAGAAGAGAAATAGCCCGAATGGCGCTGGAGAAATTAATCCAGGACGGAAGAATTCATCCCGCGCGCATCGAGGAGGTGGTCTCAAAAGCAGAAAAAGAAATGGAGGTCATCATCCGCGAGACCGGGGAACAGGCGTCCTTCGACGTGGGAATTCACGGGATTCATCCTGAACTGGTAAAGCTCCTGGGCAAGCTTCAGTTCCGAACCAGTTACGGTCAAAACGTCCTTCAGCACAGCAAGGAGGTGGCATTCCTGACCGGGCTGATGGCGGCGGAGTTGGGTTTGGACCCGAATCTGGCCAAGAGAGCCGGTCTTCTGCACGACGTGGGCAAAGCGGTGGATCGGGAGACGGAAGGTACGCATACCCAGATTGGCTACAACGTGGCTCAAAAATTCGGAGAGAATCCGATGGTATTAAACGCCATCGCCTCCCACCACGAGGACGTCCTCTCGGAGTCTGCCTACTCGGTTCTGGTGCAGGCGGCAGACGCCATCTCAGGAGCAAGACCGGGTGCCCGACGGGAAACCCTGGAAGGATATATCAAGCGGCTGGACAAGCTGGAGGAGCTGGCCGATTCATTCAAGGGCGTGGCCAAATCCTATGCCATTCAGGCGGGACGCGAGATCAGGGTTATCGTTGAGCACGAGCGAATAACTGACAAGGAGGCCACCGAGATGGCAAGTGAGATGGCCAAAAAGATCGAGGCGGAGTTGGAGTATCCCGGGCAGATCAAGGTCACCGTGATACGGGAAACCAGATCCGTTGACTATGCGAAATAGAGTAGAGGGAGGATCCAGATATTCTTTGGTGGTACGAACAGCTGTGTGGTATTGACAGGCTTTGATGCGTGAAGACTCCACCGGGGCTCCGGTCTCGGTGCAGAGTTCCCAGACACAAATGCGGAGCAAGCCGGTATAGGCCTCAACAGGCTTTCGAAAGCATCTGATGTGCCGCCAACGGGTTTATCTGAACTGATTTGGGGGAAACGCAAAGTGAACATACTCTTTATAGCCGACATAGTGGGAAAACCAGGAAGATGGGCAGTCTCCCAGCTTTTGCCGGATCTTTTGAGAACCCACCAGATAGACTTCGCCATAGCCAACGTGGAAAACGCTGCCGGCGGATTCGGTTTGACCAGGGAGATAGCCAAAAAAATCCATTCCTACGGTGTGGATTGCCTTACCAGCGGCAATCACATCTGGGACCGAAAAGACATCTACCCATACTTAGATGAGGACCAGCGCATCTTGCGGCCTGCCAACTATCCGCCTGATGCTCCCGGAAGAGGGGCGGGGATATTCGAATCGGCCAGCGGACGGAAGGTGGGTGTTTTGAACATCCAGGGAAGAGTTTACATCAGGGAGATCGATTGTCCCTTCCGGGTGGCACAAGAGGAGATCGAGAGACTAAGAGGGGAAACGAACGTTTTAATTGTGGATCTGCATGCTGAGGCCACCTCCGAAAAGGTGGCCTTGGGGCGTTATCTGGATGGCAGGGTAAGCGCCGTTCTGGGAAGCCATACGCACGTACAGACCGCCGATGAGACCATCCTCCCGGGAGGAACCGCCTACATCACCGACGCGGGAATGACCGGGCCTCACGACTCGGTGATCGGCGTGAAGACCGAAGATGCCCTGGGTCGTTTCCTGCTGCAGATTCCCCGCCGCTTTACGCTGGGCAACAGGGACGTCAAATTCTCCGGCGTGCTGGTTAAAGTCGACCCTGATACGGGCAAGGCCACGGACATTGAAAGGCTCCGGATCGACATACCCAGCCCCGAAGACGACGAGGAGGAGAGCGGGCGGCTTTAGCCAATAACTTCTCAAACGGGAGCAGTCATGCCGGTAGAGATCATTGATGGCAAGAAGATCTCCTCGGAGATCAAGGAAGGTTTAAAGAAAAAGATCGAGGAGCTCAAGGTGAGGGGAAGGACTCCCGGGTTGGCAGCGGTCCTGGTGGGAGACAATCCCGCCTCTCAAGTTTACGTGAAGATGAAAGCCAAAGCCTGTGAGAAGGTGGGAATCTTCTCCCAGGTTTACAGATATCCTAAGGACTTGCCTGAATCCGATCTGCTGGAAAAGATCAATGAACTCAACCGAAAAGAGACTATTCATGGGATCCTGGTACAGTTCCCCACACCGGAGCAGATTAGCGAAGAAAAGGTGATCTTAGCCATCGATCCGAAGAAGGACGTGGATGGCTTTCACCCCTTCAATGTGGGCATGATGCTGGCCGGTAAGCCAACCTTCATGCCCTGTACCCCCCTGGGTATCGTCGAGCTTCTTATAAGGTCAGGGAATAATCCTTCCGGAAAGCATGTGGTAATATTAGGTCGCGGGAGCTTAGTGGGTAGACCATTAGCCCCGATGTTGTATCAGAAGGCAGAAGGCGGGAATGCCACCGTCACCGTGTGCCACACGCGCACAGACGACCTTCCCGCCGTCACGAAGCAAGCAGACATCCTGGTTGCGGCAATGGGCAAGGCCAGGTTCGTTACCGCAGACATGGTCAAGCCGGGAGTGGTGGTAATTGACGTGGGCACCAACAGAATAAAAGATCCGTCTACCAAATCGGGATACAGGCTGGTGGGGGACGTGGATTTCGATTCTGTCAGCCAGGTGGCCAAAGCCATCACGCCGGTCCCCGGCGGAGTCGGCCCCATGACCATCGCCATGCTTCTGTCGAATACGGTGAGGTCGTGTGAGATGCTGTCAACCTCGCGGTCAGCCAATCGGTCAACGGATTAAACGGATTGAACGGATAAGGCGACGGATTGAATGGATGAGCCAATGGATTAAACGAATGCTTGTGATTCGCTGCTGATACGCACGACCTGTAATTTGGAAGAAAAGCTTTTGCGGCGCAGGTTGCACCCCAGACCTGCGCCGCAGTTTTATGGGAATTGAAGAGTTCGTGGTGTATCTTTCAGTGAGTTCATAGTTTTTGCGCACGAAAAAAGGGAGTCCACACGTTTGGACTCCCTTTTTCAAATCTTAAGTATTTTGCGCTAGCTTATTTCATCATAACCATCTTCTGGGTTGCACTGAAACTGCCGGCGGTCAACTTATAGAAGTAGATACCGCTGGAGACTTCACTACCGGCATTGTCCTTACCATCCCAGGTAACCACATTCAAGTTCTGGGAACCGACACCACTGTAGCTTCTCACCAGCTGGCCAGCAACGTTGTAAATCTTCAGGCTGTAGTTCATGGCCTCTGGCAGGTTGAAGCTCAAGTTGGTGAACGGGTTGAACGGGTTAGGATAGGCAGTATGCAATGCGAAGGCAGTCGGGGCAACCTTGGCAGTGATGGTGGTTGTAAGCTCACGGCTGTCACGATCGACAGCAGAGACGCTGACCAGCTCGGCATCGACGCTCAACACTTCGGCAGTGCTGAAGCTCTTGCCCGTGCTGCTCCACACCAAGACCTTGTTGCCATTGTGCACCATCTGCATGTCGGCCAACAGAGTCGGGTCAACCGCACCGTCAAACTCAAACAGAATGGCGCCGATGGGGGCAGCACACTCTGTGCTGATGATGCCGTTGGACACGATCACGTTGGCAACCTCAGACGACGGGGTCAGCTTCGGAATCTCGACTGCGTCGTGCAGGATCACCCGGATTAAGTAAACCAGGTCTCCCAGGGTCAGCGGCCTGCCGTCAGCGTTGACGTCAGTGGCGCAAACCTGATAGGCCTCCTCGCCAAACACAGACAGACCGGTTACAAAGTAGCTGGCAAACAGAACCGCATCAGCTACCTCGTAAGCGACACCGTTGTAGTTGACATCTCCGCGCTTGCAGAACTCTCCACCAGGCGGGCAAATCGGAATGCCGCCGCAGATATGCTCGCAGTCGACAACCGCTCCCTCACCATAAGGCTGGAACTTCAGGATGTCGTTGATCTCATTCAGCGGATCATCACAGCAGAGTGGATCGAACTGACACAACAGCCTGCTGGTGTAAAGCATGTTTCCGCTGACGTCGGAGAAGGTGTTCTCCGCGCAATCCGGGTCGAACGGACCGTTGGGTCCTTCAACACAAGGCTGCCACTGCCAGCAAATCGGAATGGTCAAGCCTCTCAGGTTCTCATCGTTGTTGATCACGAAACAGAGCCACACCAAGATTCCGTCTCCCTCTATCGGCGCACCGACGACTCCGTCAGGCATGTCATACATACCAAAGAGAAGGATCTTGTACTTGCAGCAGCCGCACGCCGGGCAGGGAAGCAGCCTGTAGGTGAACTTCTCAAAGCCAGGCGTTTGGAGTGTAGGCTCAGGAATCAACTCTCCTCTCTCAGCACCGACAAAGGTCATGGAGGTGTAGTCAAAGTCGATGTGCAGGTCGAATCCTCCCAAAGCTGGGGTACACTCCACATAGATCGGCACGCAGACATACTCCCCCGGACTGACACAGTCGACTGTGTCAATCCAAACACTTGGACAACATTCTACCGCCAGAGTGGCCGCACAGCTGGTCGTACAATCGCTAGCATCCGTCACCTTAACCCGATACGTGTACGTACCCGGCGGCGGAGACTTGGTGATACACTGGGTTGTCTCTCCAGTGTTCCACAGATAGGAGTAGGGAGGAGTGCCGCCAGTCGGCTGGACACAGAACTCCTGGCTCTCTCCCTCGGGGATCTGGGCACTGGGCGGATCTACCGTACAGGTGGGGTTCTCAACCACCGTAAGGGTGGCCTCACAGCTTGAGGTGCAATCCTGGGCATCCGTGACCTTCACCCAGTAGGTGTACGAGCCTGCCGGTGGACTCACGGTAATACACTGGGTCGCTTCTCCTCCGGGGTTCCACAGGTAGGTGTAGGGAGGAGTGCCACCGGTCGGCTGGACACAGAATTCCTGGCTCCCTTCCTCGCAGATCTGGGCACTAGGCGGGTCTATGGTACAGCCGGGGTTCTCAACTGCCTCCAGTGTGGCCGCACAGCTGGTGGTGCAATTATTGGCATCCGTCACCTTCACCCAGTAGGTGTATGAGCCTACTGGTGGACTGACCGTAATACAATCGGTCACCTCTCCTCCGGGGCTACACAGGTAGGAGTAGGGAGGAGTGCCACCGGTGGGAACCACACAGAAGGTTGCCTGATCACCCTCACAGATGATATCAGTGGGCGGATCTAAGGTACAGGTGGGGTTCTCAACCACCTCTAAGGACGTGCCGCAGCTAGTGGTGCAATCATTCGCATCCGTCACCTTAACCCAATAGGTGTACGAGCCTACCGGTGGACTGACTGTAATACAATCGGTCACCTCTCCTCCGGGGCTCCACAGGTAGGAGTAGGGAGGAGTACCACCGGTCGGCTGGACACAGAATTGCTGGCTCTCTCCCTCGCAGATCTGAGCGCTGGGCGGATCTATGGTACATTCGGGGTTCTCGTCTACCGTCAGGCTGGCCTCACAGCTTGAGGTACAATCCTGGGCATCGGTCACCCTCACCCAATAGGTGTACGAGCCTACCGGCGGACACTTGGTGATACACTGCGTCACCTCTCCAGTGTTCCACAGGTAGGTAAATGGAGGAGTTCCGCTGGGAACCGCACAGAATTCCTGGCAATCCCCCTCGCAGATCTGGGCAGTGGGCGGGTCTATGGTACATTCGGGATTCTCAACTACCTCCAGGGTTGCCTCACAGCTTGTCGTGCAATCATTGACATCCGTTACCTTAACCCAATACGTGTACGAGCCTATCGGCGGACATTTGGTAATACACTGGGTTGTCTCCCCAGTGTTCCACAGATAGGAGTAGGGAGGAGTGCCACCAGTCGGCTGGACACAGAAGTCCTGGCAACCTCCCTCGCAGATCTGGGCACTGGGTGGATCTATCCCGCAGGTGGGGTTCTCATGTACCGTCAGAGTCGCACAACAGCTTGTCGTGCAACCATTGGCATCCGTCACCGCGAAGCAATACGTGTGCGTGCCTGGCGGCGGACTCACGGTGATGCACTGAGTGGTGGCCCCATTGTCCCACAGATAAGTATAAGGTGGAATTCCACCGCTGGGAACCCCACAGAATTGCTGGCTCTCTCCCTCGCAGATGGCCGCGCTGGGTGGATCTACCGTACAGCTGGGATTGGGATTGACGGTCAGGGTTGCCTGACAGTTCGTTGTACAATAGTTGGCATCGGTCACCGTAACCGAGTAGGTGCCGGCTGCACTGGCGGTGATGCACTGAGTTGTTTCTCCTCCGGGGCTCCACAGATAAGTATAAGGCGGAGTGCCACCGCTGGGAACCACGCAAAACTGCTGGCTCTCTCCCTCGCAGATGGCCGCGCTGGGCGGATCTACCGAACAGCTGGGAGGGGGATTGACGGTCAGGGTTGCCTGACAGTTCGTTGTACAATAGTTGGCATCCGTCACCGTAACCGAGTAGGTGCCGGCTGCACTGGCGGTGATGCACTGGGTTGTTTCTCCTCCGGGGCTCCACAGATAAGTATAAGGCGGAGTCCCACCGCTGGGAACCGCACAGAATGGCTGGCTCTCTCCCTCGCAGATGGCCGCGCTGGGTGGATCTACCGTACAGGTGGGATCGGGATGAACCACCAAGACGGCATAGCAAGTGTCTTTCAAGTCGTTAGCATCCGTCACTATCACCTGGTAAGTGCCTGCATTCACTAACTGAGCATTATTAATAGTTATAGACTGGGTAGTCGCAGTAAATCCATTAGGACCAGTCCACGCCCACGTATACTCAGGAGTGCCTCCGGTGGTGTTATCGGTAAAGGTAGCGTCAGAACCAACGCATACCGCCTGACTGGTCGGCGTTACGTTACACTCGGGGCCTGGCACCATGATCCCTATGTCCTTTATCTGGTTGTCCTGCGAACCGAGTGAGGTACCATCAAGTGTGTATAGCTTGAAGTGAAATGGTCCGCCCGGGATACTGGCAGACCCTATACCTGCACCATAGCCAACACCGGGTTGACCCGACGGGTCTGTACCTGCCGCCAGATGACCAGCCATTTCGATTACGATTGAATCCGAACTCGAGGTCCATGTTACCGTATAGTCAGCATACTTATCGGTGCTTCCCGTGTAACCGTTAAACGTCACGGACGCTGCCGAAATCGGCGTATTGCCGTAAATCTTAATCGTTCGGTTACCCAATTGAGCCTCATAAGCAGCCACCTTAGACGCTATGTCGTCGCCCAAGAGAGTGCCCATAGGATCGGGAGCGTCAGGAGTAGCGGTGAACCCGCTGGTATGAAGAGCAGCACAGATCGCTCCCAAATTCGCCGGTGGGCCTATATCCGGGCCACACTCGTTTACGTTCACGAACATGGTAGACCCGCCGATTTCGCTCCCCGCCTGTACCCCCTGAGGCCACGAGGTCACAAAATCGTAGGCGTGGGCGGTGGCCTTATTTGCCTGGTGACTGAAATTCAAGGTGTGCACATGCCCTGCAGTCTTGGGGATGTTAATGAAGACAATCCGCTGGAGGCTGGACATACCCTCGTAGTAATTTGAGTTGTTTGCCTGGAGGATCGAGCCTATCCAGTGTACATCGCCCGGGGGATACGGGCTGTCGTCGTTGGCGCTCTGCCTGAAATCCACCACCAGCGGTCCCACGAGGATGTCAGTTGTGTCTGCGCTTGTTGCTCCACCTTCGTCCGTCACCGGAAAGATGAAGGTATAGAGGCCAATGGTATCCGGATGGAAATAGAACTCATCAGAGATAGGAGCAAGGTCGGTTTTGGGGATATAAGTTCCTGTTCCATATGCTTTCTCTACAGTAATGGTATCAAGTGGATCCGGGTCGGAAGCGGAAATCCAGATTCTCACCGAATCGCTGCCGGATAAAACGACGCTGGTATCTGGAGTAATAAAGATACTCGGATCAGCAGCCAGGGCCGAACCGACTAACAACAAGCTTGATGCAAGTATGAAGCTTGTGGCAAAAACCGCCAACGCCTTTCTCATCCTACCTCCCAGTAGAAGATTAACATAGACAACCTATGTGAGCTCGACATTCTCATTCATACACAGGCCAGGTGAAATCGTACTCATCCGACTCCACAAGATGCAACACACCCTTGAAGGTGCTCTTATTTTTAAAACAGCTTCCTTTTATAAAGAAGGGGTCGGCCGAGTATGCACCTCGACCTTAACTGAAAATAATATAACAACTTTGACTTTCTTGTCAAGCACTTTCTTCGATTTTCTTTGCCTTCAACCCAAAAAGATAATGTACTAATTTTGAACAACGATTTCGCTCCTTTGAGACCGGCAGAAGAAGGCCCTCTGGTTTAGGTCAAAGCAGAGGGCCTTTTTCGCAACCTTATCGAGTCAAGTGGTTATTTCATCAACGTCATCTTTTTGGTTTGATGGAACTGGCCCGCCTCCAATCGATAGAGGTAAATCCCGCTGCTTAATGGTCTGCCGCCGGTGTCGCGACCGTCCCAGTTCAGAGTGTGCCTTCCGGCGCCCTGACGTCCATCATATAGAGTCCTGACCCTTTGCCCGCGCACATTGTAGATGGTCACCCGCACCCGACAATCTTGGGGGAGCCGGTAGCTGATCTGAGTTACCGGATTGAACGGGTTGGGATGGTTCTGGAACAGGGCGAAGTTCTTGGGAGTATTGGGATTGTCGGCCAGATCCTCCACGTCGGTGGGTTCCCGAACCTCCAGGAAGAAAGTGACGTCATGCTCAACCGGCCCACCTATCTCCTTCCCCGTTATGGTCAGGATGTAGGTGCCCAGGTCGGTTGCAACGGTCGTATGCACGTTCAGCATGGTCCAGCCGGTCGGGGTTACCACGGGTTGATCGAAATCTGCGCTGTTCGGCGGATCGGGCAATCCGGAGACAAAAAGCGAGCAAGGGCTGGCAAATCCAAAAAGCTTATGAAGCTCCACGATGTACTGCGCAGTCTTTCCCGCAGACACATATTGAGTAACCGGAATAACCCAGAAGAAGAAATCGGGGGGAGGGTCGTCAGAAATGGTCATCCAGAACCCGCAGGTATCCTTAAGCCCGCACGGATCGACTCCCACCAAGCGGATGTAGAAAGTGCCGCTGTCACAACAGGTGGTCTGCCATTCCAAGTGGTTGCGCACCAGGTAGGGATAGGTACAGGGATCTGGATCGATGTCCAGGATGGAAACCAGAACCTGATCCCAGTCCGGGTCGAATGTCCTGAAATCCGTGCTGACAAAGAGATCGCCAACGAAAACCCCACCGTCCTCCGGGCAGAACAGCTCAGGAGGCCGGTTGTAAACGGTCACCTCGAAGCAGCAGGTGTCTTTACCGAGGGGAACCGGACCCTCCAGACAAATGCTGAACACCTGGCCGGTATCGAGACAATCGGTCTGCCATTCCACGTGAGACCCCACTATGACCGGCATATTGGTGGGGGGAGGATCTACTCCGATTATGCTCACCAACGATGGATCCGCTCCCGGGCCGGTCAAGGTGAAGTTGGTGCTGATGAAAAGCACAGGTGGGTGGGCGCTGTCATCCTCCGGACAGGATAAATCTCCGAGGGGCACGTCCAGAGTTACCGTGAAGTCGCAGGTATCCGCCAGCCCACAAGAATCTGTTGCCTCCAGGCGGATGGTGTAGGGCCCAAGCGGCTCGGCCAGGGTGGTCACCCATTCCACATGACTATCCACCAACACCGGATCAAAGGTAGCGGGCGGATTGATATCCAGAAACACGACCTGAGTGGGATCTAAGTCCGGATCGCTGACCGAGAAGTCCGTGCTGATGAGCGTGTCCAGCTTCGGAAGGTGCTCGTCTAAAGGGCAAGTAAGCTCGGGAGCCCGGTTATACACGGTCACATCGAAATAACCGGTGTCTTTGGCTCCGAATTCGTCGACAGCTTCCAGACAGATGGTGAAGATATTCCCATAATCAGCGCATTCAGTCTGCCACTCGACATGACTCTCCACTATGGCAGGCTGCTGATTAGTGGGCGCGGGAGTTATCCCGCACAAGCTCACCGTGTACGGGCCTATGTTACCGGAGACGGAGAAATCTGTGCTGGTGAAGTAATCTCCGGCATGAACCGAATCATCCTCAGGAACGATGATGATCAAAGGCGGGTAGACTATCAACTCCGCATAGCAGGTGTCAGCGCAATCGTGAGCATCAGCCACTATCACCTGGTAGATGCCTGCGTTCACCAGTTGAGCATCATTGATATCGATGGTGGCGGTGTTGGCAGTAAACCCATCAGGACCACTCCAGTCATAGCTATAAGGAGGCGTGCCGCCACTGCCACTGGCGGTGAAGCTGGCATCAAAACCAGCGCTGACCGAGTCGCGATCAGGGGTCACATCACACCCCGGTGGCAAGTAGACCATCAACTCCGCAGAGCAGGTGTCAGCACAATCGTGAGCATCAGTCACTATCACCTGGTAGGTGCCTGCGTTCACCGGTTGAGCATCATTGATATCGATGGTGGCGGTGGTGGCAGTAAACCCATCAGGACCACTCCAGTCATAACTATAAGCAGGCGTGCCACCGGTGCCACTGGCGGTGAAGCTGGCATCAAAACCAGCGCATACTGAGTCACGATCAGGGGTCACGTCGCAGCCCGGCGGGGAGTAGACTATCAACTCCGCATA
Organism: Candidatus Zixiibacteriota bacterium; assembly: GCA_049679185.1. Lineage (GTDB taxonomy): Bacteria > Zixibacteria > MSB-5A5 > MSB-5A5 > SM1-73 > SM23-73-3. The sequence continues at coordinate 35,192 of JBAUFO010000155.1, forward strand.
GCAGGTGTCAGCATAACCCTGAACATCAATCACTATCACCCGGTAGGTGCCTGCATCAGCCAGGGTAGCACCAGAAATGATGAGTTGGTTGGTGGTGGAAATACAGGGATCGGTGTAAGGCTCTTTCTGCCAACAGTAGGTGTAGGGCGGGGTGCCACCAGTGCTGTTGTCCGTGAAGCTGGCATCAAAACCAACACATCCATCTTGCTGGGGTGGCGTTACATCACACACCGGAGGACAAGGCAAAAGGATGTCCGCACCTTTTATCTGGTTGTCTTGCGAGCCGAGCGAATTGCCGTCAAGTTGAGATAGGCTGAAGTGGTAGGGTCCGCCACTGATGTTGGCAGATCCTAATCCCTCGCCATACCCAATGCCCGCCCCCAATGGGTCCACGCCCACAGCCAGGTGGCCGGCCATTTCGATGACGATCGAATCCGAACTCGACGTCCAACTAAACGTGTACTCAGCAGTCACGTCTCCGCTTCCACTGTAACCGTCAAAGGTTACCGTCGACGCCGAAATCAACGCGTTGCCGTAGATTTTGACCGTACGGTTACCGAAGTGAGCCTCATAAGCAGCCGCTTTGGATGCTACGTCGTCGCCTAAGACAGTACCCATAGCATCGGGAGCGTAAGGAGTGGCGGTGAACCCGCTGGTGTGAAGAGCAGCGCAGATTGCTGCCAAATCTGCCGGTGGGCCTATACTGGGACCACACTCATTCAGGTTTACGAACATGGTAGGTCCACCTATCTCTTGTGCTGCTTGGAGTGCCTGGGGCCACGAGGTTAAAAAATCGTAGGCGTGGCTGGTGCTCTTATTGGCCTGGTGCTTGAAAGTCAACGTGTGCACATCACCCGGGGTCTTTGGAATACCAACGAGGACCAGCCGCTGAAGGGAAGACATACCCTCATAGTATGTCGAGTTGCCCGTCGCCAGAATCGAGCCGATCCAAATTACGTCACCCGGGACGGGATTCTTATTCGAGGCCTGTTTGAAATCAACATCCACGCCCCCGGCCTGCGCATTGCTTAAGAAACCAAGCGCCGAGAATCCCACCAGCATCAATATCGCTGCTTTTAAAGTAGGACTATTCTTGCATCTTAACATTGGTCCTTCCCTCCTGTTTAAAGGTTTCAGAAAATTGAAACGAGAACTCGGAGAAGATCATCTTCAAACTCCACTGCTCCGTGAACTGCCTCCTTACATTAACAACTCCCATTTCACCTCCCGGTTAGTTCTGACGAAATTTGCCACAGGCGTTTAGTATTCAGCTACGGGACATACCGCGATGAGTTTGCATGCTTCATGTTCAAGAGCAAACAGCATGCCTCAAATGACTCCTCTTGTTATGATAACTCCTCGTACGATCGCTTCTCTTTAAAGATAACAGCCATTCTCCGCTTGTCAACCGTTTTTTGCATTTCTTCAGAGCCGTAATCTCGAGGGCTAACTGTGAACATTTTGAACAGTACCTTATTTGTTTTCGAATCAGAGCCTTTAAACATTTCAGCTGGTCTGCCGATAATGCAAATATCATGCCCCTAATAAGAGGATAAGTTCAGATCTACCTGGAATACGGGAATATCGCAAACTAAAGCCGTCCCGAATGGCGAGAGGCTTTCAGCATGAAGCGAGCTTTGAAGATTGTTGCCCGGAAAGAGAATATGGTCGGAGGAGAATCCCGCGGGTTGACTGGCGAACCCGGATTCTCTGATGCACTTTCTAAGCAACACATTGCGCACATTGAGCAGAACCAATCGACCTTGAACACGATAAACGAATTGGCGCGCACAATCTCTCATTACCTGAACAGCCCTCTGACTGTGCTTATGGGGAAGGTGGAGCTTCTGTCGCAGGTGAGCGAGAACGGAGAGGCGTCAAAAGAAGACATGAGGAGATTTGCAGAGGACTGCAAGAGGGAGATTTTCAGAATAGACTCCATCGTCAAGGCTTTCCATGACCTTTGCGAAGTCCAGTACAAAACCTATCCACCCGGGGTGAAACTGTTGGACGTGGAGAGGGAGATCAAGAACAGGGTGAAGGAAACCAGCTTCTTAAGATAGGCGAAGAGAACAGGGTGCTCAGATTGAAGGCAGGGCCGGTTTTTTCCTGTGAAGAGGAAAGGGCTGGTCTTTTTTCTTTGCCTGTGCTTCCTCTTGCCAATGCACGACCGGACGGCGTTCAGAAGCGGTGCTTGCGGCGGATGCTAAAGTTAAAGCACCCTCTGAAAGGTGCCGATCTTCAAGAAAGCGAGAGGGGTGTAAAGCACTTTCGATTCAGTGTCTTGGCTCAGCCACCTCAGGTCTTTGAATCATCAGGGGGGCAAAACCATACGCTAACGAAAGAGAATTAAGAGCTGCTGCCTGTTTTCTGGTGTTTTCTCAGACTGAATGGGGGACGGATCATAGAGGCTTGCAGAGATTTCCTGAGACGGTCTTTTTATTTCAGGGGATGAGATGAGAATCAAGAAGTTCTTTCTTGACAGACCCGTACGGACGAAGATAAGTGGAGCCATTCTGATTGTCCTGCTGGGCGTATCCGTCTTCAATCTCCTTTTTTTTCCGGCGCAACAGAAAAAGCTCGCCCTGAGAGGAAT
>JBAUFO010000156.1:0-11389 GCA_049679185.1 Candidatus Zixiibacteriota bacterium
AGGGGACTATCCTCAACATCCCCTCCATCGCCGTCTCTAACGTCAATTGGGACGCTAAGCACTTCGAATCCGCGGCCAGGTTCGCGAGGAAACTGGCTAAGTTCGTCTTAGAGAACGGGCTTCCCAAAGATACCTTCCTGAACGTGAATGTCCCGGATAGGAAGCAATCGGTAACCGAATATAGAATCACCCGATTGGGAAAACGAGTATACAGCGATGTGGTGATCGAGAAGATCGATCCCCGGGGTAGGAATTATTACTGGATCGGAGAGCAGACACCGATCTGGGAGAAGAAGGCGGATGACACCGATTTTGCCGCCATTAAAGAGGGATACATCTCCATTACTCCCCTGCATCTGGACGCGACTGACTATAAGGCCATGGAAGAGATTAAAGGTTGGAAGAAACTCTGACAGTGGCCGGAGAAGGTTGACTATCTGACGCTGGCGCTTACGCCGTTGTCTCTTATTGCATCAACGAGTCTCCCGCGGAAAGAGGAACTTCGCGGGCGATGACTGCCAGAGGGTAGGTTCAAGCATATTTTGAACTTACCCCATTTTTTTCTTGACAAAGAGAGGCCAGACTCTTAAATTCGGTCAAATTATGGCCAGACAGTGAGAGCAATGGAATTGATAAGGAGAAATTGCAGATAGAGATACAGTGGAGATTCAATTCTTGCGTTGCTTGCCTTTTACTTAAGTTGACTATCAGAAGGAGTTGATGGACAGGCGATCAAGTGAAAAAGTTCACATACTGTAGAGTTTCTAAATGTAGATATTTACTCAAACGCGAGGAGGTGAAAAAAGAAGGAATCACGCTCAAAGTCAAGATCATCGATAACCTTGGCTTTGGCTCAAAGACTTGGGGGGGTTGAGTAGTGAAGCTAACGAGTGAAAATCTGTAACGGACGAGGGAGGAACAAATGAGAAAGCTAAGTCTGTTAACCGCGGGCTTGTTGCTGATTTCGTTTCTGGTTTGCAGTTTTGCCGCGGGGGCAACTGAGGTAAAGGTGGGAAAAGGGGACTTAAAGATTGGTGGTATCCTTCAGGCTGGTTTCAACTATTTTGCGGATGATGAGACGGGAAACAACTCGTTCTTTCTGAACCGAGCACGTTTCCTTTTTTGGGGCACCATCGTTCCCGACAAGGTGAAGTATTTCGTACAGCTTGACCATAAGGGAAGTATAAGCGTGCTGGACTACAAAGCGCAATTCTTCTATATCGAGAAGACCGAGATCGCGGTCGGTCGATTTCTGCCGAACTTCACCCTGTACATGCCTTACTCCACCGCCAAGCTGGAAATGATCAACTATCCCTACACCACCACCATGTATGCGGTGTGGCGACAGTGCGGCATTCAGAGCACCACCAAGACCGAGTATGTTGACTTCAACCTGGGAATATTCAACGGCGGCGACATTCCCAACAACTGGGCAGACAACAACGATGCCAAGGATTTCCTGCTTCGGGCAGACGTCAAGCCGCCTATCGATGAGGCCACGGTGCACTTTGGCGGTTACGCCTGGTTAGGTTTTGCCCCGCCTCCGTTCGGTTGGGTAGATGGTGACGATACTTTCAAGCGCAATCGTTTTGGCGGCTTCGTCAAGGCTGACTACACCAAGGATGAGGTGACGGTCCGCTTCAGGGGAGAGTTCCTGATGGCACAGGACGAGTATATGGCGGGCGCCAATGAGAAAGAGACCTGGGACTCGCAAGCCTTTTTTGGCCACGTGGGTGTTCAGCCGGTTCCGCAGGTGGAATTCCTGGTTCGCTACGACTCATACGATCCTTGCACCGACGAGGATGACGACGGAATCTCAGCCATCACCGGAGGGGTGAACTATTACATCGACGGCTTAAACTCGATGTTCTATCTGAACTTCATCCACAACATGACAGAGGTAGAGGGCGTCGACGACGTGGACGTGGTGCAGGCTATGGTGCAGATAACCTTCTAAGTGGCACCTGCGGCGCTTTGCCGTCAGATGTTAGATGCTAATTAAGGGAGGGGGAAGCAATTCCCCCTCTTTTGTTGTATATTCTTTGAGGAGGTAAGACATGAGTTCCGGAGGAGAAGAGAAGGCGAGAGACGTCAAGGTCAAGGTGAACGGAAAGGATGTTCCGCTTAATCCGTTTGCCACCAATATTCTGGGGAATGCCATCTGGGCGATGATCATGTGCTTGCGCCTGGAGGAGAAGCCCACAAGAGTGGAAATAGAAATCTCGGAATAACCGGGGTAACTCCACCGAGAAACCTCGGTCGGTAAGACATTACCACAAAAACCCAAGAGAAATCGTTCTTTCTCTGTCGTCAAAAGAAACGTCCTAATGCAGAATGCAAGCGGGATAATCCTGGCTGGGGGGAAAGGGAGCAGGATTAACAAGAATAAAGCGCTGATCATGCTCCCCGACGGGAAAGCTCTGATTCAGAGAAGTATCGGGGTGCTGAAGGATATTTTCACCGAGATACTCATTGTGGCAAATCAGAAGGACACCTACGGGGGTTTTGGTGTCCAGGTTGTCGGAGATCTGATTGAAGGAAAAGGTCCCCTGGGGGGCATTCTTACCGGTTTAGCCTATTCCACCTCACACTTTAATTTCGTGATCGGCTGTGACATGCCGTTTCCCCAGCCTGGTCTGATTGAGTTGCTGCTGGAAAAGTGCGGTGACTACGACGTTGTCATCCCGGAAGCCGGCGGGGAAGTGGAGCCTCTCTTTGCCGTCTATTCCAAAAACTGCCTCCCTGTGTTCATTGATCATCTCCTGAAGCACGATCTGAAGATTCGTAACGTCCTGGCAGAGCTCAGAGTAAGAAGAGTAAGCGACAAGGAGATCGACAGGGTCGACCCCCGCTTCTTGAGCTTCACCAACATCAATACCGAAAATGACCTAAAGAAAGCCGGGGGGCTGCTGCGTGAGATCCGGAAGCCCCAGGGATAGGGATGGTAACACGGGGTGACGCCGTCATTGCGGTGCGGTAGGTGTGGTTGGGTGGGGAGGGATTGCGGTATCTACATACGCCCAACCATTTAGACTATACGAGCCAAACACACTCTGTCCCGCCCGGCCTGAGTCTCCTTGAGAGAAGAGTATTCTTTGACTTGACAAGACAGTTGGCGTGGCGCGTCTATGTCTACAGCGCACCAGACGACCACACCGGGGAGACATGAGCAACGGTGATTGGTCTCATCGGGTAGGGGTGGTGATTTTTTCCATCAGAAGATGCATTTTTGGCTTGACAAGGAGGGGAGCATTTAGTATCTTTTACTTGGTTGCTTGCCGAGACAGGCAATGCCCCCCTTCAGGAGGAAATTCGTTTTAAATCGGAAAGAGAAGAGTGTCCTTCTTGCCGGGACCTGGTTGACGGGGAAGTGTATCTCTTTCCCGGCATCCGGGTATGAAGAGCCTGTAGAGAAAACACTTCACTTCAGCAAAGGGCCGAGATGGATATGGATACTGGTGGTTTTGTTGGGACTTCGGAGGAGAGGAGGCTGGAGATCTTTTCTGCGTACCATCATGGCGTACCCAGATAGAGGTGTGTGAGAGAGAGTGGTCGGTTTCTTGAACCACTCTTTTTTTGTTGGCAGAAAGGAGGTGGAGGAGAACAGAGTTTAAACATAGCTAAGGATTTTGTGTAATGAAACGGGGAGTATGCCAGGCTATGGTGGAGGTTTTGAGTTTGGACATATCGCCGGGAGGAGGAAACTCGGTTTTGGTTTGAGACGAGAGACTCCCTTTGAAGGGAGTAGTTTACGCGGCCAGAGGTCGTGCTTGGTGCTGGCCGGAGAAGATGAGGAAGAAGCAAGTGAAGAAATATAACTTGTGCTAGGGGGAGAAATGAAAGCGCGTTTGGCACAGGCTTTCATGTGGTTGAACTGTCTTTGCTTTTTCGTCGCAGGAGAAAGTTTCTGTTACGATCCAATTGAGCCCGATACTGTGAGATTTGGGGAGTGGGAGGTTAGTCTCTCGGGTTCCCCACCCTATCAGGGCACGGCTGTGCTGCCGGTAATCGTATTCAACGACGAAGCTGTGTGGGGCCTTGACATTCCGCTCACATGGGAGGGACCCTTGTACTGTGATTCTGGCAGGTTCGTGGGAGAACGCACCCAGTACTTCGGCCCTTCCAACGTCGTTCCTGAGAACGAGTCGAATCTGGTCTATGCGTACGCCAGGGCAGCAGATGCGTTGATACAACCGGGAGAGGGCGAGCTTATCTACCTGTATTTCACAGTGCTGGACACGGGTTTCGTTTCTATCGATACGATCAGTCTCTACGGATGGATGTACTTGTACTTCGTTGATAGCCTATGGCACGACGTGAATCCTCTGTTTTATCCGACAGAATTGCACATCGAGGCGTCACTGGCGGGAGACGCGAACGGTGACGGAGTGGTCAATGTCGGAGACGTTGTGGCCTTGGTCAACTATCTTTACAGAGGGGGAGCCCCGCCCGACTCTCTGCATCTGGCAGATGTCAACGGGGATTGTGAGATCAATGTTGCGGATGTAGTTTATCTCGTGAACTACCTTTACAGAGGAGGTCCTGCTCCGCAGCAGGGGTGTGTTGAATAGAGTCTTATACTGTCCTGTCAGGAGCTATCCTGACGGCTTAGAAATACAAAGAAGAAATCGAGCCGAGGCAGGATACCTCCAACGTGCGCAGGAAAGCTTCTCTGGTGCGTTGCCGGAATGTGGCGTCTCTGCAGATTTGGCTAGCTGGATGAAAGAGACTTTGATCTCCCGGGGGTCTCGCGGATAGGCAGACAGGCGTTAACGGGCGGGAGCTACATCTCTTTGCTTTTCTCTATGATCTCCTCGGCAAGAGAGAGGGCTACGCCGGAGAGCATCACTTCCACTCCGAGTTTCGTGAAATCTCCGGACAATACCTCCCGTTTCACGTTGGCATAAAGCGAACAGGCCGCCTGTCGTTCCACCACCAGCCCGGAGACCTTTCCAGCGGACTCACCAACGAAGGTGACCTCTCCCAGCTCTTCACTGACCACGTACCCCGAACAGCTATGTAGTTGGAGGTGTGCATTGCCGGTGTAAAGCACCAGCATGGGTCCCTTTCCCTTCCCCAGGCTTACTTCAGGGTAGATTTCCAGAATCAGAGTTCTCCGTCCCTCGTCAGCAGTTATCTTTATGCGGAAGTGGTTCTTCTCCTTGCGCACACTTTCCGCTTTCAGGCAGGCGGAGATTTTGTCAACATCTTTCTTGGCGAAAATGGGCATGTCTTAATCCCTTTCTTCAACCCGTTCGGTTCTCTTTCTTCGGGCGAGGTACAACAGCCCGGTAGACGCCTGGAAGTTATTTCTTTTCTTCCGACTCCTTCTTTTTCTCCTCAGCGGGCGGTTCGGGTTTGGTAAGCTCGTCCTGCGTCTCCTTCATGGCTTTTCTGAACTCCCTCATCCCCTTGCCCAAGCCCTGTGCCATCTCCGGAATCTTCTTGGCCCCAAACAGAAGAAGGATAACCAGAAGTATTAGAATCAGTTCCTGCGCGCCTATTCCTCCCAACATGGATTACCTCCTTCGGATAGATTCGATCCAGAATAGCATACGTTGGCCTTTACTCGATAGTTCTGTTTTCTTTTTCGACAGATCAGATTGTCTTCTCCTAAAGAAACCACCACCGGAAATAGAGCAGTACCATAATCAAAAACAGGATGCTGACGAAATTTATCGTGACCATCAGGCCAATGGTAAAGCTGATGGCATAAAGATCCACGGTCAGCTGCTTAAATCCGATGGAGATGGCCTTTTCAAAAAGGGTCTTGACTGCACCTTCGGGCAAAAACGATCCTATGATATCTCCAACAAGCCCTCCCACCACTGCAGCCAGCACTAAAGAGACAAGCAAGAACGTCACTTCACGCGTCTTCACTTACGTTTCCCCTTCACTTCCTTTGGCGGAAGAAGTCGACTATTGACTCGAAGATGTATTTCCCGTCGTCCGATCCCAGTATCTTCTCCGAGGCCCTCTCCGGGTGAGGCATCATGCCCAGCACGTTCCGGCTCCGGTTGCAGATTCCGGCGATGCTCTCCAGGGAACCGTTGGGATTCGCCACTGGGGTGACCTCTCCGCCCTTATCGCAATATCTGAAGACTATCTGGCGATTCTCCTTAAGCCGCCTTAAGCCGTCTTCTGGTATGAAATAGTTTCCGTCGGTGTGAGCTATCGGAATCTTGAGAACCTGCCCCTTCCTGCAGAGGTTGGTGAAAGGAGTATCCTGCTCCTCGGGCCGGATATGGACGAACTTGCATATGAAACGAAGGGAGGTGTTTCGCAGCATGGCTCCGGGGAGAAGACCTGCCTCCAGGAGTATTTGGAAGCCGTTGCAGATTCCCACCACCAGTCCGCCGTCTTGGGCAAAATCCATCACCTTCTTCATGATGGAGGAGAACCGGGCGATGGCGCCGGTCCGCAGGTAATCGCCGTAGGAAAAACCACCGGGTAAGATGATGCAGTCGCAGCCGCGAAGAGAGGTGTCCTGGTGCCACAGGAAATCAACGTCCTGTTTTATCACGGTCTTGATCGCCATGAAGGCGTCATAGTCGCAATTGGAGCCGGGGAAAACTATCACGCCGAATTTCATTTGACTATCTCGAAGTTAAATTTTTCTATTACCGGATTGGTCAGAAGCTTTCGGCAGATCTCGTCTATCAGCTCCTCAGGTTTTCCTCCACCGTCTTTCTGAAAGGTAATCTCGAAGATCTTTCCCGACCGAATCTGCTTTATCCCCTGATAGCCCATGTCGTCTAAGGCTCTCTCTATGGTAGAACCCTGAGGATCCAAAACTCCATCCTTGAGCCTGACATACACTACCGCAAAACCATCTTGCTTTTCTATGCTCATGATATCCGCCTGCTCCTTTTTGAAATTTCCGCTTCCTCAGCTAAAAATAGCTTCCTTGAGCAAGTTTGCAAAGGAGTTTTTTCGTTTGCCGGTGAGTTAACTCTCTTCCAGTTCGGGTTAAGTTGTCAGAGGTTCTAGTGCTCCGAAAGATAAATCCTTGCTAATCTGTAAGTTTTCAGAATGGCCTGCGTGCACCTCCTCAGGTCGAGCCCTCCGGTCTTTCGGCCTTGAATAATTCGTAGGCACCCTTGACAAATCCGGAAAGGATGTAGAGCATGCCAAAGGGGAAAAGTGCCAGCCGGGGATTGATTATCAAGGCTACTAAAAACACGAAGAGATAGACCAGCTTGATCTTGTTCCTTCTGTCGCCGAAGGAAAACTTGGGCAAAGTCTCGTACTTTATTCCACTTACCATCAGTCCGGAAAAGACGACGATCATGGTGATCAGGGCTTTGGGAAATCTCAAGGTTCCCCATATCTCGTAGCAGAACAGGATGAAGCTCACCAGCGTCACCGCCGCGGTAGGAATGGGCAGGCCCACATAGGGGGGCTTCTCCTCCAGCTTGGTCTGCTGGAGATTGAATCGGACCAATCGGAAGACGCCGCACAGGACGAAAACAAAACCCAGCATCGATCCCCATCTGCCTAAAGGGTAGATGTTCAGATTGTAGAATAGCACTACGGGTGCTACCCCGAAAGAGAGGAGGTCGGCAAAGGAATCCAGCTCCATGCCAAAGCGGGAGGGCGTCCCGGAGAACCGGGCCACCTGCCCGTCCAGAGTGTCGAAGAACGCAGCCAGGATTATCATCCAGGCGGCAACTATCGGTTCTCCATCGAAGCTGCTCAGAATCGACACAAAACCGCAGAACATGTTGCCTACGGTGAATATCCCCGGGAAAAACCCTTTAATGTTTCTCACTTCTTGAACACCCCTATGACGGTTTCTCCGGCCCGGACCTTTTGTCCCGGTTTTACTCTTATTTCCACGTTTTCAGGCAGAAGATGGTCGACCCTTGAGCCGAACTTGATCATTCCAAGACGCTGCCCCGCGCTCAGCTTATCTCCCGGTCTCACCTTACATACGATCCTACGCGCGATGATCCCCGCTATCTGCTTTATGATGACCCTACCATGCGTGTTCTCGATGCCCAGCTCGGTCTGTTCATTCTCCGATGAAGCCTTATTCTTGAACGCGGGAAGAAATTTGCCCGGATTATACTTATAGTATTCCACCCTGCCGGAGATGGGGGCACGGTTGACGTGTACGTCGAAGACCGACATGAATACGCTCACTAAAGTTCCCTGCCCGCCAACGAAGTCCGTGCTCTGGAAAGGCTTTATTGAGATGATCCTGCCGTCCGCCGAGGCGAGAATCAGATTATCCTCCGCCGGAGCTTCTCTATCCGGATCCCTGAAGAAGAAAATCAAGAAGAGCGAAAGGATAAGAGAGACTACCGCCAATGCCAGGATTACAGCCAGAGAGCTGTGAGCCCAGATGGCGAACAGAATGAACGACACGCCCAGGGTCGGAAGGACGAATACATACCCCTCTTTTATCATCTGAATACTCTTCTGAAAATATGGTCTACGTTTCTCAAGTAGTAATTCAGATCAAAACACGCCTCGACCTCTTGCTGGCTTAAGTACTTTCTTATTCTTTTGTCGTTTTGAATTAACTCCTTGAAATTCTTTTTTTCCTTCCAGGCCTTCATGGCATTTTCCTGGACTATCCGGTAAGCCTCCTCTTTCGACTTAGCCTTCCTGGCAAGCTCCAGAAGCACACGCGCGGAAAAGATCATTCCCCTTGTCTTGTTTAAATTGGCCATCATGTTCTCGGGATAAACCAAGAGGTTCTCCATTACACGGTTGAACTGGACCAGCATGTAGTTCACCAGAACGGTGGAATCAGGGATGATGACCCTCTCCACGGAGGAATGGGAGATGTCCCTTTCGTGCCATAGCGCCATGTTCTCCATGGAAGCCTGGGCATTGGTTCTGACCAGCCGGGCCAGGCCGCAGAGCCTCTCGCAGGTGATAGGGTTTCTCTTGTGCGGCATGACAGAGGAGCCCTTCTGGCCCTTGCTGAAGCCCTCCTCCAGCTCCAGAATCTCGGTCCTCTGCAGGCTCCTTATCTCGGTGGCGAATTTCTCGATGGAGCCGGCGATGAGGGCCAGGGTTGATAGAAACTCGGCATGCCGGTCCCTTTGAATTACCTGGCTGGAGATGGGTGCGGGTTTGATCTTCAGCTTCCTGCACACGTAGGCTTCAACTTTGGGATCCAAATTGGAGAATGTTCCCACGGCTCCGGAGATCTTTCCCACGGAGATGGCTTGGATTGACCTTTGCAAGCGTTGGATGTGTCTTGTGACCTCGGTGAACCAGAGGGCGAACTTAAGGCCCAACGTCATGGGTTCCGCATGGACCCCGTGAGTTCTGCCCATCATGGGAGTGTGCTTGAACTGGAAAGCTCGCTTTCTGATGCTTTTGGCCAGCTTCTGGAGATCCTCCAAAATCACCAGGCCGGCCTCTCTCATCAACACCGAAAGCGAGGTGTCCAGAATGTCGGAGGAGGTCAGGCCGAAATGGACGTACCTGGATGCTTCCCCTACGTTTTCAGCCACGTTGGTGAGGAACGCAATCACGTCGTGTTTGGTCTTCTCCTCGATCTGCGAGATTCTCTCGACGTCAAACTTGGCCTTCCTCTTGATCTTGTTTAGAGCCGACCTGGGGACGATTCCCAGATTGGCCATGGCCTCACAGGCCAGTATCTCAATGTCCAGCCATTTCTGGAATTTGTTCTGGTCGGACCAGAGGTCTTTCATCCTGGGAGTGGTGTATCGTTCAATCATCTTTTGGCTCTTCTTATTTGACTTATGGAGACCTGAACGTCTCCGCTACCCAAGTTAAGCATAGAACCAGGGCTTGTTGAGCTTCGGGAGTCCCGCCATGGCGAGATCCGTGTCCGGCGCGTTCTACCCTCCCTCTTACTCCCTCCCACAAAGGGAGGGAGAACCGTGCTTCCTCTCCCTTTATGGGAGAGGATTGAGGAGAGGGTGACTAAGGCTTGTCGGACAGCCACGCTTCGTGCCGAGACTCAGTGCCGAGGCAAGAGCTGCCCCTACGCTCCCGCCTGTCGCCAGGGAGCGCAGCAGAATAACGTTCTAACGCAACCATTACTTGTCTACCTTCTTCCAATCCTCCAGGAATTTCTTTATCCCAACGTCCGTGAGAGGATGCTTTATCAATTGCCCGATCACCTTGAAGGGGATAGTGGCAATGTCTGCTCCCATGGTGGCTGCTTCCACCACGTGAAGAGGGTTCCTTATGCTGGCCACAATTACCTCCGTGGTGATCTCGTAATTCTCGAAGATGGTCACGATGTCCTCCACCAGATCCATTCCCACGTGGCTGGCGTCGTCCAGCCTCCCCACAAAGGGACTGACAAACGAGGCTCCCGCCTTGGCAGCTAACAGGGCCTGGATAGGGGAGAAGATCAGGGTGCAGTTGGTTCGTATTCCCTTCGAATCCAGAATCTTTATGGCCTTCAAGCCCTCCTTGCACATGGGGATTTTCACCACGACGTTTTTGTGCAGCTTGGACAGATCCTCACCCTCTTTCACCATCCCCTCTGCATCCAGCGCCACCACCTCGGCGCTCACCGGACCATCCACCATCTCACAGATTTTTTTGATGATAGTCCTGAAATCCCCCTTGCCTTTTTCCTTTGCCAGCAGAGTGGGATTGGTGGTTACGCCGTCCAGGATACCTATGCCGGCGGCCTCCTTTATCTCGTCCAAGTTTGCAGTGTCGATGAAGAATTTCATGTGCCAACCTCCATAAGTTGTTTATGTACTGTGAACATCTTCAAGGGTCTATGGAACCAGGGCTCACAGAGGATAAATTCCCGCCGCTATGCGAAAAAACGAATAGTCCGTCATAGAGCAGGATATTTAGTCCTGCCTTTATTGAGGGCCAATTCAGTACTTCACCTCAACCAGACAAAGCCCGCAGGCCGGCGCCGTTGGACCCGCTTTCCTCCTGTCTTTTGCTTTCATTATGTCACTGAAGTCTTCAACTGAAAAATATCCTCTGCCGACTTCTACTAAAGTCCCTGCGAGACTTCTGACCATGGTGTGAAGAAATCTGTTGGCTTCAATTTTGAGTAACAGCTCATCTCCGTATTCTTCCCAGGAGACTAAGGTAACGTTGCAGACGCTATTGTCTTTCGCTGATTCAGCCACGCAGAACGAGGAGAAATCATGTTCACCTTGAATTCCTTGAGTGGCCCTGACAATCCTCTCCAGATTAAGCGAATAGAGAACCTCCCAGACATATCTTCTCAAGATTGCAGTCCTGCCTCGATAAATTCTATACCCGTACAGCCGGCTGGTTGCACTGTATCTGGCATGGAAACCAGAATCCACCTCCTGCACCTTTTTGACCGCCACATCGTGGGGAAGAAGTCCATTCAATCCTTTGAGAATCGTTTCGCTATCCAGTGGGTTGTCCGTCTTGAAATTTGCCACCTGGCTGAGGG
>JBAUFO010000157.1:0-36620 GCA_049679185.1 Candidatus Zixiibacteriota bacterium
CTTTGAATGTATCTTGTCAGATCATCGATTCTGGTGATTCCATTCTTCAGATGATCAATGGTTCCTCGCATGAAAAACGCCCAGGGGAAAGGGGTGTTGCCCGCGACGTCTTTCTCGGCCTTAAGCAGGCCCTGCAGAAGCTCTTTCATGACTTCAACTTTGGACTTGAGACAATCCAGGGCTTTTCTCTTGGGCAGGCCTTGGATGAAGAAGATGCCCAGCATCAGGTCGGCCGGCCGAATTCTGTTATCCCTGAGGACCTGTTCCAGCAGGCAGGCCAATTTCTCTCTTCCGCCTTCTGTTATGCGATAGACGCTTCGTTCCGGCATCCTCCCCGGCCTCTCCTTTCTGGCCTTCACCATCTTGCTCTGTTCCAGCCTGTTGAGCGTATTGTAGATGGACGACAGGTTCACCTCGGCCCAGATTTCCATTTTGGTTCTCTCGATCTCCTGGTGGAGCTGATAACCGTACATGGGTTTCTGGTTCAAAAGTCCCAAGACCACAAGTTCATTTTTGCTCATAGGGTCCTCTTTACCGGAATTACTACGAATCGCACTATTCCAACATAGAATACTATACGTTGGAATCCTTCGCGCGTTGCGATTTTTTTCAAATTTCAGGGAGAATTTCGACCCCGGTCTGGATTCGGTTAGTTAAGCCCTGAATCCCGAGCGGCTTGGCGATACCCTCGATTGCAGGGGATTAGCGGATTTCCATGCGGATTCAACGTGGGGGTGAAGCTTCACCTTCACCCGGATCAATTTGCTCAGGGAAGGTAGGATACTGGACGGTCTCGCGCAATGGGAGATACAACCTGTAAGGAGAAAGCAGAACCTAACTTAAGTTAGGTTCTGGTCTTCGATCTCAACGGGCGGGAACCTCTTTCGTCGACGACCATCAGAACCTTCTTCAACCGGCACCCTCTTCTCTTCGTGATTCTGTAAGACCCTCTGATCTCGTGGGAAGCCTGTCTGGCTTTTTTGAGGTTATTGGCAAAAACGATTGCCAGGGCCTCTCCCGTATTAACAGAATCCCCCACCTTTTTCTTGATTAACATACCCGCGCCATGGTCGATCGGGCTCTCCAGCTTCTCCCTGCCTGCGCCTAATCTTACGGCGCACAGGCCGATCTTTCGCGTGTCTATGGATTGAACGTATCCGTGCCGATCAGAGTTGACCAATAGTCTGAACTTTGCCCAGGGAAGAACACCGAAATCATATATCACCTTCGGATCGCCCCCCTGTCTTTTGACCATCTCTGCAAATTTATCTATAGCTTTGCCCGATTCTATTGCCTTCTGTAGCTTCTTTTCCGCATCTTTCAGTGTCTTTGCTTTTTTTCCCAGGACCAGCATACGTGCCCCGAGAGCCACGGTGACCTCCATAAGATCGCGGGGAGCTTTTCCTTTAAGAGCATGAATGGCCTCTACCACCTCAATGGAGTTTCCTACCGTCTCACCCAGAGGCTCGTTCATGTCGGTTACCAGCGCAATCGCTTTCTTCTTGAACCTTTTGGCGATTCGAATCAACGTCCTGGCGAGAAGCAAAGCTTCACTGCGTTTCTGCATGAAGGCGCCATTCCCCACCTTGACGTCGAACACGAATGCATCCGCCCCCTCGGCTAGCTTTTTGCTCATGATGCTGGACGCTATCAGCGGTATAGAGTTGACCGTGGCGGTCACGTCCCGCAGGGCGTACATCTTCCGGTCAGCAGGAGCAATCTCTTTGGTCTGCCCGATCATGCAGACGCCGACTTCTCGAAGGTTTGTCACGAATCTCTTAAGAGACAGATCCGTGCGGAACCCGGAAATGGATTCCAATTTGTCCAAAGTCCCGCCGGTATGACCCAGGCCTCTGCCGGAGATCATGGGAACTTTGATCCCACAGGAGGCGACGAGAGGCGCAAGTACCAGCGAAACCTTGTCCCCTACTCCGCCGGTGCTGTGTTTGTCCACCTTCGTCCCCCGAACGGACCTTAAGTCGAGCACCGTGCCGGAGTTCATCATGGATTGGGTAAGGTGGAACGTCTCCTCGGCGCTCATTCCGTTTAAGAAAATGGCCATGAGAAGCGCGGACGCCTGATAGTCGGGAATTTGACCTGCAGTGTAGCCGGAGACGAAATATTCTATCTCTTCCTGGGTAAGCTTCTTCCCATCCCTTTTCTTACTGATGATCTCGGAGATTTGCATAATGCCGCAGTCCTATGCGTTTGAGGCTTCCACTAAAATAAGATACGCGATTGGGAAAGTCAAGTTTCGCCGACGCAACTCTATTGGCCGCCCGGGAGCGAGCGTGGTCGGGCTGTAGTTGCCCAATTGATTGGGCTGGCGTAAGGCTCGATAAGCAGACGCTCCCGTCCGGGAATCAAGCAACTACAAGAGCCCGAATCTACCTCACCCCCTCGGTCCCCCTCTCCATAAAATGGAGAGGGGGAAGACAAGAGGAGAGGTCAGAAGCTTTCTATCCGAACGGAAAAAAACTGACCGCCACCAGCGGGAAGATATGCGGCAGTGCCGTTGGAGAATATCTTCTCTTTGTCCCCGTTGCAGGTGGCGAGGAGAATATACTTATCCGTAACCTCGGTGACCGAATCGTAGATGATCCCATCTATGATGTTGCAGGTGTTGGGGGCAAACTGAGTGGTGTCTATCTCCAAGGGAATCTCGGCATTGTGACCCAGCACGTTTTCCTTGAAAGTCACCAGCTCGCCGCCGGGCAACTGGCGCACCCGGATAACCTGCTTTCTTGCCATTCCCTTCTCGTGGAATTTGACCTGCGAAGCCCCGCAATAGATGTTTGGTGAGGCACTGTCTCCACTGACCATCACTACGAAATAGTGAGTGTCGGTATAGATGGCATAGCTTCCATCTCCCAGAAGCCATACACCCTTTCTCCACTCAGCCAACTTCTCCTTAACAGATAGTTGACTTTCCTCCTCGACAGGCGGGGCCGAACAGGAAAGGGCAAGCCCTACAAAGACCGCTATGAGGGCGATCCAGACGAACTTCTTCATAAACGTGACCTTCAGTTAGAAGGAAGCAGTGAAAACTCGACTACAAGCCCGCCTCGTGTTGCCAGGCGTTCGGGATTGTATCCCGAACAGAGGCACCCAGCCCAAGGCTCGTTGCATCGGGACTTTGTAGTCCCGGTGCAAGACTCGCATTTCTTTGGGCATGGCGCCGGGAAAACAATTTCCCGACGCAACTCACAAGTAACCCGTTGATTTGCGAACTCCCGCAGGGTGCACCGTCTGGTGCACCCCGCTGCGCGTTACTTGGCGTTCTTGTCCGATTGCCAGAGGGCAAAGGCGTTATTCTCTGTATCAAGACAGACTGCGAAGTATCCGAAACCTGGCACTGGCGCTTTGGGAACGACCACTTTGCCGCCGAGTTTTTGAACCTTGGCGGCAGATTCATCTACGGAAGCGACATCGATGTAATTCGTAATCGGTTGACCGGGCTCCTGTCTCTTCATCATGCCACCATCAACCTGCTTTTCACCGCTGGTGGTAATCATCCAGTAATCCATTTCCGGTGTTTTTTCGATTTTCCAGCCAAAGAGGTCCGTGTAGAACTTCTTTGCCCTTTCTACGTCGTCTGCCGGAATCTCAAAATGAACTATAGTCGGCATATCTTAAATCACCTCCTCTCATCAGGCTCGAGGCCCGGACAACGTTTGCGATGCTCGTATCGAAGCTCGTCACTGCGAAACTCGACGCTGGAAGATTCATTCACCTTACGGGAGATTGTATCTTCCAACCTCGAGCCTCCGGCGTCGATACCAGACTCGCCAACGTCAGCCGAACTTCGAGAACCATTCCAAGGCGTCCGCAACCTCGGAGTCGTGGTTGCCCACCTATTTATCCTAAGTTATCGATTTCAGAGCGAGAATCAAGAGCTTTTTTGCCATGATTTCGCTACCGGTCAAGCTGAGAAATTCTAAACCTCTCCCCGTTCGGTCCCCTTCAGGGTGTCCTTCGATCCCGAAGATCTTCCTTCGACACTGAGTCTCAGGACGAAGTGCAGGATCGAGGGAAATCCCTTTCCTTCGACCCTGAGGTCTCAGGACCGAAGGGCAGGGTGAACCCCTCTCCACTCCGAGGAGAGGGGGAAACAGGGGGTGAGGTAAAAACGCTTTGGGCGGGGTTGGTAGCCGCAGGCTTCCCTCGGGATGAAGTCAGACTGCGGGGTGGAAAGGGGGAAAACTCCAACGTTGCGTCAAAGTTTTCGGTTGACAAATCCATTTTTCAAACTAAAATGCTATTGCAGCGTCAAAGTTTGAGAGGGTCGGTTAATAAAGCCGCAAAAATGGCGAAAATAAAAGTATAGTAAAACTGTGGAACACGAACGCAACAACGACATAGTATTAGAAGGAATCGACATCCATAGAAGTTTTCAAACGGGCGCCGAAACGCTTCACGTGCTTAAGGGTGTCGACATCGGCATCAGGCGGGGCGAGATCGTATCAGTGGTGGGCGCATCAGGAGTTGGAAAGAGCACACTCCTGCACATCTTAGGCGCATTGGACCGTCCCACAAAAGGAAAAGTGAGATTGGACTCAACCGACGTCTTTGCCCTAAGCGACAAGAAGCTGGCGCATCTTAGAAACAAGACCGTGGGGTTTGTGTTCCAGTTTCATCACTTACTTCCGGAGTTTTCCGCTCTGGAGAACGTGATGATGCCCCGGCTGATAGCGGGTGAGGATATAAGCCTAATCCGAGAGAAAGCCGAAGGCTTCCTCTCGGAGGTAGGGCTTGGAGAGAGAATACATCACAAGCCGGGTGAGCTCTCCGGAGGGGAACGGCAGAGGGTGGCGGTGGCAAGAGCATTGGTTAATGAACCCCAGATAGTGATTGCCGATGAGCCATCCGGAAATTTGGATAAGGCCACCGGCGAGGAGCTACATAATCTGATATCCGAGTTGAACCAAAAGAAGGAACAGACCTTTATCATCGCCACCCATAACCAGCTTCTGGCGCAGAGAGCTCACCGGATAATAACGTTGGTTGATGGCAAGGTGGTGGCGGGTTCCAGCGGATAGAGCATGGTGCAATAGAAACAAAAAGGGGATTTTAAAAAAACGAAAACGATCTCTGGAGTGTCGGGCTTCAGCCTGACTAAGAGACTTCAAGAGAGACACCGAAACCCGGTTCGCGGAAAAGGCGAACAGTCCAATAAGCTCTTTTTGAAAGGGTTTTTCACCGCTACGGAAAGCGCGGCTTGAAAGGCGAAAACAATGCAGTGCCAGGATTGTGGAAAAAAAGAGGCTACGGTTCATCTCACCCAGGTGATCAACGACCAGAAGGTCGTATTGAATCTCTGCGAGGAGTGTGCGGACAAACGGGGATTTCACAATCCCCTGGAGGGAGTGCCCTTCCCCTTAGCTGAGTTTTTGGCCAGCATGCTCAGCCAGGCTCAGATGAAAAAGCCTGCCAAGGAGGCTGATGTGGTTTGCTCGGCTTGCGGCCTGGGCTTCTCCGAGTTCACCAAGGCGGGCCGACTGGGATGCGGGAACTGCTACGTCACCTTCAAGGAGCAGCTGGATGACCTTTTAAGAAAAGTCCACGGTTCCACCCAGCACCGGGGGAAGTTCACTCGCACTAAAAGAGACGTGATGAAGCCCTTGTGGGAGGAGAACAAGCTCCAGGAAGAACTAAAGAAGGCCATCGAGCAGGAGGACTTCGAAAGAGCCGCCCAGATCAGAGATCAGATCAAGGCCTTGGCAGGCAGAAAGTGAACTTCTTGCGTATGGGAAAGTGAACATGTTTGAGGAGATGGCGAAAAAACCGGCGGTGTGGCTTTCCGGGGAGGGCTCTAACTCACAGGTGATCTTATCCTCCAGGGTGAGGCTTGCGCGCAACATTGCCAACTCCCCCTTCCCATCCAGGGCCGACACCGATAAGCGGGAAAGCGTCCTCTCCTTTGTGAAGAACGCAGTAGAGAAAAGCGAAGGTCTGCGGCGGGGAACGTTTGTGGATTGCGCCAAGATGGATGAGTTGGATCGATCTTTTCTGGTGGAAAGACATCTGGCCAGCATCGAGTTTACCGGGTGCAGGGACTCTTCCGCGCTTCTGATCGGAGAAAAAGAAAACACCAGCGTGATGGTCAATGAGGAGGATCACTTAAGGGTACAGGCTTTGGCTTCAGGATTGGAGATCAGAGAAGCGTTTGAAATGGCAGACGAAATAGACGAGGAGCTGTCTAAATCGCTGGAGTTTGCCTTCGATCCCACCTTTGGCTATCTTACCTCCTGTCCCACCAACACCGGTACCGGAATGAGGGCCTCGGTTTTGATCCACCTGCCCGGTCTGGCGTTGACCCGGGAGATCGAGAAGGTGATCTCCCAGATCAGCAAGCTGGGACTGGTGGTCAGGGGTTTTTACGGAGAGGGCTCAGACGTCTGGGGCAATCTGTTTCAGGTATCCAACCAGACCACGCTGGGACGCTCTGAAGAGGACATCGTGGAGAGCCTGGAGAGGGTCACCCAACAGATAATAGAATACGAGGAAAACGCCCGCAAGCGGCTGTTCAGCGAGGCCAGAGATCAGATAGAGGACAAGATCTGGAGAGCGTATGGCATTCTGAAACATGCCCGCACCTTAACCTCCGAGGAGGTCCTGAACATGCTCTCCGCTATAAGGCTGGGAATCGGGACCGGAGTTGTCGAGATCCTGAGCCTTCCGCAGGTAAATGAGATCTTGGCTTTAAGTCAACCAGCCCATTTGCAGAAGTATTTCAACAAGAGGATGGAGACGGGAGAGAGAGACCGGGTCAGAGCGGAACTGGTGAGATCGAAACTGGAATAATAAAGTGCTCAAGAGATTAACGAAAGCGATAGCCTAAGCGTATCTGACTACGCAGGGAGTGGCTTGAGTGTCAGAGTCTTGATTTTGGCTTTTTCCAAAGGATTTGACAATTTCGCATCTTTTGCGTAATGTATTAATGGAGGTGGGGACAAATTGGGTGGATCAGGTGAGTCCTGAAAAGCTCTTCGACTTGATCGATCGTGGAAACCGGAGTGGAGGTTCTTGATGAATGAGATGTTCACAGAAAGGGCTCGTAAGGCGATAGAATATGCCCGGGACGAAGCGGCCAGGCTTAAGCACGACTATATCGGAACGGAACACCTTCTCCTGGGACTTCTGCGTCTGGGAGAGGGAAACGCGGTTGAGGTTCTGACTAACATCGGGGTAGACTTAAACGAGCTCGGGCAGTCGGTGGAGGACGTGGTTCAGCCATCCGGCGGAACCATGGCCATCGGTCAACTCCCCTTAACCGCCAGAGCAAAGAAGCTTCTGGAGGTTTCCGCCCAGGAGGCCCGCGGCTTAAGATCAAAGGACATCGATACCGAGCATCTCCTCTTAGCCATGCTCAGGGATGAGGAGGGGGTGGCCGCCCAGGTGCTTTCCATGTACGATCTGGATTATCAGGAAGTGCAGGACGAGCTGAAGAACATAGAGAGCGGAAAACCGTCATCTTACGCCAAAAAACGCAAAAAAAGCAAAACCCCGGCTCTGGATCATTTCGGAAGGGACCTAACCGAGATGGCCAGGAGGGGAAAGTTGGATCCCATCATCGGCAGGGATAACGAGATCGAAAGACTCTCCCAGATTCTCTCCCGGAGGAAGAAGAACAATCCGGTCCTAATCGGTGAGCCGGGAGTGGGTAAGACCGCCATAGCCGAAGGCTTAGCCCAGAGGATAGTGGCCGGAAAGGTTCCCCAGACCCTGGAGAACAAAAGGGTTGTCTGTTTGGACATGGCCGCCCTGGTTGCGGGAACCAAATACCGGGGCCAGTTCGAGGAGAGAATGAAGGCGGTGATGAACGAGATCGTAAACTCCAAGGACACCATCCTCTTTTTGGACGAATTGCATACCATCGTGGGGGCAGGGGGAGCAGAAGGCTCCCTGGATGCCTCCAATATATTCAAGCCTTCGCTTTCCCGGGGAGAAATCCAGTGTATCGGCGCCACCACCTTGAACGAATATAGAAAATACATCGAGAAGGACGGGGCCTTGGAGCGCCGGTTCCAGACCATTATGGTGGAACCGCCGTCTGCGTATGACACCGTAAAGATCCTGGAGGGGTTGAGAAGCAGGTATGAGGAGCATCACCGGATAAAGATATCGGATGAGGCTATTGATGCGGCGGTAAAGCTGTCCGACAGGTATATCACCGGGAAGTTTCAGCCCGATAAGGCCATCGACGTGATAGATGAGGCCGGATCGCGGGTTCACCTGGCCACCTGCACGCGCCCGGCGATCTTTGAGCAGATGGAGCAGGAAATAGTGCAGGTACAACGGGACAAGGAGAAGGCGGTCAAAAACCAGGAGTTCGAGACGGCGGCCGGGCTAAGGGACGAACTCAAGATGAAAAGAGAGAAGCTGGAGCAGGCGAGGAAAGACTGGGAGGAGGGAAAAGGAAGGGAAGTGGTCACCCTGATTGCGGAGGAAGTGGCCTGCGTGATCTCCAAGATGACCGGTATTCCTCTGTTCAAGCTGGAGGAGAAAGAGTCGAAGAAGCTCTTGCGCATGGAGGAGGAACTGAAGAAGAGGATCGTGGGGCAGGAGGAGGCTATAACGGTTTTAGCCAAGGCCATCCGACGGAATCGGGCAGGTTTGGGAGATCCCCGAAGACCCATCGGTTCCCTCATCTTCCTGGGGCCAACCGGGGTGGGAAAAACCGAACTGGCTCGGGCCCTGGCGTCGTCGCTTTTTGAAGATGAGAACTCCCTGGTGAGAATCGACATGTCCGAATATATGGAGAAGTTCTCCGTCTCCCGCTTAATCGGCGCTCCACCCGGATACGTGGGCTATGAGGAGGGGGGACAGTTGACCGAGAAGGTGAGGCGAAAGCCTTATTCCGTGGTCCTTTTAGATGAGATAGAGAAAGCTCACCCGGATGTCTTTAACATACTTCTCCAGCTTTTCGACGACGGCTCCCTAACCGACAGTTTCGGGAGAAGGGTCGACTTCAAGAATACCGTGGTGATCATGACCTCCAATCTGGGAGCGCGGCAGATAAAGGGAGGCAAGACCCTGGGCTTCCAGAAAGAGGACGCCAGTTCCTCCTACGAGCAGATGAAGCAGAAGCTCATGGAGGAGACCAGAAGAACCTTCAATCCGGAATTTCTGAACCGGATCGACGAAATCATAGTGTTCCATTCCCTGGGCATGAAGGAGGTCCTGCAGATCATCGACATTCTTCTCTCCGACGTCTCCAAGCGGCTAAAGGAGAAGGGAATCACCTTTGAACTGACTCCGCAGGCCAAGGAGTTCTTAGCGGAGAAGGGATTCAACCCCACCTTCGGCGCCCGGCCCCTGCAAAGGGCCATCCAGAAGCTGGTGGAGGACCCCTTGGCCGAGGAGATATTGAAAGGGCAGTTCTCCGACGAATGCGACGTGATCGTGGACAGGCGGGAAGGAGAGGAGAAACTCTCCTTCGACATCAAGACCAAAGAGAAGACGAAGCGGAAAACCACACCGGAGAAATCTTTAGGTTAGAGAAAAATTTCACTTGCCATAAGGAAAAAAGACGTTATCTTTAGGAACCTTAGAAAGGGACTCTTCTGGGTTCGGTTTTCATGCAGGATGAGAAAAAACGTTCAGACAGAACAGTAAGGAAGGTCGATTGTTATGGCGCACAAAAAGGGAGTAGGAAGTTCACGCAACGGAAGAGACTCGCACGGGCAGAGACTCGGCGTTAAGAGGTTCTCCGGAGAGGCGGTGTTGGCCGGCACCATTCTGGTGCGGCAGAGAGGAACCAGGATTCATCCAGGGAGCAACGTGGGCAAAGGGAAAGACGACACCCTCTTCGCCCTGACGGATGGAGTGGTCAAGTTTGAACCGAGAGGGAAGAGCAAAAAGGTAGTCGGCGTTTATTGAGGCCTTCGAAAGAAACCTCCCCCTCAGCAAACTAATCTGAAGAAGCGTATCCTGCCATAACTCCGCAGAGTATCAGGAACCAAAGAGAAAGTCCTTGCCTGGCAAAACGAACCGGCATTTCAGATCAGCCCGATTGAAGAAGCTGTCGTGCAGCACCTTAAACCATCTCCGAAAGTAGCTGGATTACCACCAGGTGTGGCCGCCTTGAGCAAATAGTCTAAAGAAAGCCGGATGGTGAGCGGTAACGACCATTCACCCGTTCTTTGAAAACCATATTCGAATTTCTTTCTCATGAGCAACTTAGCAGTGATCCTGAGCGGATGCGGGAGCTTGGACGGCTCGGATGTGTGGGAAGTAACCCTGCTCTCCTATTTCCTGCATAGACAGGGGAAGAATCCGGTGTTCTTTGCGCCAGACTCAGAACAAAAAGAGGTGGTGAACCACTTTACGAAGGTCGCCTCTGCGGAGAAGAGGAACGTTCTGAGAGAGTCTGCCCGCATCGCCTGGCAGGGGATCAAGGAAATAAAAGAACTCTCAGGAAGAGACGTGGACGGAATCTTCCTTCCGGGCGGAGGGGGGGTGGTGAAGAACTTAGCTCATCTTCTGGGAGAGTCAAAAAACGGATATTTAAAGCCCCAGCCGGAGCTGCAAAGAATCGTCAGGGAGGTCTATCGAAGGAAAAAACCCATAGCAGCCTGCGGGCTGGCCGCTCTTTTGGTCGCTTCTGCTTTAAGGGACATATTGGAGACCCCTTTGACTTTGACCATCGGAAAGGATCCGGAGTTGATAAGGCAGATAGAGGGAATGGGGGCGGTTCACGTCCTGTCGCGGGGCAAAGAGGTGGTGATGGACTCGGAGCACAAGCTGGTCACCACTCCGGCAGATCTTTTGGAACTGGAGTTTACTGATTTAGCCTCGAGCATGGAAAATATGGTTAACGGAGTTTTGGAACTTACCTCATAAAAAACAAGTTAGGAGGAGATATGCGTGAGATTTCGGCTAATGACATAACCGCAGCAGTAAAGGACCTCTGCATCGACGCCAATTACAACCTGGGCGAGGACGTGCAGGATGCGCTTCGCAAAATGTATGAGAAAGAGAAATCACCCGTGTCCAAGGCTACCTTAAAGCAGATCATCGACAATTTCGAGATCGCCAAGGAGGGAGAGTTCCCTATCTGCCAGGATACCGGCTTCTCCGTCTTCTTCGTGGAGATGGGAGATCAGGTCTGCGTCAAAGACGGCAACCTTTTTGACGCCATCAACGAGGGAGTGAGGCAGGGTTACACAGATGGGTATCTGCGCAAGTCCATTCTGGGTGATCCCATCGAGAGGAAAAACACCGGCGATAACACCCCCGCGGTCATTCACATGGACGTGGTGAAGGGCGATAAGCTCAAGATCATCATCGCTCCCAAGGGCGGCGGAAGCGAGAACATGTCCGAGGTAAAGATGATGAAGCCGGCGGACGGTGTGGAGGGGGTGAAGGAGTTCGTGATCGACAAGGTGCGAAGGTCCGGCAGCAATCCCTGTCCTCCCATCGTGGTGGGGGTGGGGATCGGAGGAACCTTCGAGAAGTGCGCCGAGATGGCAAAACGGTCGCTCTTGCGCACTATCGGCTCCAAGCATCCCAATCCGTTCTACGCTCAGCTGGAGGAGGAGCTTTTGGAGAAGGTGAACAAGCTGGGCATCGGCGCACAAGGCTTTGGGGGAACCCAAACGGCGCTGGCAGTCTTTGTCGAGACCTATCCCTGCCACATCGCCAGCTTCCCGGCAGCGGTGAACATCAACTGTCATGCTGCCAGACATAAGGAAGCGGTATTGTAGGAGCGAACGCCGGAGTGAAATCCGCCAAAAGCGTGTTTTAATGCTAAGAGTAGAAATCGACCTTAGGAGGATGAGATGGCACAGAAAAAGATAACCACGCCGCTGACCGATAAGGCGGTAAAGGATTTGAAGATAGGAGACGACGTTTTAATCACCGGAGAGATTTTCACCGCCAGAGATGCCGCTCATAAGAGGATGGTGGAGCTTCTGGATAAAGGAGAGAAACTCCCCTTCGACATAAAGGGTCAGTTGATTTACTACGCGGGCCCTTCGCCTACCCGACCGGGAAATGTGATAGGGTCGGCCGGTCCCACCACCTCGGGCAGAATGAACAAATACGCCCCCCGCATACTGGAGGCTGGCTCCAAGGGCATGATCGGCAAAGGAGAGATGGGCGCTGAAGTTACGGATGCCTTGAAAAAGCACACCGGTGTGTATATGGCAGCGGTGGGAGGAGCAGCCGCCCTGATCGCCAAATCCGTGGTTAAGAACGAGCTTGTCGCCTGGGAGGAGTTAGGCGCAGAGGCGATCAAGAAACTAACGGTGAAAGACTTTCCGGCCATAGTGGTCCAGGATGCCCACGGCGGGAATCTCTACCAGGAGGGAGTGAAAAAGTACTCCCGCACTTAAGTCATGTTAGTTTGGGTGGATCGGAGATCGTGTCCACATCTCCTGGGGCACGAACTTCTGATCGCCCCTGAGAAGAAAACAGCAGAAGGCCGGGCAGTGTTGTCCGGCCTTCTGGCTTTTATGGCGTGTATGGACAACCTGGTGGATCTCCATCCCGGTACAGATAGTTGATCAAGTAGACCACGTCCCCCACGTCAACCACTCCATCGCAATTGGCGTCCCCGTCTTCTGTGGGAACAGGAGGGTCGCCGTCTCTATAAAGATAGTTTATTAAATAGACCACATCGCCAACTTCGACAACACCATCGCCGTTGGCGTCGCCACGCAGAAACGGGATCACATTGAAACATGTCTCGTAGCCAGCGCCGGGCGGTGTTCCGGGTCTGGGAATCTTCGGGACCACGTCACCACCCACCTCGGACAGAACACACCAGTAAAGCCCGCAGGAGGGTGGCCAGAAACAAGTGTCGATGCAAACCCGCATGGAGTCTTCCAGCTTGAAGGTCATGGTAGCCAAGAGAACCCTGCTTCCCTCCCACCAGAGCTGGTCTGGAGTCCCAGTGGGGGACATGCTGAGCCGGAAGAGGCTGGTGCCATCCAGATCCAGAATATGGCTATCCCATTCGCGTCCAGACCAGTCGCTGGCCATTACCGCCATCCGGTTGTGGTAAATGGTGTCGTCTCCTTCTACCAAGTGTCTGAAAATGCTCCTCTCCAAGAGGGGCTCAATCGGCAACATCCCCTGGGTGTTCCAGTGGTAACTGAGACTGCAGTACTTGGAGGGATTGCTGCGATTGTAGGACAGCGGGATACACATGCTGCAAATGGAGTCATTGATGTCATGTACGTCGTTGGTGACGTAGATCAAAACCCGAACGAAGTACGGTGGGTCACCTTCCAAGAGGGTATCTGCCGGCCAAGGTTCCACATACATGGTGTCACATTCTCCTCGGTCAAAAGGTTCTTCTGGGCAGACACCCCAAGAGATCGTACCGACAGCACAGGTGAGCAAAACGAGCCAAACAGCGATTCTCCCTTTCATTTTCTGTCTCCTTTCGTACGTTTCAGCGATTCCTTAGATATCCTCTTCCCTATACAGCAAGGAAAACGCGCTGACCCGTGATAAGCTGTCAGGAACAGCGCAGAAAATCGGAATATGGACCGCATAACGCCTCCGGGTTTCCAGACATAGAGAGAAGGGTGTCATCTCATCCTGCACAGCCCTTATCAGAAATTGCCTTTATTCTTTTAATATACGTAGTTTTCTGGTAGGCGCAACAAGATTTTGCCTGAGAATCTCACAATTTGGGAGATGGGTACAGACGGATAGGGACAGGAAGTTTTGTGTTGTGTCAGGACCTCAGTTCCCATGGATCTCATTTGAGTCCCTATGGTCATTCAAGTTGGTTCGGGAATTGTCACCAGGATCCCGCCCAGACGGGCGTCCGTCCGGACGCTTCGCGGGAGAATTCCCGAATCAACTTCGTGCGGGAAATCCCCCGCCAAAGACGGGATCTCGACGACAATTCCCGCACGAACAAGAAAGCGTCCCGCCCTTGGAGTGCCCGCACGGGTTTGTTGAAAAAGCTAGGTCTTTGGGCGGGATGAATTCCCGCCCCCTATGGGACACAATTACTTATCATCCATAGGGCCCGCCTTAGGCGGGCTAAACGGTATTTGGAGTGCCCAGACGGGCGGTCTTTGGAAATTCAGATATTCTTAGGCCACAACTACTTAATCTCTCGAGAAAACCTGATTCAGAGGCTCGGCCGGGTCTCTGACAACTGAATAGTAGTTAGCTCTGGCGTCATACGCTATTCCAAAGCCAATAGGATGAGTCGATAGTATCCTGAGCCGTAGTAATAAAGCCATCCTCCGCTGTATTTAGCAGCAACCGCTTCGAGCCCGGTTGAAACTGAGATATGAGTTGCGGTAAGGTCATGAAGGCTTCCGCCGACACCTGCGTCCGAACCTCGTTCCATTGTGCTTACCCTTACTGCGCTGGAACCATCAGAAGAAGTGGAAAACCATAGCTCGGTGATAACCTTTATCGTGCCAAGATTATGAGTTAATGGATAAGTCTGAGATAGCGATACCTCAAACCAACCGCTGTCATAGACCTTTAGGCGAATAGAGTTGATGCTCCCGTCGACGGTGAGGTCGCCTGTTATGTGAGTGTTGCCGTCTACCTGCAAATTCTCATCCGGTTCTGTTGTTCCGATGCCGACGTTTCCGCTGAAATAGCCCTTTCCTTCAAACCAACCACCCCAGAATCCTTGACCAAGTATGCCGATATAGCCATTTCCCGCTACACCGGCGTGACCACCTTCTCCTTCTATACCAGTTCCCTCCCACGCTGTGGCGATGGCTTTCAGACCCGTTCCGCCTCTGGCATAGACTGCGTAGTCCCCGACCATAGAGTCGGACTGGACGAAAAGCTTGCAGCTATCCTGAGGCATCTCGCCGATACCTGCACTCCCTGAAAGGCGGTAGACGTCGTCTCCTGATATATTCCAATCATCATCCGGAACACCGGTTCGTGCATACTGGGCTGTGTCTGCTTCTGCAGCTCTGTAAGCATATCCCACACTCACGATCGCTTTCCTCGGGGTCATTTCCGGATCATCACCTACCGTCACCCCGAGGAAGCGAACCTGGCCGGTGAACACGGACTCGGGGATCGAGTCGACGCTTCCCAGGAGGACGTTGAAAACCCCTTCCTTGACTCGGATGGACGGCTGGCTTTCGGTCCACAGAGGATCGATGCCTATGCTATCTGAATAGATCGAGAACGTCATCTGGACGGCAGTGTCGACACAGCCACCTTCGGCCTTCGTCAGCTTGCCTTGATAGTTGATCATGTGGGGGACGTCAGCGGATGAAACGGAAGCAATGAAGAAAATCGCTATCCACATCACCACAAAAACAAAGCTCTCGCGTACCATCATGCAATTCCTCTTAGTTAAAGGTTAACCTTTTAAGGGAAGCCTTCCTGTCTCTTCGGGAATTTTGACATCAACTATGCTGTCATATAAGCCTCCTTGGAAGTGGTTTCAACAGCATGTTCTAGTTTCTCCTACGGTTCACACGGCGGCGGGCCGCCTCTGAAGATCTAATCGACGAGATAGACGATGTCCCCGAGGATGACTCAGTCGTCACAGTTGGCATCCCCGGCTTCGAGAGGGTCCAGACCGCTATCGAGATTGTCCCGGGAAGCCACCGGTGGCGTGGCGCGAGGAAATCCTTGTTGCTCGTTGGAATCACAACAAGCCGGGATTTCATGTCGAACAGCTCTTGTCTGAAGTCAGCTTTGTACACTTAATGTATGTGGTTTTTTCGTAGGCGCAAGAGGAATTTGCTTGACAGTCGCACAATTTGGGAAATGGGTAGAGACGGATAGGGACAAAGAGACCTTTTGTGGAGACCTGAGGGCGGTTGATCGTTCAACCAACACAGAACTTTCAGTTCGGACAGGGTTTGCCCAGACGGGTGGACGCCCATACGGGCTTGTCTGAGCTCCCGTCTGGGGGCACGTCCGTGCACCCCTGTCCGTATTACAGGGTGGGGGTGCAAACCCCACCCAAACATCAGGATAGGGACAGAGAGACCTTTTGTGGAGACCTCCCTTCGACCCCTCGATTTCACTCGGGGCGGTGAGCCTGTCCTTCGACTTTGCTCCCTTCGGGTCTGAGCCTCAGGGTCGAAGACAGGACAGTGAGCTTGTCGAACTGTCGAACCGCAAGCTCAGGGCAAGTAAGGTCTCCGCTACACTTCGCCATTTATACAAAAAAAGCGTCTTGCCTTTGGCGGGACGCCTTAATTATCCAATTAAACTATTTTGGACTGTTTTTTTAAACCGAAGGACTATCTTTTTTTCCCCACCTGTCTGGCTTTTTTCTTTGCTATACGTTTTGCACTAACTTCAAGTGGCGACTCGTCAACCACCTCGGTCTTGAGCTTTTCCTTAACGTATTCTTCCACCTCTTTTGGCGAATACAACCTGACGCCAAAATCCCTGAGCAGCTTATCCTTAGCCTGCCTCCTTCCCTTCTTGGCACGCTTAAGCAAAAGGCTGATTTGATGTCTCTTCTTAGTATACTCAGACTTTCCACGCATGGAAAAACTCACCTCTTCCCCCGCAGTAAGCCCCCTGTAGGATTCTCTGCTTTGAATAGTCTTTTTACCAAAATGCTGTACCGCAAGAGTTTACGATTGAAGCTGCACGATAATCCCTCTGCCTAACATAGTATATACGCATAGGTTTGCAGAAGTTTTTGTATCCGTTATGGCAAATATCTCCAGCATCAGGGTGTCCGATCGTCGTCCCCAGAAACCACTTGTACCACAAGGACTTATTTCGAACGCGACTGAAGCTCATGTGCGGATGTAATGAACTCCCCCTTTCGCGCCCCCCCTGAGCGGGTCCACTCAAAAGGCGCTATGTCTGACCCTTTCGGTTTTTTTCGACCCGGGGAAATGGGGATTCCCTATTTCGACTCTATCAGATACATCCTGCTGTCGTGAGGGGGGACCTCGACGATCAACCCTGCTCTGAGTTCGTCCGGGGAGGTCTTTATCACCTCTTCTCCCAGCAGATCTGTCAATCGCAGTCTTCTGCCCCTTAGTCCCAACTTGCGCGGGTCAAACCGGAGGATGAGCCTTCTCTGATCGTTCGCGTCGGGAGTTGAACTCTTCGGGCCGGAATTGATCAGACAGAGGATGGTGTTTTTCTCATCTCTTTTCAACACCAGGTCCACCTCCGGAGCGTCACAGTATACTGGACCCCGCACCCCAGCCTGCTTAAGCACCTCTTCTAAGAAGGCCAGCTTGTAGTGATGGAGCTGAGCCGAGATGTCGAAGGAGAAGACGAAAACACGGCCCTTGCCCAGTTTCGAAACCACTCCTACAGCCCGGTCCTGCTGTCTTGCCAGAATCTGGGATCTTTTGGCACCCCCTATATATCCGTAGAGAAAAGCCGCGAACTCCTGATTCGAGGTCTGGATTTTCGCCACACACGATTGAGCTCTGGTGCGCAGTTTCAGAGAACTAGCCAGAAGGTTGCACTCTTTCATCTGCAGATCGAATTTGGGCAGGAGGCCGAACAGAATCAGGGTCTTCCCGGCTCTGGCTAAGTCTACCAGGCGTTGCTGAGTTTCCTGGTCCATGAATTCGGCACATGGTACCAAAAGCACCGGAAAATCTTTCAGGCTCTCCTCAAGCCATAAGTCTGGGATTCCGTGATCGACCTTCAGGTTAATTAAATCCTGACTTAACCCTTTGTGGGTCTTGGAAAGCAACAATGGCAGGCTGGCAAAGGGCGCGGGCGCTTTTCGAGTGAATCCCGGAGCCGTCACAGGATGGGCCGTGCCCGCATAGAGATGGTCAAGCCAAAGGTACGGGCGGTAATTTGCCAATCCGACTTGATAAAAGGGCTTCAGATTCTCCAGTTGGATCCTGGTCACCAAATCGTTGAATTTCTTGATCAGATCGAAGCTGGGCCGGATGGTCCCGTCGTTGGCCAAAGGCGCATCGTACCAGTGATCTCTTTCCACGAACATATAGTGATTGAAGCCTTTTATCCCCGAGGCCAGGGCCGTGGTGAGAAGAAACTTGATGTCGCCGGACCGCACCGGAAAGTACTTCTGCGCATCCTCAGGCGAGTCTGCCCGGGAGCCCACGGAGAATTCCGAGGCCCAGGGGAAATTACTGCATGTGGCAAAGTATCGCAGTTGACGGACCAGATCCACGTAATCATTTTGCCAGACAACATTTATCCCGCTGAAGAGCTCCTCAGACTCCGAAGCCTTCCAGTTGAAAGGCAGCGAGAAGTCCTTAGAGAGGAAAATCTCCGTGGAGAACAAAGGGGAGGCGTCGAAGGAGAGGTATAGCTCCTTGAGCTTCAGGATGTAGTCGGTGGAGATCTTTTCCTTGAAGGAGATCCAATCGAAATACTTAACTAAGTTCTTAGGCTTCGATATCTTCAACTCGTGGGGAGGCCTTAAGTCTTTGAAATCCCGGTGCTTCTCTCCGTAAAGCTGATTCAGTTTCTTGACATCCCGGTACTTCTCCTGAAGATACTCGGGAAACAGCGTGCCGGTCAGATGCTCGTTGTAATCTGAGCCAAAGGGACTCAGGTTTTCGGGGAATCGGTCGGGCTGCAGAGAGGAAAACCCGTTGTCCAGCCTTACCAGAATGACCGGACCCTTTGGGTAAACGTAGCTCTTTATTAAATCCGTGAGCGCGCCTAAGTATCTTTTGACGTGATTGAAGAAGCGGGGATGAAGCGGCGAGAAGACAGATTGCTTTTCCCACTCTTCCTCACTCTGTCCTAAAGTCTTTAGCGATATCGCCACCGGCTCGCCGTTGGGGTCCCTGGCCAGCATCTCGGGGCTGTTGCGCAAAAAGTCCGGGTAGCCTCCGTTTTTCCAGTCGGAACTTATAAATGGGCCGGGATGGAGAATCACCTTGAGCCCGAATTCTCTGGCCAACTCCAGGAATACCACCAGGTCCTTGGTGTGGCCGGTCTCCCCCGTGAAATCGAAGTCGCCTATTCTGCCCTCGTGCAGATTCCACGGCACCCGGGTGGATAGGATTCGGAATCCTGCCTTTCTGATTCGCTCGAAACAGATGGACCAGTACCTCTTGCTCACCCGGAAATAGTGCATCTCTGCGGAGAAAAGATAATACTCTTCTTTACCCACGATCAGCTTGTTATTGGCAACCTTCAGCATGTCTATCCTTTTTCAGAGAGTGACCAGTGCGACTAACACACTGAGCCGCATTTGCTTATCGAAATCGGCACAAGGGCCTATGACAGATCGACCCATCAAAACCGGCGACAAATCATATCATGTTACATACGGAATGCCAATTTGTCAATAAAAAAGAGGTCAAGGTGCCGACATTTTTTGCACAGTCTCTTTTAGCCGTGCCCTATCCGTAATTCTTTAGCAGAAAACGAATTAGGAGGGAGAATAGTTCTCTCCCACTCTGATGAGAATCCATCGAGCATCTCGCTTCAACAACAACCACTCCACAAGACATTGTCTACCAAGCTGTTATCAGGCCCAGCCAGTGCACGCTGGGATGCCTGTCGGCCGACGGCACTCTTTGTCTCTCTTCAATTTCCGGGGGAGCTACCCGGCACTGTGCGCTATAGGTGAAAAGGAGCCCGGGTGAAACGGTCCCGACGACCGGATGCCTCTTACTTACCTTGTGGCGCTCCGGTTTACAGAAATCGGCTGTTGAGGGTCGACGAATGGCACTTCGGGATTGGTCAACCCTTATCGCGTATTATCAAACGGAACGAGAAGCGATAGCATCGCCGCCTCCAGAGATGGGTCCATATCTGCAGCGGAATGGAATCTGCCAAAAGCGCAAAATTCCTGGAAAGCTGAAGTTTTTCTTTCTTCAACCGATAAACTTATGTGTAGCAGGAACTGTACATCCGTCCTCAGAGGGACATAGAGACACAGATTCTCCGATCTCAAATTCTGATGCAAGGCTCTGATGACTCAAACCAATAAGATATTGATCGTTGACGACAATCCCCACATGTCCAGCCTGCTTTCTGACATTCTGGAGTTCTTTGAATATGGCGCGGTAGGGGCACAGGATGGCGAGGAGGCTTTGACGGTTCTGGGTAAGGTTTCTGTCGACCTGGTGATCACCGATCTGAAGATGCCCAGGATGGGGGGGCTGGATCTTCTGCGCACCATCAAGGACAAGTTCCCCTACTTGCCGGTGGTGGTCATCACCGGATTCGGCACCGACTCCTCCGAGTCCGACGCCTATGCCGCCCACGCGGACGGATTTCTGGCCAAGCCTTTCAAGGTCGACGAGATAAAGGGCCTCCTGAAGAAGCACTTAGGATATCGGGACTGAGATATACCAAAGCCCGGCATCACCTTCTCATTTCCCTGGTTCATTCTATTTCTGCACCAGTATCTCAAAGCATCCCAACGAAAAAAAACCGAGCATTTTAGGGCAAGTTCGAAGAAGAGATTCTACTTTCCCTATAGAAGCCAATTTTAGTGAAGGAATTCACAAAAGCTTGGTTGACTTGGGGCACATTTCATGTTAAATTAGAATGTTGGTTTACAATGTGAGGAGCCGGGTGAAGAAACCCCGGAAAATGCGACTATTTTTCCATAAGAGGAATCCGTTGAAAGGTTGAGGAAAAAAGATGGGTAAAACCTTAGCAGAAAAAATACTTGGAAGTCATGCCAAAAAGGACGTATCTGCCGGACAGATAGCTTTGGTGAGCGTGGACGTCTGCCTGACCCAGGACGGTACCGGACCGCTGGCCATAAGACAGCTTCAACAGATAGATCTGGAGAAAGCCGTCAATCCCAAGAGGACGGTTCTGTTCTTGGATCACGCCGCCCCCTCGCCCCGGAGGGAGCTGGCCAATGATCATATCACCATAAGGAAATTTGCCAAGAAGACCGGAGCTTGCCTGTCAGAAGTGGGCGAAGGAGTCTGTCACCAGATCATTGCCGAATCCTACCTTAACCCGGGCGATATCTTAATCGGAGCGGATTCGCACACCTGCACCGGAGGGGCGCTGGGCGCATTTGCCACCGGAATGGGCTCCACCGACGTGGCGGTCGGCATCGCTCTGGGTAAGACCTGGCTGAGAGTGCCTGAGACGTTCAAGGTGGAGGTAAATGGAGAATTCCAGAAAGGGGTTTATCCCAAGGATCTGATCCTCTCCTTAATCGGCAGGATTGGGGCGGACGGGGCCACCTACAAAGCCCTGGAATTCTGCGGCGACGCCATCGAGAGGATGTCCATGAGCGGAAGATTCACCCTCTCCAACATGGCGGTGGAGGCGGGAGCAAAGGCTGGCTTGATAGCCTCGGATGAGACCACCAGGGAATTCTTAAAAGCCCAGGGGCGGGAAGACAAGTTCAAGAAGCTGGAGCCGGACAAGGACGCGGAATACGAGAGGGTAATCCAGATCGACGCGTCTGAACTGATGCCGGTGGTGGCTTTTCCGCATACAGTCGATAACGTCAAGCCGATAGGTGAAGCCAGGGGAACGAAGATAGATCAGGTCTTCATCGGCACCTGCACCAACGGAAGATCGGAGGATCTGGAAGTTGCCGCCCGGATGATTGCCGGAAAAAAGAAACATCCCAGGGTGAGGATGATAGTCGTTCCGGCCTCCAAGGCGGTGTTTTTAGATGCCCTGAATGCAGGTTACATCAAAACCCTGGTGGAGTTCGGAGCGGCCATCATGGCTCCCGGGTGCGGTCCCTGTGTGGGAGTGCACGAGGGAATCTTAGGTGATGGGGAAGCCTGTCTGGCCACCATGAACAGAAACTTCAAAGGGAGGATGGGAAACCCGGAAGGATTCATCTATTTGGCATCGCCCGCAACCGCAGCGGCGACCGCCATAGCCGGCGAGATTGCCGACCCGCGAGAGTTTTAGATCAGAGGGAAACGCTCATCCGATGTCACGGAGAGTTTCGACTATAAGGAGATTCTTATGGCACTAACCGGAAAATCGTGGAAATTTGGAGATGATATTTCAACCGATTTAATCGCTCCCGGAAGGTTATTTCACTTAAGGTCGAATCTACCAGAGTTGGCAAAGCACGTTCTGGAAGATGCCGATCCGGACTTTGTTAAAAAGATGCAAAAGGGAGATTTCGTGGTGGGAGGAAGCAATTTCGGATGCGGATCGTCCAGGGAACACGCCCCCACCATCATCAAACTGGCAGGGGTATCGGCAGTTTTGGCCAAATCCTTCGCCCGGATCTTTTATCGTAATTCGATTAATGTGGGACTTCCCGTGCTGATTTGCGATACGGACAAAATAGAGCAGGGGGACGAGCTGGAAGTGGATTTGGAGAAGGGAACCATAGTCAATAAGAGTCAAAAAGAGACCCTGACTTTCGCACCGTTGCCTGATGTGATGATAAAGATACTGAACGATGGCGGCCTGCTAGCCCACATAGAAAAGCACGGAGATTTCAAGATCGATTGAACAATAAGGCCAAAGGATTCAAGGGGTCAAGGATTCGAGGGATCGAGTGAGATGTTGAAAAACTACAGAGAGTTGATAGTCTGGCAGAAGTCTTACCAGCTGTGTATAGAGATATATAGGATAACCAAGGATTTTCCAAAGGAAGAAAAGTTCGGCCTAACATCACAAATAAGAAGGGCGTTGGTGTCAGTTCCGTCCAACATAGCTGAAGGATATGGAAGAAAAACCCCCCTGAATATATTCGTGCTCTGTATATCCCTTATGGCTCAAATTGTGAATTAGAGACGCAGATATTACTATCTAAAGATCTGAGTTATATTAAGGACGAGGATATGAAGAAACTTCAAGCAGGTATCGGAGAAGTCGAAAGGATGCTCAAGGCGCTCATTAAATCTCTGGAAAATAAACTATCCAAACCTTGAATCCTTTCCACCGAAGGTGGATCTGTATTTGGCAGAGAATCCTTGAACCCTGGAATCCTCGAATCCTTCTTAGCAACCGACAGAATAGTAAAGTCCCATATGTTCCATCTAAAAACCAACAGGAGGAGAGATGGTAACCTTTGACAAGCTCACAGTTCCAACAGAGGGGAAGAAAATCACGATTGAGGGCGAAAGCCTGAATATCCCGGACAATCCCATAATTCCGGTCATCGAAGGCGACGGCATCGGGCGGGACATCATGAAAGCCACCCGCAGGGTGCTGGATGCCGCCGTGGAAAAGACCTATGGCGGCAAGAAGAAGATAGTCTGGTTCGACATCTACGCCGGAGAGAAGGCCCAGGAGAAATACGACGAGTGGCTTCCTGCAGATACCTTCGAAGCCATAAAGCACTTCGTGGTGGCGCTCAAGGGTCCGTTGACCACCCCGGTGGGCGGGGGATATCGAAGCTTAAACGTTACCCTGCGGCAGGTTTTGAATCTCTATGCCTGCGTCCGTCCGGTCAGGTACTTCGAAGGTGTCCCCTCGCCGGTCAAGCACCCGGAGAAGATGAACGTGGTAATATACAGGGAGAACACTGAGGACGTCTACGCCGGAATCGAGTGGGCCGAGGGAACCCAGGAGGTTAAAAAGCTGATCGGGTGGCTCAACGAGACTTTTAGCCTAAACATCAGGCCCGACTCCGGAATCGGGATTAAACCGATAAGCATCACCGGGACCAATAGACTGGTCAGGAAGGCGATAAAGTACGCCCTTGAGAACAATCGCAGGTCGGTTACCATGGTGCACAAGGGAAACATCATGAAGTACACCGAGGGAGCCTTCCGGGACTGGGGATACAAGCTGGCCACTACCGAGTTCAGGGATCAGGTGGTAACGGAAGACGAGCTGTGGAGCCAGCACGACGGCAAGATACCGGAAGGAAAAATCGTCATAAAGGACAGAATAGCAGACAGCATGCTCCAGCAGATCCTCACCCGAACCGCTGAGTACGATGTGCTGGCTACACCTAATTTAAACGGCGATTACCTGTCTGATGCCTGCGCTGCTCAGGTTGGCGGGCTGGGTATGGCTCCGGGCGCCAATATCGGAGATTTCGTGGGGCTCTTCGAGGCCACCCACGGAACCGCTCCCAAGTATGCCGACAAGGACATGGTGAACCCCGGCTCGCTTATCCTCTCCGGCTGTATGATGCTGGAATACCTGGGCTGGAAGGAGGCGGCTAAGCTCATCAACGACGCCATCGGAAAAACCATCAAGCAAAAAAGAGTGACCTACGACCTGCACCGGCTGATGGACGGCGCCACCAAGCTAAAGACCTCCGAATACGGGACCGCCATAATCGAGAACATGGGTTGATCTAGCTCCGCAATTCAAGGGCAAGCGAAAGCCAGAACCTAACTCAAGCGACGAGATAAGGAAAACCAGAACCTAACTCAAGTTAGGTTCTGGTTCTTTTTTACTCCACACAGATGTAGAGGAATCCTTCAGGTTTCCACGGTCGGTTCGGGATTGCGTTGGGGGTTGTGGAAGGGCCGGACTGTCAGGTCACACACCTCAGAACCTTCAGCGGAATTTACCCACTGCCGGACTTGGGGGACATGGGGGACATGGGGGACGTGGGGATAGCTATTTTTCATTTTTTTCATCGCCAGAAAAGGTATTTTGAGAATGGTTCGACGCTCACCACAAAAGAAGTTGGTCGTCCGAGATGATGGCGGAGCACCGGTTGGGTGTTTTCGCCCCTTAATGAGCTTGTCGATAAAGGTTTTTAGGAACTTCAACTGCGTGGAGCTTTGTTCTTCATCCTCGGTATCAAATATATGGTTCATATGATTCTTCTTCTCCCTTAAGGCGGTGTTGTGTGCATGCAAAAAACAATCGCCTCCCTATAAACTGTGGAGCTATCTTCTTCACCACTGAAGTTGTGGCGAATTTGCACTGCGACCTCTCCCCCTGTGTCCCCCTCTCCGTGAAACAGAGAGGGGGATATTATAGCTGATTGTCGGGCAGTCTGTCGACAGCCCGACCTACAAATCTGCGTGGAGTGCTTCATCGGCGGTATCAAATATATGGTTCATATGATTCTTGTTCTCCCTTACGGGGGGACGCGTATTCAGAGAACATTCGTCTCCCCAATAATACTGGAGCGATCTCTTTCACCACTGAAGTTGTGGTGAATTAGCAGGTTGTGGTTAGAGAGACCGCGGGTTAGCTACGAGAATGGGGTTTTGTCGTGGTGTGAGGTGGTCAGCGAACCTAACTTACGTGTTGTCTGATGATAGGCCTTATGTGTTTCCATTGTTTGCTTTTAAGGTTCCTCTTCGTTCCTTGAAGTAGGGTACCACCAAGCTTCTGAATGATGTCAAGCTCTTGACTAGGATCGTCGCAGACATGCTTCCAGTGGCATTCGAGTCCGCATCGCTTTTCGAGATATTCGATGGCTTTGCCCACTATGACGTTAGTGTTTCCAGGGTCACCATGGTTCAGAGACGCCTCAGAGATTCCACGAAAAAGAGTACTGCCTTTCTTGTAGCGACCCGATCTCGCTTTGCCGGCTGCGCCAATATAAAGGACGGGGCCGTTCTTGATGTACCACTTGTAGACGCCTTCTTTTGGCTGCCGAGGTCGGTTGGGATTATCAAATACTGGCATTCTGTTTCCCTCCTTCAGAAATCTGGGAGCCCGGTATCCGCGAGCGGCAGAACTTGTATGTACAAGGCGCGCAGGGCACCGGACCCACGAGGTTCATCCAACTATCTCACAGCAGAGCTGTGAGCCACCCGCCTCAGTTCCCAGGGGTGTAGAATTGAAGCACCTTCTGAAATGCAAGGCGCTCTGTCTTCCCTCTGCCTTTGAATTTGCGCTGCGCCATCCAGCAGTGATACCAAACACTGAAAGTGTCTTGGCCGAAGCCCAAGTCTTTCACGCCAGGGACGTCGGAGTATATCTTAATTGGATGAATGCCTTTCTTACCTTTTAGAATCCTCAATAGTCTTTCGAAGTCGCTGTCTTTTGCTTCTACCTCGGCAGACTTAGGGGTACGTTTGGGAGTCGAAGCAAGAAGATCTTCGATAACCACAGTGGCGTAGTTGTAGAGAGGCTGGGGGAATTTGACGAAGACGGGTCTCCCATAGGGCGCGTGGCGCAGCAGCAGACGGCCTTTTTGGAGACTTCCGACAATGAATCGAAGATTCTTTGGAAGCCAGCCGTAAGCCCTATCTTCAAGCTCCACTATCTCAGTGCGACCGAGCAGATGACTTGACGAATTTCCTATGACCTCTTTATCAACGCGCGAGGCAAATTGCTCGGCCCCGAAGAGTATCACGCCAAGGCTACGTCCCCTGGCCGCCAGTTCGAGGATTTGCTGTTTTATACGCGACCTTGTCAGCGCGCCCGAGGGTGCGAACTTGTTGAGCTCATCAACGAAGACAATGATGCCGTGAAGACGTCTGTCCTCGCGAGGTTTGAGGAACTCCTTTTCCATCAAATCCGTGAGTCTCGTGGTGATGTTGTGGAAAACCAGACGTTTGGCTCTGTCATTGATGGCTTCGATGTCAATCACCCACATCTCGCCACCCGAAACTTGCTCTATTTGAATATCGCGCCCGCTTTCCTCGTCATATGCGAAGAGACCATTCAGGAGCCCCTCACAATTGGAGCGGACGAGCCGAAGAACCTTGGAGACAGTAGAATGATGATGGGGGTCCCAAAACCGCTTCTCCCTAAGTGAAGTGGACATACGCTGGACAAGTTCTTTAAAACTTGTCACCTTTCCGCCTCCCCAGTGGTTCTCATCCTCGAGAAGGTCCTCCATCTTATTGAGCACACCTATAGACTTGTCGTCCAGATCATCCGCTTCAAAGAGATCAGATAGTCGGACGGGCGCGTCTTCGCGCAGTACGTCGGCAAGTGACCAGTAAAAGGGCTTCGCTACCTCCGGCAGAAGTGAATTGGGTGTCTTAATATCATTTGCCTTTGCCGGAGCGTATATATGAAGCATTGAGCGCGCAAAGCATGGATCTACCCCACTTTCCTGGGCCAGGGAAAGCATTTTCCGGACATCTGCTGAACCATATGATTTAATGAGATCCAACAGCTCGTCCTGAGAATAACGGTTGTCTTCTCCGCCTGAATCGAGCTGCAGCAAATCCCCGCCCTTTACATTGAATGCGACAACGGCATAACGTTTGCCGGTGTGTCTAGCAGAACTCAAGATACTGGATATCAGGAATATGGCAGCGCTGGTCTTGGTCGCCAGTCCGGAAGCGCCAGAAATGTTGATGTGGGCTCCTTCGGGGCCGAGGAGGAACTTCTCGTCCATGAACGCCGGAGCCCAATTATCCGGATTGGGTCCATTCGTGACTACACCACAGAAGACCTTTTTGTCGATTTGATCCATTCCATAAGCGAGATGAATTTCATCTGGTGTTGCGAGCCGAACTATGCCACACGCCATTGGACGCGCCCGAGACGGATCTGACCCTATCACAGCAGCAGTAGCAATATGTATTTCTTGCCGCTCAGTCGGGGGCGTGGCGCTGGGATTACCAAACTCGTGGCTTAAGTAGTCAACAAGGACGGACTCAGCATCGGTGAAGAACTCAATCTTGGTCACAAGGCCAAATACTCGTTCTTTTGTCTCCCGGTTGACCGCCGTGACAATGTAGCCTACTTCCACCTTCTCAGATGAACCGCGGGCAAGCCAGAAACTGAACTCGTCAACGGTGGACGGGCGACGCTCAAGGGCGCAGGTTCGACCGAAATAGTCAGCCATCATGAACCTCCCAATAGAAAACGTGCGGTAGTGTGTGGAAGAGCCCTTGAGCGCAAATACCTTTCGCAGCACCTGATGGGATAAAGTAGATTGCTCCAACGCGGGTCAGGTTGGCTGGTGGGACTTGCTTCGAGGGCCAACTGTTGAGAAACAGCATCGATAAGGTCTGTATCCTTCTCATTCCATCTGCCTATGTGCCCCTGGGAGGCTAGCGAATCGACATGCATTTCAACTCTCAGCAAACCCCACAGAGGGTCGTGATGCTCGACTGGCCTGATGCGAACATACCATGAAACAAGTTTCAGCTTCCTGCCGGGGGCTTCAGGGTCGTAAATGTCTGATTCGTCTGGGTCCCCTTCCGGTCTCGTCTTGGTGAAAACAGGACTTCTGTATCCATAAGGAAGGCCAAGTACCTTTACCATCTGCGACCGATCAAGGAAGATGGTTCCGAAGTTCTTGATGACGCCCAGTGCCCTTTTCACAACCTCTCCGCGCGCATGAGTTAATGACCCGTCCTTGACCACAAAGTCATAGTGGGCGGGGTCTGCCGTAGCCTGTGCGCGTTGCAGAGCCTTATCGTAGAGGTGCTGCTCTACAATATCTCTATAGCGCGTGGTCCACCGTCGGGCCTGACTGCGAAACTGTGCTGGGTCCGTACACCAGTTCCATAGCTCGTCGGTAGGAATTCTTGGGTATTTTATGCCATCCAATTCCACCACGTCCTTCATGTCGTGAGCTTCAGACTCTTTAAGCTTGGCGACTCGGAACGAAGTGTCAACTGTCTGTAGGCTTTTTCCCGCCTTGTGCGCGATTTCGGCGAGGATGTCAG
Source organism: Candidatus Zixiibacteriota bacterium (assembly GCA_049679185.1). Taxonomy (GTDB): domain Bacteria; phylum Zixibacteria; class MSB-5A5; order MSB-5A5; family SM1-73; genus SM23-73-3. Next base: position 28,380 of record JBAUFO010000157.1, read on the forward strand.
TCTTTAGCTCACTGATATTGGTTTCTGAACGAACGAAAGCGCTCGGGAACTCCAACAGAAGCCTTGCCTCTTCAACAGCCGGTTTCAGGGTGTGCCGGTCCCGTCGCAACAGCGCCACACCTATCTGTGCTAAGTGAATGGGTACAGTCTCGAAAGAGTTCTTCCGGATTCGTACTTGTCCGATGGGTGTGGTGCGCTGAATGCCGTCCATGAAATATCGAAATCTCAGGTTCACCGAGGCACGTTCATGGTTAGCGAAGTGAATCATCTCGTCCCAAATGTGCTTGCTGCCCGTTTTACCCTTGGTCTTGGACCATGACTCGATTACAGCCACCCCCCACTTAGCGGGGTGAACGTAGTGTTGCGGACGCAGTGCAATGGCCTCTTCCGGGACGTCGCCTGCGAAAGGTAGAATTTTCACCCTCTTACTCAGATCACGTAGCGCGCTAGCTAGTATTCCCAGTTTGACCGTGGTGATCGCCCGAGTCACCTTGTTGTCCTCCGTGACAAGCAACGGCAGCAGCCGTCTGTTCCTGTACTATTTCCACGCCGCCTGGAAACCTCCAAATGCTTCCCGCTCGATAGGCTTCGGGTCCTAGATTGCCTTGGTACCCGACCTTTCCCTGCCCAAATCACCCATTTTTGAATTCTGGTCGCCATTAACGATGCTGCGGTTTTAGTCTCGCTCGTGCGGGACAAATAAACTATGAAACATCCTGAAACAACTTATCATAATACCCAAGTTCGCCATCTGTCCACCGATATTTTATTGTAATGCATCGCCCCCAGAAAGTCAAGGCATTTCGAGACACCCCGATGGAATCCGTGGCCGCGCCCAATACCTGGCTATCGAGTAGCCAGCTAGACCCTCAATGATGCGGGCCGATCTGTCCGCATAAGGATTCCCTGTCTTGCACCCGGGTTGCGGGAGCCGCCGATTTCGCTTGCTTTGTGCGAGAAATGGCTTATGTTATGGGTGGCGTTCTGTTTTCAAGTAACAACACAGCTATCTAACGAAAGATGGCACCCTCTGCGTAATCGCGAAGGGAAGGTGTCATGCGTCTACCTGTTGTCGTCCTTTTTGCCTGGCTCGTAGTGTGTCCTCCTACGTTCGCAGAGAATAACTTCGAGATTCCGCGGGGGGCCTGGCAGAGAACCATGGGGGACGTTCCGGCAGAGTGCGTCAGCAACTGCCCTAACAGAGGAATCGCGCTGGGAGGATTCGGGGCGGGCTCGTTTATGTACAATATCAGCGGCTCCTTTGGACCCTGGGCGGATGAGGTGGGGGAATACAAAAAAGTCTGGCTGCGTGAGGCGGCGTTTCATATCTACGAAAAGAGGGGAGAGAACAGGACAGTCAGGTGTCTTTCAGCGGACACTTCAATGCTGCCGTCGTGGAACAGGCTTCAGCCGGGAGAGGGCACCTACTACGCTCTCCAACCTAAAGGCTGGTGTGTTTATCACTGCTTCAGTTCCGATATTTCAGCAAACTTCTTCAGTCCGATAATAGCCCGCAATTATCAGGAGACCTCCTATCCGGTGGCTGTATGGCAGTTCCAATTCTGCAATCCGTCTGCCGAATCCACGGAAGTATCGGTGATGTTCACCTGGCCTAATCCCCCTTTCAGCGCTGGTTGCCACACCAGAACCGGTTTCACCAATGCCCTGGTGGAGACATCCGGCATTATCGGGATCGTGCTGAAGGCAAATCATCCCTCCAACACTCCTGAAACCCAGAATTCCGAATGGTGTATCGCCACAACGGTCATAGACAATGTAGTCATCTCCTGCGCCAGCTGGGATAGATCGGGTGATGGAAGCGACATCTGGAGCCAGTTCGCGGACGACGGCCTGCTACCTGACTCCATCAACCCGCTCGATTCTGCCGCCGCCATTGCAGCCAAGGTTGTGCTTCCTCCCGGAGGGAGCATAGTAGTGCCTCTGGTACTATCATGGGATTTTCCGGTGGTCGAATTCTTGAGTTATTATGCAGGAGGCACGAGCACGCAGTGGTGGAAAAAATATTGCGAGCATTTTGATACCTTAAGCGACAATGCTTTTGAAATCGCAGTGAAAGCACTCCAGAATTATCAGCACTGGGAGAACCAGATCGATGCCTGGATGTCGCCATTTATCGATGATCCCAGATATCCGGACTGGCTCATCTGCGCCGCTTTCAATGAGCTTTACTATAATCAGTTCGGCGGGTCTTTCTGGGAGTCGGGTTTGAAATCCGGTCATGCTGAGGAATTCATGGGTCTGCATCCGGAGGATCACAAGAACTTCATCATGGAATCGCAGGCCTATACTCTTTCCGGCAACATCAACGTGGGTCATTACAGTTCGATCGTCTATGCCCGATTCTGGCCGGAGATGGAGAGGGACCTTCTGAGATGTCACGCCGATGTTGTAACGCACTATGATCAATGCAACCCCAGTGTTCCTCACCAGACATCACCCGAGATCGGCGCGCCCAGGGACGTTGCCAGCGGGGTCTGCAGAATGGCGGATCCGTTCTTCATTATGGGGCCGCACGAATACATGAGCCGGCCTCAACCCTGCTGGCCGGGCTCCCTTCACGTTCTGACCGACAATTCCTCCAAGTTCATTCAGCGATGCTGGAGATACTTCTCTTTATACAACGATATTGACTTCTTAGAGTATGTCTGGCCGGCGGTGGAGAGCACCTATTGCTTCATGAAGACCTATGACTGCGAAGCCGCGCCTAAAGACTCGCTGCCCGACGCTCGGGGGTACGATAACACTTATGATTGCTGGCGGATGTGGGGAACGGACATGTACAGCGGTGGACTCTGGGTGGGTGCGCTCCAAGCCATGGATACCATGGCTGCAATTCTGGATAAGCCGGTGAGGGCGGAGGTGAGAGCCTGGTTGGAAGCTGCCAAGAGAAACTTAGACATCCAGCTCTGGGATTCGGCCGGGCATTACTATAGAATTGACACGGAGAGCGACTACCCAACTGCGGTCTTCAGCGACGCTCTCTGTGGTCAACGGTATTGCGAGGCTTATGGCTTGCCCGACATTTTACCTGGCTGGAAGATGAACGCGCATCTCGAGAAGGTTTATGATATCTGTGTTACTCCCAACCCCAACTTCGGCGCCAAATTGGGCAGGATGCCCGACGGCTCCATCGTACCCAGCGAAGACAAATACGTCCATGAGTATTGGGTGGGAACCACATATTACGTCGCGGCCATGATGTACCGCGCCGGCTTACAGGATGAGGCGCTAAATACAGCTTTTGGGGCGTACTATCCGGTTTATGAGGCCGATCATCTGGCTTATTGGTTCAACACTCCTGAAGCCTGGCGAGACGGAGGAATCAATCCCAGGCCGAAATCCTCATCCGACCGCAAAGACGGCTACACAATTCCCGGTTCAGAATCATCCGAGGTTCAAGAAGATGACGATAAACCCACGCGCGTCTATCCTCACCAGTATCAGCGCCCCCGAGCTGTCTGGGAGCTGATGTTTGAGATTCAGACGACCTTCGGATCATACCAGTCCGGCGATGCCAATGGTGATGGGTTTCTCGACATGGCGGACATCATCTATCTGATCCATTATCTCTACAGAGGTTGCCTTCCCCCTAACCCACCGGAAGCCGGCGACGCCAACTGTGACGGAACGGTTGATCTCGGGGACGTGGTTTGTCTAGTCAATCATGTCCTAAGAGGCGGCCCACCGCCGCAGTGTTAGCGCGTCTCCCCAACAGATCTCCTCACCGCACCACAATTCCACCGGTGCTTTGTAAACAAGAAGTCCCACTACCTTGATTGGGTGTGTCAGGGGAGGGTGAGAGAAAAATCTAAAATTCAAAAAGAAAAGTTTAGAATTGCAATTCAAAAGTCAAAATGACCTGCTCGTTGCTTTTGCAATCCTCTAACTTTGAATTTTGCCCTTTAAATTTTGAATTCTCTCTATTCCCCAGAGGAGAGGGATAAGACAGGTGACGGCCACAACCGTCAGGCGGCGGCGTGAAGGCTCAGTCGATAAGGTGTAGCCAATTGATAAGAAGAAACTGGGCTCTGCCAATCAGGAGGGAGACTCTTGCCATCACGGTGTAGCCAAAAGAGGCGCCGAAGGAGATCATGATGAACCAGATGCCCAGTCCGGCGGTAAGTCCGAGCACCCCCTTGTGTTCTTTGGAGAAGTAGAAGTAAATCAGGGTGGAGATCACCCCGACGATCAAAACCGCCCCGGAGAAATTCAGCGCCACCGTGAAGGTGTTTCTCACCTGCGGAAGCACCAGCCCGTGCAGTTGCTGAATCAGGAAGATTCCCGCGGTGTTGCCCATCACGAAGGCCAGCGAGATGCGGGAGAGCCAGGCGATCTTGGGGATGAACCTGGTGAACATCAACACCCCCAGAACAGCTGGAATGATGAAGATAAGCTTGGCCTCTTCAAAAAGTGGGCCGATAAGCTGTACCTTAATGACCGAGTGCCACACCAGTCCCACATAGTATCCGGCCGACAGCCCGGCGAAGATGTGCTCGGCAAACTTGTAGAACGGATTATCCTTATACAGGAAGCTGTAAATACACAGCGTCAGAAGTGCGGCCAGCGTGATTCCGATGAATTCTAAGTTCATAGCTCAGTCAAATTCAAGATTCAAAGAGAAAAGTTCAAAACTGCAATTCAAAAATGAGACTGTTTCTTACCTCACCCCCTATCTCCCCTTCAGGGTGAATCCCTTCAGGGTGAACCCCTCTCCATAAAATGGAGAGGGGGACAAAAGGGGGAGAGGTTTTCATTCTATTCCCGGTTTTTTCAATGCTCCAATTTCGAACTTTCTATCGTTTGGCCAGAAAATACCCGATGTTTCCCAGCACGATGAAGATGATGATAAGGAGATGGATGATCGACTGTGGGTCCATTCCCCTTGTGGCACTGCCGGGATTCCGGCTCAGTTTCTCGTATTCCGCCGCGCCCTTCATTCCCCCAAGAAGGCCAACCATCTGTCCGGTCTGCAGGAAAGAGTATGACTTGGGCGCCATCACCGCGGTCACCCCTGCCCCCATGGGCAACCCAAACTGTGCATTCACCAGGGAGACCCAGTAATCCACCGTGGCATTGTCCGCGACCGCGAAGAGGAAGTCGACGTCATCGTAGTTTTGGACATCCTGCATCAGAGGAATATCCTCCAATTTGGTATTGTAGTTGTCCCGCGGGAAGATGTCTGCGATTCTTCTACCCATGCCCAGCATAACCGCAACATAACCATACTTGTATCCTAAGTTCACGTAGTCCACCCCATACTCTTTATCATATTCCCGGGCCACGTTATTGACCACCTCCTCCATGACCGAAAGAGCGCCTAAGGGGATGACGGTGCAGGTGATTACCCGAAGGTTCTTGCGGAACAGATGTCGAAGCGCCGCATAAGACATGGGCTGGGTCTCTGGCAGGGTGGAAGGGTAGTAGTCGAAGGTTAGGATCACCACCGAACCCTCTTTTAAGCTGTCCACCGCATTGAAGAGATTCTCAGACGACGGAGTCACGCCCAGCGGTAACCCCAGGGGGAATATCAACGGGACAAATGCAGCCATCCCGATGAAGAGGAAGATGTATCTCCGGTCAATTTCCTGGAGCTTCGAGAACATTCCGGGTTTTCTGTTCACAGGTTAATATCCACCCTTCTTCTTTCTCCCTGAAGACGACCGATGCTAAACAGGCTATGTCCAGACCGAGCGGTCATCGGGTCTGAGCGCACCCCGGGCTAAATTCTTCTTATTTCAAACACCACCAGGTTCTCAGCATCGGGACAGCAGACCGAGATGGCATCCTTGTCCTTTTCCCAGAAGTGAGTGCCACCGAACATCAGCGTTCTGGCGGCGGGTATCACGGTCAACATTCCCTCGGTGCACAAACCACCGGGGGCTATGCCACCCTTGAAGATAAACTCTTCTCCCACCTGGTGTCCCAGGGAGCATTTTCCTTTGATGCTCTTAACCGTGACTTTTACATCCGGTATCTTTTCAGACGGACGAGTCATCATTCCTCCCTTCGTTTACCTCAAACTCTCGATATCTTTATATCACCAAACCCGATCTTGGCATGGATTCTCAGCCTTTTCTGAGCCGACTCGTAGCCTTCATCCTGATAGTCCGAACTCTTGCCAAGACCGTCCGTGGTCCTTCCCAGTACGTCGATATCTCCAGCACCACAGCCGGCTGAGATTTTGGCTTTCACCTCCGAAGGTATCCACACCCTGATGTCTCCGAATCCCAGCGCCAGATGAATCACGTTCTCCCGCTCGGAGAGACTGGCCTTGGTCAGATTGACGTCCAGATCACCGAATCCCATCTCCACGTCCATTCCGTGCGGGTCCATTCCTGCGGCATCGATTTTCAAGTCGCCGAAGGCTTTCGAGTATTTCTTGCCCTCTTTTATCTCCACTTTCTCATCCCAGACAACGTGGCGCCTCTTCAACAGTAGCCAAAGGCCCACTGCGATCAGAACCAGGGGCCACAGCTTCCCCAGGGCATACCAGAAGCGGACCACCTCCAGGCTGTCCAAAAGGGCCAGAATCCCAACCAGTATAAGGATTATTCCGAAAACGATCGTCCAAAAACTCTTTCGTCTCATCTTCTCCTCCTGCAGTTCTGTGCAAGGGATCATTCGCCCTTTCACATCACTTATATAATGAAATCATGCTCCTCAAGTAGATTGCCTGACTGCATGGCCACCACCGGTGTCGTTCGGTCCAGCCATCCATCGTCTTCCCTAGTGGACCTGGAAAGGTACCTGTTCAAGAACATAATAAGCAGCACCGCAAGGATGAGACTTATTATCAGGGCTCCGATCAAGGCCTTATGGAATTTGGGCCTGATCTTGCGCTTCAATTCCAGCTCTTCTCTTTCTTCAGTTCCGCTCATCCGGACTTATTCGCCTTTCTCCGGCGGGGCTGAATACCCTTTCCTTCGACCCTGCACTTCGTCCTGAGACTCAGTGTCGAAGGAAGCGCACTCAGTGCGAGGCAGGACCGAAGGGCAGGATGAACCCCGCCCCATGAAATACAGCCTTCTTTTTTCCCATAGGGACGGGAATTCATCCCGCCCCGCCGAACATCGTGTCTACACCCCTCATCCGTTATCCTTTTCCCATATAGGTTCTCTCTATCCCTAAGATTATCCTTAAGGACATGGACGCCGCCCCTAAAGCGGCACCGATAATTATTCCTCTCTGCACCGCCAGGTTGGGATATGCCATTATCCAATCGGTGTACACGGGCAACTTATCCCACAAGAATTGTCCCAGGGGAATTCTTCCCAGCATCACGATCACCGAAGTAACCAGAAGGATGGTGGCCTCCTTGGTGCGCGCCCGGAAGGCGCGATATGCAGCCGAGGCGATGAAGAACGCCAGAAGTGAAAACATGGTGGACATCATGGGAGCCTGCATGTTCTGAAACATCCAGTGATATACGGTTCCCTCCCGGGTTCCCCAGATGAAGCTGGAGATCGACATGGTCAAAAGCATCAGAATCAAAAGGAGCTTAAAGCCCCATTCCTTACCTCTCTTGACCACCACCTGGACGTTTGCCCGCATGATGCTGACGATCCCCAAGAGCAGGGTGAACCCGCCCACTATGGTCACGAAGGTGAGAAGGTTCTGGCTGAAGTTCTCCAGATTCGTCTCCGGAACAAAGAAGGCAATCACCATGATGAATCCGGAGAGAAAGGCTATGGCTATGGGAAGTTGGGTTTTCATTATTCTGTCATTCCTTGATTAATCCTTTACGCCAAGCTATACTTTGACTTCGCCTCTAAGGTTCGTATCGAAGATTACGCTCCAACTGAACAGCCAAACATTCTGCAGTCATGCTAACGGCCCTTGTACCAACTTCGAGGACGATGACACTCGTTTTCCAAGCTGGAACAGGTCCAGTTATCATAGCTACCCTGACCGGTCGAGAAACTCACCTGATTCTGGCCGTCGAGGTGAACACTCGTCCCGATGATATTCAACGTAGAATCCACGGTTGAAGAATGGCAGCGACTGCACAACAAGTCCTTAATTTGTACGTGCTTCCAGTGTTTCCCCCCCAGGCTTGCCGGATCGTCCCCCACATCATGACATGAGCCGCACCCAGCCTGATCGGAAGAGGTCCATACCGGAGCATTCGCTATCTTACCACCAGGAAAATTACCATGACAATAAATCCCGCTGCAGCTGGCGGTGCCCCGATCCCAAACCGACTGACCACCAGGCAACTCT